>CAZOTZ010000065.1:0-9027 GCA_964582875.1 uncultured Aquificales bacterium | reverse complement strand
TACCTCCCCTATCAACAAGAAACCTTCCCATGGTTTCATCAAACCATTCAAGAGCCTCTTCTTTTGTTTCAAAAACCTTACTGAAGAATACATGTTCCTGGGGGCTGTTTGTATAAAAAGCCCATTTGTAGTTATCTTTGTAAAGGTCTGTGTTTGGTACCTGAAGCTCAATAGCTACAATATTGTCAACATTAATGTAAAGTCCTGTGTCTATTCTTATCATCATTGTTCCTCACCTTCCCCTTCTTTTAGTTTCTTTAATTCTTCTCTTTTCTTCTTGAACCACTTATAAGAAGATATTACAAGTATTATGCCAATAATACTTCCAGAAATAAGTTTTGCCGTAAAAATATCCCAGTTAAAAATCCTTACTTCAGAAAACCATAGGAAAACATAAACAAGATAAAGACCGTAAAGCAATAAGGCTATAGAAAAAGCTTCCCATATAATCTTTGTTAACATTGATTATCCTCTTATTTTGTATAATTTTTCAGTGTTTGATAATTATAAAACTTTTGAGGGGCTTAATAAATGCTAATCACATCTATTAAAGAGATGAAAAAACTGATAAAAGAAGAAAAAAGAAAAGGTAAAAGTGTAGGCTTTGTACCTACAATGGGATACTTACACGAAGGTCATATTTCTCTTATTAGATGTGCTAAAAATGATAATGATACAGTCGTGGTTAGCATTTTTGTAAATCCTATTCAGTTTGGTAAAAACGAAGACCTTGATAAATATCCAAGGGATATAGAAAGGGATTTAGAGATATGTAAAAAAGAAGGTGTTGATTTTGTTTTTTTCCCTGATAAAGAAGAGATGTACCCGGAAGGGTATTCAACGTACGTTGAAGTTAAAGGTCTTACAGAGGGACTTTGCGGGGCATTTAGAGAAGGACATTTTAAAGGTGTGACAACTGTTGTCATGAAGCTATTTAATATTGTCCAGCCAGATAGAGCGTATTTCGGTAAAAAAGACTACCAGCAGTTTAAAGTTATCCAAAAAATGGTTAAAGATTTAAATATGGATGTTGAAGTTATTGGTTGTCCTTTAATAAGGGAGAAAGATGGTCTTGCATTATCCTCAAGGAATAAATATCTAACACCTGAGGAAAGAAAATCAGCTTTATCTCTAAGTAAAGCTCTTTTTTTAGCAAAAGAGCTTTTTGAAAAGGGAGAAAAAAACCCTGAAAAGATAAAGGAAAAGATGCAGGAGGTTATTCTCTCTTTTCCCCACGTCAGGGAAATCCAGTATATTGAAATAGTTCACCCTGAAACATTAAAACCAAAAAAAATAGTTGAAAAAGGGGATATTATAGCCCTTGCTGTTTTTGTGGGGGATACAAGATTGATAGACAATATTCAGCTTTAGGGGGAGATTGTGAGACAGTACCATTCAAAAATAAAAGAGATAATAAACGTTCTTTCTTACTTTTTACAGGGAAAAGAAAAATCCCTTGAGCTTTCTCTTATTGCATTTTTTTCAAAAGGACACCTCCTTATAGAAGATTTACCAGGACTTGGGAAAACAACACTTGCTATAGGAATAGCAAAAACCCTTGGACTTGAATTTGGGAGGGTACAGTGCACAAGTGATTTACTTCCAACAGATATAACAGGAGTTTCTGTTTACAACAAATCCACAGGAAAATTTGAGTTCCACCCGGGACCTATATTCAACAATATTGTTCTTGTTGATGAATTGAACAGAGCAACACCGAAAACCCAATCAGCCCTTCTTGAGGCGATGGGGGAAAAACAGGTAACAGCAGAAGGGGAAACTTATAAACTTCCAAAACCTTTTTTTGTTATTGCAACCCAGAACCCTTTAGAACAGTACGGTACTTTTCCTCTCCCAGAATCACAGCTTGACAGGTTTATTATGAAAATAAGCATTGGATATCCTACAAGGGAAGCTGAAAAAGAGATACTGAAAGGTGGAAGCAAAAGAGAGGAACTTTACTCATTGAAACCTGTTTTAACAAAAGAAGAAGCTTTAGAGATACAAAACTGGATAGATAAGAATATATACGTATCAGACAAGGTTATAGACTACATCCTTGATATCTCTGATTTAACAAGAAAAAGCAGGTACTTTTATACTGGTCTTTCAATAAGGGGAAATTTAGCTGTTTTAAGAACAGCTAAAACAAAAGCCTTTTTTAAAGGTAGAGATTACGTTATCCCAGAAGATATAAAAGAACTTATTCCTTATACAGTTCCCCATAGAGTTCAGATAAAAGAGGAGATAGAAGGGATTAACAAGGAAGAATTTATAAAATCACTTATAGACCAGGTAAAAGTTCCGGTATGATAAAGATAACAAAAGCAGGCTGGATATACATAATACTCACGATTTTTTTAGGTGTAGCCGCTATAAATACTGGTAATAATTTACTTTATTTAATAGTTTCAGCCATGCTTAGCTTCATGGCTGTTTCAGGCTACTTTGGAAAAAAGAATATGTCTAAGATAGATGTTGACATAGAAACTCCTTTTGAAGTTTACGCCGGTACACCAGCTATTCTTAAAATTGTTGTAAAAAACAGAAAAAGATTTTTTTCTTCTTTTTTACTGAAGGTCTACCTTGAAGGAAAAACATCTGTTATTCCTTATATAAAACCTGATAGTGAACATCAAGTAGATTTTTCATTAGTTTTCAGGGAAAGAGGCGTAAAAGAGATAAAATATATAAAAGTTTGTTCTCCTTTTCCTTTTAATTTTTTTGTAAGGTGTCTGTCTTTTGAGAAAAGTATAACAGTTGTTGTTTATCCAAAACCTGAAAAATGCTCACTAAACATCTTTTCTCCTTACGGAAAAAAAGAGGAGAGGGAGGTGGGGAAAGGGATAGGTTATGAAGGAGATTTCTCATCTATAAAAGAATACTATCCAGGTATTCCAAAAAAGTATATTCACTGGAAATCTTCAGCAAAATCAGAAAATCTGAAGGTAAAAGAGTTTGAAAAACCCCTTTATAAATCCCATATAATAGATTTCAATTCAGTAAATATACCAAACCTTGAAAAGAAAATTTCCTGCCTTACTTATGTAGTACTTAAACTTTTTAAAGAGAGAAAAGAGTTTATTTTCAGGATAAATGGGAAAACCTACTCAGGATTAAAAGATAAACAAAAAATACTTAAAGAGTTAGCTGTTTATGGAAAAGATAAGAGTTAGTTTTATAGTCCTTTCCTTAACATATGCTATAGCCTTTGTAGGTTTTTTATCTATCTTCCCTTACATAGACACAGTTTTTTCCTTATTTTTTATATCCACTTTCCTTATAGCAGTCTTTTCTGACTTAAAAGACAAACACCCTGTACCAGGATGGCTTTTAAATACCCTTTCACTGTTAGCTGTATTTATCACCATTCCTAACATATCAATTTCTGACCTTGTTAAACCAGTAGTAGAACTTCTTACTGTTTTACTTGGAATTAAACTCCTTGAAAAGAAAAAGTTCAGAGACTTTATGCAGGTTTATCTAATATCTACCTTCCTTTTAGCAGGTTCAGCCCTTTTAAACATAAGCTTATCATTCCTTATTTTCTTCCTTCTTCTGTTTTTTATGGTTGTTATATCAATTGTTTTCCTTACTTACTACACAGAAGAAGAAAGTATTTCTTTGGATAAGGATACATTTTTTCAGGTTTTGTTAAGAACACTGTTAATCCCTGTTCTATCTATTCCAATAACAGTTATTCTTTTTTTAGTACTGCCAAGGACAGACTACCCATTGTTTAGCTTTTTAAACAGAACCTCAGGAGTTTCAACAGGATTTTCCGATTCAGTTTCTTTAGGAGATGTATCAGATATACAGGAAGATACATCTGTAGCTTTTAGAGTAAAAATGAAAAAAATAAGCAGCCAGTTTCTTTACTGGAGGGGAACAACTTTAAATAGATTTGATGGGAGAATCTGGAAAAGAGAGAAAATAAAAGAAAAAGAAACAGTTATTTCCGGATTACCTGTTGTTCAAAAGATATATAAAGAACCTTCCCCTAACAGATACTTATTTGGACTGAACGTTCCATACAAAATAACAGGAATAAAAACATTGAAAGAACCTGACTTTGTTTTTTTAGAAGAAAAAAACAGTTTTAAAAGAAAGGTATACACTGTATTATCAAGGATAGGTGGTATTATAAAACCTGAAGGTAAAATAAGCCCTGTATACCTACAACTACCTGAAAAAATAAAAGAAGACAGCCAGATAAAAGCTTTAGCTAACAGCTTAAAAGGTAAAACATCTGAAGAAACAGTAAAAAATATATTAAACTTTCTTAAAAAGAATTATACCTACTCAATTTCAAACCTCCCAACAGAAAGTCCCCTTAAAGATTTTCTTTTCAAGGAAAAAAAAGGAAACTGTGAGTTTTTTGCATCTGCTGCAGCAGTTTTACTGAGATTTGACGGTATACCATCACGGTTAGTAGCAGGTTATAAAGGAGGAAACTATAACAGGTTAGGTGGTTATTACATCGTTTCACAGAAAGACGCCCATGTCTGGATAGAAGCCTATCTAAACGGTTTCTGGGTATCCTTTGACCCGACTCCACCTGTATCTTCAAAAGGAGAAAAAGGTCTACAGAAAGTACTTACTGTCTTAGACATAATCAATTATTACTGGATAAATATGGTTATTAATTTTGACTTTAAAAAGCAGATTTCAATAATAAAAGGAGCCAAAAGCATTTTTTCAAACGCAAACTTCAGAATTTTCAATCCCTTATTTGCTAAAATTATTATCATTTTAATAATATTTTTCACGTTTGTTTTATACTTTTTGTATAAAAAATATGAAACATATCTGATTGTTAATAAGTTTTTGCGGAAGCTTAAAAAATATGGTTATGTTAAAAGGGAAAAGGAAGGAATAATGGAGTTTGTTGGAAGGATAGAAGATGAAAGAATCAGGAAAAAAGCAGAAGTTATTGTAAATGAAATACTTGAAATTCTATATGGAAAAGCAAAAACTGCCGATAAAAAGAAACGTATAAAACAGTTAATTAAAAAACTGTAGATTTAACTATTAAATATTGTATATTTTTAATAACAAACTATAAAAGAGGTAAGAAATGTCGGAGAGAAAAAAGATTCTGAGTATCGCAATTGATAACCAGCTACTAAAAAGACTTAAAGATTTGTCAGTTGAAAAATCTGTATCTGTGTCAAAACTTGTAACACAGCTTATTGAGGAAGCCCTTTACCTTGAAGAGAATGTTTTTTCAGATGAGATTTATAAAAACATTAACTGGCTAAGCAACGAATGGAAAGACAAATTACAGGTTTTATTCACAAAAGTACTTGATACAACCCCGGACCCTATATGGATAAAAGACCTTAATCTAAGGTTTGTTTATGTAAATCAAGCTTTTGCAGAGCTTTTCCAACATAAAAAAGAAGAAATAATAGGTAAAAACGATATAGAGTTTTTACCACCAGAAGTAGCTAAACAGTGTATATACAGTGATATGCAGGCTTTAGAGAAAAAAGAATCCTCCCATTCAATAGAAGTTGTTGAGAAAGACGGAGAAAAATTTTACTTTGATGTTATTAAAACACCTCTGTTTGATAGACTTGGAAGACCTATCGCCATACTTGGTATATCAAGGGATATAACAGGTTTTATAAGAACAAAAGAGGAGCTTGAAAGAAAAAACAAAGAGATATCTGAAGCTTATAAAAAACTCAAAGAGATTTACAACATTGACGTTACAACAGGTGTAGCAACAAAGAACAGGTTTCTTCAAAACCTCAAAAGTATATATGAAAAAGCAGAGCATGGAGAAAAAATAGTTCTTGTTCTGTTTGATATTGACAACTTCAAATATATAAATGAGATTTACGGTTCAAAATTTGGAGATAACGTTCTTGCAAGAACAGCAAGAATGGTTAAAAGTTTTATGGAAACATTTGAAGCAGAGTATACAGTTGGAAGGTTAGGAGATGACCTTTTTGGAATAGCAATAAAGAAAGATATAGATGAAGGAATCCTTATAGAAAACCTGAAAGATGTTATAGGTTCAATAAAGTTAAACACACCTAAATACTCTTCTTTTTTCTCACCTAAAGCCACTTATATAGCAACAAGTCTCTATAAAAAAGTTAACTATGAAGAAGATTTTGAAGAAGTTATATCAACCCTTGAGATACAACTTGAAAAACTAAAAAGGGCAGAAAAAAAGGATTACAAAATATTAGACCTGAAAAAAGATATGTCTAAGTATGCAGTAGGGGATAAAGAGCTTGAAAAACTCCTTGATGAAGCGATTAAGAAAGGAGATATCTATCCATTTCTACAGCCTATAGTAAATCTTGACACAAAAGATACTATTGGTTATGAGCTACTTTCCAAAATAAAAGATAAAAAAGGACATTATATAGAAGCAGAGAAGTTTATACATATAGCCTTCAGAACAGGACATATAGCTCTGATAGACCAGATTGTATTGAAAATAGTCAAAGATGAGATTTATCCTACTTTTCAGGAAAAAGGAGTCCTTTTCCTTAACTTAAGTCCTTTCACCCTTTACAAAGTGGAAAATATAGGAAACACAATAGCCCAGGACATAATATCCATAAAAGATAGAACTGTATTTGAAGTATCTGAAGATGATGTTCTCAGGAATATTAAAGATATAAGAGATATTAAAAGAAGTTTTGGCTTGCACTTTGCCATAGACAGTTTTGGGACAGGGTCAAGTTCATTAAAAGACCTTATGGATTTAGGAGATGAAGATATCATCTCTTATATAAAACTTGCCAAGTTCCTGACAGAAAATCTAAAAGAAAGTGCGTGGAAAAGGAAATTTATTAAAAGCATAAAAACAATAACAGATGAACTTGGAATAAAGCTAATTGCAAAGAACATTGAAAATCCACAGGATTTAGAAGTTATAAAAGACCTGGGAATAGAGTATGCTCAGGGAGATTATATAGAAAAGTCAGAAATATTTGTTTCAGAAAAACTAAGAAAAGAAAAAATATTAGACTAAAAATCAGGGTCGCAGGACTCAGTTCTGCGACCCTATCCCTATTTCCTATTCTCCTGAAAAATATCTATAATAGTTCTGTGTAAATCTACACTTAGCAATCAGACTGTATCAAGGAGGAAAAGTTGCAAAGGGAGTACAATTTTAAAGAAATAGAAGAAAAACTACTTAAACAGTGGGAAGAAAACAATATTTTCAAAACAGAGGAAGAGGAAAAAAACAGAGATAAATTCTATGTTCTTGAAATGTTTCCTTATCCTTCAGGAAGAATTCATATGGGACACGTTAGAAACTATGCAATAGGAGATGTTGTAAATAGATATCTAAGGATGAAAGGGAAAAATACACTTCACCCAATGGGATGGGATGCATTTGGAATGCCTGCGGAAAATGCAGCTATAAAAAGTGGTGTCCACCCTGCAAAATGGACTTATGAAAACATTGATTATATGAGAAAAGAGTTAAAAAGACTTGGTTTTTCTTACGACTGGGATAGGGAAGTAACAACATGCTCCCCTGATTACTATAAATGGAACCAGTGGATATTTTTAAAAATGTACGAAAAAGGTATAGCCTACAGGAAATCTGCTGTAGTTAACTGGTGTCCCCATGATATGACGGTTCTTGCAAATGAACAGGTTATAGAAGGAAGATGCTGGAGATGTGATACCCCAGTTGTTCAAAAAGAGATACCTTCCTGGTTTTTAAGAATAACTGATTACGCTGAAGTTCTCCTTGATGACCTTGAAGAGTTAAAAGGGAAGTGGCCTGAAGCTGTTTTAACAATGCAAAAAAACTGGATAGGTAAATCTACAGGTGCAACTATAAAGTTCCCTGTGGAAAACTCAACCCAATACATAGAAGTGTTTACAACAAGACCTGACACAATATTTGGGGTTACATTTATGGCTTTAGCCCCTGAGCATCCTCTTGTTTTAGAGCTTGCGAAAGGAACCCAGCAAGAAGAAGAAGTTGCAGCTTTTGTTCAGAAATATATGACAATGTCCACAAAAGACAGAAATATAGTAGAAGAAAAAGAAGGTGTGTTCACAGGTAGATACGCAGTAAATCCATTAACCGGGGAAAAAGTTCCTATATGGGCTGCAAACTATATTCTCTGGGGATATGGAACAGGAGCTATTATGGCTGTTCCAGCCCACGACGAAAGAGACCACGAGTTTGCTAAAAAGTACAACATACCTATAAAACCAGTTATAAAACCTTTTGAAGGAGAGTGGGATTATCAGGGAAAAGCTTATGAAGAAGAAGGAATCCTTATTAATTCAAATGGATTTGATGGATTGACATCTTCCCAAGCTAAAGAAAAAATAACACAGGAGCTTGAGAAAAAAGGTATAGGGGAAAAAACTGTTAATTTCAGATTAAGAGACTGGAATATATCAAGACAGAGGTACTGGGGAACACCTATTCCAATAGTTTACTGTGATGATTGTGGTACTGTTCCAGTACCAGAAGAACAGCTTCCTGTAGTTCTCCCTGAAAATGTGGAATTTACAGGAATGGGAAATCCCCTTGAAAAAGTTGAAGAGTTTGTAAACACAACATGTCCAAAGTGTGGTAAACCTGCAAAAAGGGAAACAGATACAATGGATACATTTATAGATAGTTCATGGTACTTCTTGAGGTACTGTGACCCCCACAACGATAAAGCTCCTTTCTCTAAAGAAAAAGCAGATTACTGGATGCCAGTTGATTTATACATTGGAGGTATAGAACACGCTGTTTTACACCTTTTATACTCAAGATTTTTCACAAAATTCTTAAAAGAGATAGGTCTTGTTGATGTTAAAGAACCTTTCTCCAGGCTCCTGACCCAGGGAATGGTTCTAAAAAAATGGATAAAAATAGAAAAACTCCTTGAGATTTTAGGAGTTGATGAGAATATATCAATACAGGAGTTAAAAGAAAAGATAAACCAGTTGAAAAAAGAGAAAAAAACTACTTAAAAGAGGCTCTTTGGAGCCTCTTATTTAACTATAGGGATTACTTTAACTTTAACTGATTTAAACCTT
>CAZOTZ010000064.1:0-9051 GCA_964582875.1 uncultured Aquificales bacterium | reverse complement strand
GGGGGCTTTTTAAGTAATGCGAAAAATATTTTTGTTATTTCTTACTTTCCTGATATGTTTTTGTTTTTCTTATCCAAAGGAAAAGGTTTTCTTAGAAAAATCAGGAAAAGGAATTTTTATAAAAAAAGTAGAAATTCCTGAATACAACAAACATAAAAAACACAAAAGAATAAAAAAAAGAGAGGGTTTTTATGTTTTTAGCAAAAGAGGAAAGGTGTTTCACAGACCAGACTGTAAGTTTGCCAGAAAAATAAAAAACAAAATTATTGTAAAAACAAGAGAAGAAGCCCTTAGAAAGGGCTTAAAACCTTGTAGATTCTGTAAACCTTAGATTATTGAACTTCTATTTTGACTTCTTTTTCTTGTGTTACTTTAGGTATTTCAAGTTTTAATATTCCATTTTCAAATGTAGCTTTTGCTTCTTCTGTTTTTACTTCTACTGGTAATGGTATTACCCTTTCAAACTTTCCGTAAAACCTTTCACTTCTGTAGTAGTTTTCATCTTTTTTCTCTTCTTCTTTTTTCACTTCACCTTTAATTATTACAGCGTTGTCTTTTATTTTTACTTCTATATCTTCTTTTTTAGCTCCTGGTATTTCAGCTTCAATAACAAGTTTGTTATCTTTTTCGTATATATCTACTCTTGGGTTCCATGTTTGAACTTGAACTTCTGTTCTTCCTGCAGGTACAAGTTCATTGAAAACTTTATTTAACTC
Source organism: uncultured Aquificales bacterium (assembly GCA_964582875.1). Classification (GTDB taxonomy): domain Bacteria; phylum Aquificota; class Aquificia; order Aquificales; family Hydrogenothermaceae; genus JAADDV01. The sequence continues at coordinate 8,335 of CAZOTZ010000064.1, read as the reverse complement.
TTGCTCTATTCTTGCTAATTCTCTGAATGGGTTCCATACAAATGTTGTTGGTACGTTTCTTCTTTCCATGGCTAATCCCTCCTTGGTTTTATTTCTATTTATTATTATAAGAATTTTACAAAAAAATGCAAGTATTTTTTTATAAAAAAATACATAAAAAATTTTAGTATATTATACTAAAATTTAATAGAGACATAATATCAAAAAGCAACTAAACGTAGATAATAAAGAGAAATAAGCTATTAAAAAATGGATTTTTTTCTCTTTACAGAAAAACTACATTTTTCATGTCCCTGGGACATACACGAGGTTTCTTTGCATTCCCATTTTTCACCTGTGATTTCTTCTAAGAAGCCAGAAACAGCACCACTTAGGGGTATACATACAGGTTTTTTGCTTCCACTGACTGCTTCAGCGAATATAGAGTTTTCTATGAAAAACTCTATATCTGAATTGTTTGTTTTGAATGTGATGTTTTTGCATATATTTGTTTTTTCAAAAAACTCTTTTATATATGAAAAAATTTTATTTAAATCTTTAAGCTCTTCTTCATTATCAATCATTTTTTTAACAATCTTGGCACCTACAGAACCAGCTTTTTTTCCAGATATATTCATAATTCCACCTATTCCAAATCCTGAGAGCTTGAAAATCTGGGAGTAAAACTCTTTTATAGGTTCTTTTGGAAATATAAGACCTTCAGTTTCAAGATATTCTTTCAGGTTTTTTTTGCTCCCTTCCATCATTCTCTCCCGAAGAAGTACTCTGATATGGATAACTATAGAAACTATATAACTGTGTATCAATACTTAATCAGGCAGATTTGATAATATCAATAGCGTGGCTTGTACCTATTCTATCTGCCCCTGCTTTTATCATCTCAACAGCAGTTTTGTAATCTCTAATTCCACCGGCTGCTTTTACTTTTAGTTTTCCTTCTGACACGGTTTTAAAGAGCTTTACATCTGCTATATTTGCTCCTTTTGGGGCAAATCCTGTTGATGTTTTGATAAATTCAGCCCCACTGTTTTTAACAATTTCAACAGCTTTTATTTTTTCTTCTTCTGTTAAGTAAGCTGTTTCAACTATTATTTTATGAACACAGTTCTCTGTGTATGAGATGATTGTTTTCAGTTCTTCTTCAACATAATTGTACTTTCCAGATTTAAAAGCTCCTATATTCCAGACAATATCAAGTTCATCTGCACCATCATAACTTGCATTGGTAGCTTCTGTTAGTTTTGTTTTCAGAGTGTTTGCTCCAAGTGGAAAACCTACTACTGAACATACCTTTACCTGTGTATTTTTTAGATTTTCTTTTGCAAACCTGACGTAGAATGGATTAACACATACAGAATAAAAACCGTATTCAATAGCTTCTTTGCATAGTTTTTCAATATCTTCGTATTTTGCAAATGGTTTCAGATTTGTATGGTCTATATATTTAGCTATGTTGGAAGACGAATGCATACCATAAATCCTCAGGTTTTTCTGGAGATTCTGGTTTCTTTTCTTCCTGTATTAATTTTAAATTTAGATTTTCAGCTATTTTTAATAGTTCTTCTTTTTCTTTTTCTTTGAATATTCCTGACACTATCAGATATTTTTTGAACAGAGGTTTTATTTTATTAAAGTATTTTCTGAATATTTCTATTTGAAGATTTGCCAGAACTACATCATAACTCCCTTTTACTTCTTCAACAGACTTTTGTTCACATTTCACTTTAACTTCGTTTTCCCATGAGTTTATTTTGCATTCTTCAACAGCTTTATCATGTATGTCTATGGCGTAAATCTCTGAAGCTCCAAGTTTTGCTGAAGCGATTGCAAGGATACCTGTTCCTGTTCCTATATCTAAGACACTAAAGCCATTTTTTATAAATTCAGGTAAAAGAGAAAGAACTAATTGTGTTGTTGCGTGTAATCCAGTCCCAAATGCCTGTGCTACTTTTATTTTTATTGGAATAAGGTCTTTTTTTTCATAAACTTCCCATTCAGGGATAATTACGAATGGTGGTATTTTTATAGGTTTAAAGTTTTCTTTCCATTTTTCTTCCCAGTTTTCTTCCTTTATTTCTTCTTCAAGGATGATTTTCCCGTTTCCAAGTTCTTCAAATATTGAGTATATTGTTTCTTTTAAAGTTTCTTCTTCATTATTTTCTGCGTATATTGCAAATGTTGTTATCTTTTCGTCTCTGTTTAGTATTTCTATTCCATAACCATTTAAGCTAACAACAAATAAATCAAGTAAATCTGTTGGCAGTTCACATACAATTTTTTTCATATTACACCTTTTTTATTTCAAAAGTGAGATTACCGTATAAATCAAAATAAAATCTTATGTTCAGCTTTACGTTGTTGTAGTTTTTTTCCATCTCTACGAAATCTTTTACTTCAATTTTTCCATTGCTTTTTACTTTTATTTTTCTAAAATGGGTTGCTTGTTTTGTTTTTAGTGAGTATGTGATTTTTAGATGTGTTCCATCGTTGTACTCTATTTTTTCTATTTTGTCTAAATCTGGAAGAGGAGCCTGTTCTATTTTTTCTATCCAGTCTTCATGTAAATCTGGTTGTTCAACAACAATTTTTAGAAAGTCTTCTACTTCTTCAAAGTTTATCTCAGATAACTCCTCTTCCAGAATAGCTACAACATAAGAAAGAAATTCAAGGAAGGTCTCTTCTACTTTCCTTCGCAAGCCTTCTTCCAAGATAAAATCCCCTTTTATTTTTCATCTTTTCTGTATCTATTATACATATACTCTTCTAATTTTGTGATTTCTACTTTTGGTATCCTTACAAGGGCATTTTGCTGAGCTTCTAAGTCTTCTGCGTATCTTCTTTTTATTTCTTCCTGAATGTACTCAAGTAGGTATTCTATCTGTTTTTGCATCTGTTCCATCTGTTCTTTCATTCTAAGGATTGCATCAACTCCGGCAAGATTAACTCCAAGTTCCCTTGTTAAGAAAAGTATAAACTCAAGTTTTTCTATATCTTCCTGTGAGTAAAGTCTTGTTTTTCCTTCTGTTCTTGAAGGTACAAGGAGACCTTCCCTTTCATAAAGTCTTAAGGTTTGTGGATGTATGTTAAACATCCTTGAAACTGCACCAATCATATATACAGGTTCTTTCTTTCTATTGTTTTTCTTCATGTTGCTTCACCTCTCTTAAGGTTTTTCATACCTTGTTTTAGGTTTTGGAATTTCTTTATCTAAATCTTCTACAAGTTTTTTACCTTTTCTTGAGAGTTCATCTATAGAAGGGATTATCACATTTACAACTGCTATAAGGTCTCCATATCCTGAAGATTTAAGCCTTGGCATACCTTTACCTGGAATACGAACATGTTCACCACTCTGGGTACCTGGTTTTATTGTAATTGTTTCAGTTTTTCCATCAAGGGTAGGAATTTCTATCTGTGTTCCTTTTATAGCTTCTGTTACAGATATATTAACTTTCACATACAGGTTGTCTCCTTTTCTTTCAAATAGCCAGTGTGGTTGAACATTTACTATTATCCATAAATCACCTGGAGCACCACCAAATTTTCCGCTGTGTCCTTTTCCTGGAATTCTCAGTTTGGTTCCATTATCTACTCCAGGTGGGATTTTTACTTTTACAGTTTCTGTCCTCATTACAAGTCCCCTTCCATTGCATACATCGCACGGCTCCTGTATGACACCTGTACCTCCACACTCAGAGCATGTTTGGGCTATTTGCATAAAACCGGTTGTATATACTACCTGTCCTGTGCCTCCACACTGGGGACATGTCCTTGGTGTACTGCCAGGTTTTTGTCCTGTTCCTGCACATTTTTCACAAACAACATACCTTGGGACTTCTATAGTTAATGTTGTTCCCTTGTATGCGTCTTCTAAGGAAACAGTTACAGTCTGGTATATATCTTCTCCCCTTTCTTTCTGGTATGCTCTTCTTTTTTCTTTTCTTGTTCTTCTTCCACCACCAAAAAAGCCGCCAAGGATATCTTCTAAATCCTCAAATATACTTCCAAAATCTGAGCTTCTTCCGCCTCTTCCAAATCCAAATAAATCTTCAAAATTTATATTTTCAAATCCACCAGCTCCAGCTCCTGCACCACTGAAGGCTGCGTGTCCATACTGGTCGTAAAGTTTCCTTTTTTCTGGGTCTGACAAAACCTGATATGCTTCACTTATTTCTTTGAATTTTTCTTCTGCTTCTTTTTTATTTCCTGGGTTTAAGTCTGGATGATACTTTCTTGCAAGTCTTCTGTAAGCTTTTTTTATTTCATCCTGGGTTGCATTCCTGCTTACACCAAGTATCTCATAATAATCTTTTTTAGCCATTTATTAACCACCTCTTTTAGGTTTTATCAATCATAAATATATAACTTTAGTCTGTTATTGTCAAATTTTTGCAAAAAATATTTATAGATTTTTTAATAACTTATAGAAGAGGGAAAAGGTAGGAAAGGCAGGTTAGAAATTTTACTTATTTTTCTGATTTTTAAGGTCTGTAAGAATTTTTACTATTTTATTAACCATTTTTGGGTCAACGTAGTTCATAACTTCACCGGCTTTTCTTTCTTTCATATTGTATATAATGTAAGCAGCAACCTTTGGATTTTTTATTTTTGATATCTTTTCTCCTGCAAGTTCAGGCTCCATTTTTTCAAATACTTTGGCTAACTTTTTATATCTTTCATTTTCAACTTGTTTTATATACTTTTCAAAGTCTTCCCTTTCCTGTTTTAGTTTTTCCCTTTCCTGTTTTATCTGTTGAAGAATCTTTTTGTCCTCTTTTATCTTTTTTTCAACTTCCTCTCTTATTTTTTTCAGTTTTTCAATCTCAAATGCAATCTCATTTCTGTAAACATCAGCTGATTTGTCGTTATCCTCCTGAACACTTTTTAGATGGGAATCGTTATCCTGCTTTATCTGCGTATTATCTGTATTTTTGATATCAGCTCCAAGGGACAGGTTTAGAAAGAAAAAGCTACTAACCAGACCTGTTGTAAATCTGGTTAGCAAGTTCTGTTTCAATAATAAACTGCTGTTTGATAAACTCTTTTTCTTTTTTATCGGAGTATTTCTCAATAGCTTTTTTTTCTGCATTTTTTCCTGCCAGTATTTCTTTTAAAGGTACTAAATCATTTTCTCTTTTTTTCATTTCAAGTTCAATATCTTCTATTCTGTTTTTCAGTTTAAGGAGATACATCTTTTGCATGTAAATTTCGTGTGGATGTTTGAATAGTTCTTTTTCTAACTTTTCATACTCTTCTTTAACCCTGTTTTTTGTTGCTTTTAGAGATGATATCTCTTTTTCAATCTGGCTAATCTGGTTTTTAATTGTTTTTGATTCAAAATCAATTTTTTTTGTGTACTTTTTGAGTACTTTCATTCACTCTCCCCCTATTCTGTTTTTTGTGTTTTTTTAGTTTAAAAGTTAGGTTTACATACCTTTTCTACTTTTATATATCCTTTATCGTCTTTTACTTTAAAAGTTTTACCTTCTTCTGCATAATTTCTCAGCAGATATCCAAGTCCCCATCTACCGTTTTTTGTTGTGGATGTTATGAACCCTATCTTTTTATCTCCATCAAATATTTCATCTCCAGGTTTACCAGACTTTTTTATCGTGAATTTAACAAGGGTTCTTGGTGGAGCTCCCCTGTAATAAACCCTTGCTACAGCTTCCTGTCCTACATAACAACCTTTTGTTAGACTGACCATATATTCAAGGAAACCGGTTTCATTTGGAATGATTTTTTCATTTAACTCTTTCCTGATTGCAGGCATACAGTTAGTTATTCTCAGGTCTTCAAATTCTTCTGTTGATATTTCTTCCAGGTTATTTAAAAATTCTTTTATGTCTTCCTCTTTTCCTATAAGGTCATAACCGTTCTGGTTAATTCTTAATGGGTTTCTTGCTACTAAGACACTTTTGTATTTTTTAAAGTTAAAGTAATCTTTTTTGACACCAAATTTTTTTAATACAAAATTGTTAACTTCATCACCAAATATAAAGTAATGGGATAGTTCTTGAGAAATATCTTCAAAAAATACTCTAAGGGAAAGCTTCAGTTTGTTGAACTCTTCTATTATCTCTTTAGCTGAAAACTCAGTATCAAGTAGAAAGAAGTCTGTTTCCCTGTACACAAAGAAATCTTTTTTAGGGTTGCCTGTGGGTGTAAGCCAGAGGTTATAGTTAAACTGACCCTCTTTAAGTCCTTTTATATCATTTGAAAGTAAGTTATGTAAAAAAGAAGTGTGTTCTTCAACAAATCCTTTTGGAAGTAATTTTCCTTTTTCCCCATAAACTTTTATTTTTGACCTTTTTAGTTTAACAAAAAACAAACTTCTCCCCCCTTTTTAGGTTTTATATTTCTTTATTAAAATCAAAAAATCGTGAAAAAAATATTATCTTTATCAGATTTTTGCAAATCAAACGTTGTTTGACAAAGGTTTTCGTTAATTATAGACTAATTTAGTCTAAGAAAATCAAATTCTGGAGGCGTTTTATGGGAGAATACAAAAGGCCTGTAGTTTCAGTGGTTGGTGCTGGAAATGTTGGGGAGCACGTGGCAAATCTGGTTGCGATAAGGGAAATAGCTAATGTAAGACTTTTTGACCTTGCAAGAAGAGATGGAGACAAAGTTTATGAAGTTGTGAAAGGAAAAGCTCTTGATATAAAACAGATGGCTGCAGCTATTGATTGTGATGTTGAAGTTGAAGGGTTTACAGTTACACCTGAAGGTGAAGGTTATGAGCCTTTAAAAGGTTCTGATATTGTTGTGGTTACAGCTGGTTTTCCAAGAAGACCTGGAATGAGTAGAGATGACCTTTTATCAAAAAATGTTGGGATAATAAGAACTATATCTGAAAGGATAGCTGAGTATGCTCCAGATGCAGTTGTTATAGTTGTTTCAAATCCTGTTGATGTTCTAACATATGCAGCTTTAAAACTGACTGGTTTCCCGGAAAACAGAGTTATGGGAATGGCTGGCGTCCTTGATACTGCAAGATTTAAAGCTTTTATATCAATGGAGCTGAAAGTTTCAGTTAAGAATATAAACGCTTATGTTCTTGGAAGTCATGGTGATGATATGGTTCCATTACTGTCTGTATCAAATGTAGGTGGTGAACCTTTAACTAAACTTATTCCTGAAGATAGACTAAAAGAGATTGTTGAAAGAACAAAATTTGGTGGTGGAGAAATAGTTTCTTATATGGGAACTTCTGCTTACCATGCACCGGGAGCTTCAGTTGTTGAGATGATAGAGGCTATTTTAAAGGATAAAAAAGAGATACTACCTTGTTCAGTTTACCTTGATGAAAAAGCTTCTAAACACTATGGTGCAGAGGACATATGTATAGGAATACCTGTTAAACTTGGTGCCCATGGTGTTGAAGAAATACTTAAACTTGATTTTTCAGAGGAAGAAAAACAGATGTGGCAGTCTTCTGTTAAATCTGTAAAGGCAGGTATAGAAAGAATAAAAGAGTTGGGACTCTTATAAAAAGAGGTGGAAAAATGAGGGTAATAAAAGCTGAAGATATAAAAGAAGCTGTTAAAAAGCTTGTTATGGATACAGAATACTTTATACCAGAAGATTTTGTTGAAGCAATAAAGAAGGCAGAAAAGACAGAAGAATCTCCAATAGGAAAGGAAATTCTTTCCACAATACTAAAAAACGCAGAAGTTGCAGCTCAGGAGCAGGTGGCTTACTGTCAGGATACAGGTTATCCTGTTTTCTTTGTGGAAATTGGACAGGATGTTCATATAGAGGGGAATATCAAAGATGCAATAAATGAAGGAGTCAGGGAAGCGACAAAAGAAGGATACCTCAGGGCTTCCCTTGCTTATGACCCTGTTATAGAAAGAAAAAATACAGGAGATAACACACCTGCACTTATTTACTTTGATATAGTTCCTGGAGACAAAGTAAAAATAAAGTTTGCTGCAAAAGGTGGAGGTTCTGAAAATACAAGTAGACAGATGATGTTAAAACCTGCTGACGGCTGGGAAGGTGTGAAGGGTTTTATTATAAAAACTGTAGCAAATGCAGGACCTAATGCATGTCCTCCTTTTACTGTAGGAGTTGGTATAGGAGGAACTTTTGATTACTCTGCAGTTTTAGCAAAAAAATCACTTTTTAGACCAATAGGGGAAAGACATCCAGACCCAAAAATCGCAAAACTTGAAGAAGAACTGATAGAAGAGATAAACAAACTTGGAGTTGGGCCTTTAGGTTTCGGAGGTTCAACAACTGCTGTTGATGTAAAAATTGAAGTAGCACCTGTGCATATAGCCTCACTTCCTGTTGCAGTAAATATACAGTGTCATGCAGCAAGACATAA
>CAZOTZ010000063.1:0-9077 GCA_964582875.1 uncultured Aquificales bacterium | reverse complement strand
AAACAAGAATATCTTTGAGATTTTCTGATGTTTTGTTTATTGTATCTACATGGGAAGATATACTCAGCATTCTAACCTGATTTTTCCTGTTTTCATCTATAACTTCTAAAAGAGGTTCATTTATATCTAAAATCACATTTCTGACTGTCTCAACAAGGTTGTTCACTTCGCTGAATATTATTGAAAAACTATTTTCCGTCTGATATGCAGATTCTATCATTCCATTGAGATATAAAAACTCAAGTCTCTTTAAAAGGATTTTTAACTCCCTTACGTCTTTTGATATGTTTTCAAGGGCTTCTTTTAAAGAAATAAAAAGAACAAAATCCTTTCTAATACCACTGTTTAGAAGATGAAGAAGGTCTTCTATATTCTGTTTTGTACTCTTATCTGCTCCATAAAAAACAACTTCCTGTAAAAACTGAATCACTGTTAAAATCGCAAGTTTTGAGATACTTATAGAAGTTGTTAAACCGTAAAGGTTCTCTATAAGGCTTTCTATATCTTTTTTCATATTCTTTATTATTCTATTTCCAAGCTCTGAGTTTTTCCTCATTTCAGCAGAGAGAACAGAAAAAGAAGCTCCTTTACTCCCAAGTTTGAAAGATTCAACAGATGAGTTCAGAGAGATAAGTCTTATCCTATCTGTTATCTCAAAGATAAATTCAGATTTTTCATTAAGTATTTTTCCAAGGTTTTCAAGTTTGTCTGTCTTCAAAAGAATAGAATCGTACATATAACTAATCTGATTGGCACTTTTTATCATTCTGTATATCTTTCTTTCAAAATCGGTTTTAAGAAAAAATTTACCTTCCTTTTTAGAAAGGATATTTTTCTTTGATATTATTTCTTTCCTCAGAGCTTTAAACATAAAATCATCGTAGCTTTTAAAACCTAACTGATAAAGCCTGTTAAAAAGTAACTCTTCAGCTTCTTCTATTCCTTTCTCTTTCTCTATTTTCAACATTTCTTTATATATTTCAGGGATTATATTTATAAAATCTGTTGTAGGCTTTATTCTCATTGAAAGGTACTTTAGTATCTCTCCTTTCTCGTCAACGACAGGAAGTACGAGAGCAAGAACCCAGTAATAAGAACCATCTTTAGCAAGATTTTTAACGTAAGCTACGATAGGTTTTTTACTCTGTATGTAATTCCACAGGAGTTTAAAAACTGTTTTAGGCATATCAGGATGTCTAACTATATTATGGGGTTTTCCTATAAGTTCTTCTGGAGAGTATTTAGCTACCTTATAAAAAACAGAATTTCCAGAAAGAATTATTCCTTTTTTGTCTGTTGTTGAAAAAAATATTTCATCTTCATTAAACTTTGATTCAACATGTTTGACAGTTTTTATTTTTGTTTTCATTCAAATCCCCCCTCTATTTTTTTTTATTTTTAACACAATTTTAGTTAAATTGACAATATAATAAGGAATTTATTCATTTTTATGTGAAAAGTTCTTAATATAAAAGCATATTTGATGTTATTACTTTATAACCCTCTTAAAAGTAAAGGAATAAATAAACTATATGGTAAAATGTTTAATTGCTTGAATATACATAAAGGAGAATAGAATGGCCTATCTGGTAGCTGCAAACTGGAAAATGAACAAAACAGTTGGGGAAACTTTAGAGTATTTAGAAATATTCTTACCCTCTGTAAAAGATTTAACAGCTGTTGATATAATGATAGCTCCTCCTTTTACTGCTCTTTCCTCTGCTTCAATAAAACTTGATGCTGCAAAAGAAGAAGGGGAGTACAATGTAAAACTTGGAGCACAAAATATGTACTATGTTGATAAAGGGGCTTTTACAGGAGAAATATCACCTGTGATGCTCAATGAATTAAATGTAGAGTATGTAATCTTAGGTCATTCTGAAAGAAGACATATTTTTGGAGAAAAAGACGACCTTATCAATAAAAAGGTTATAGCAGCAGTTGAAAATGGGATAAGACCTATTTTATGTGTTGGGGAAACTTTAGAAGAAAGGGAGCAGGGAAAAACATTGTCTGTTGTAGAAAGACAGATAAGAAAAGGTCTTGCAGGTGTTGAAAAAGATATGCCTTTTATAGATATCGCTTATGAGCCTGTCTGGGCTATAGGTACCGGTGTGAATGCAACACCACAACAGGCCCAGGAAGTTCATATGTTTATCCGTTCTCTTATAAATGAAATGTCTAAAGGAAATGATGAAAAAACAAGAATTTTATATGGAGGAAGTGTTAACGAAAAAAATGCAAGGGATTTGATAAAAGAACCAAACGTAGATGGATTTTTAGTAGGAACAGCAAGCCTTGACCCGGAAAGATTTTATAAAATAATCACAGAAGTGATGGAGGTCTGATAGATGGAGCTTTTATACACAATTCTTTCTGTTTTGTTAGTAATAGATGCTGTTATTCTCATTATAGTAATCCTTATGCAGAAAACAAAAGGTGCTGAAGTTGGAGCTGTTTTCGGAGCAGGTGCTGCTGCTGCAGTTTTAGGGGCAGGTGCTTCAACAGTTCTTACAAAAATAACTTACTGGTTAGGTGGAATATTCATGGCTTTAGTTTTAGCACTTTCTTTAATACATCACCATTTAATAAAGTCCTCAACAGTCATATCTGATATACCTGAGCAATCAATACCTACTAAAACACAGAACACAAACCAGATTGAAAATTCAAAGGGTATGAACGTAAATCTCCCTGAAGAAAAAGGTAAGCAGAAATGATTAGATGGATAATATCTTTTTTAGTCCTTTTCTCTTTTTCCTATGGAGCAACATTAGAAGAGAGAATAGAAGCTTTAGAAAAAAAAGTAAAACAGCTTGAAGAGGAAATAAAACAGTTAAAAGGAGAAACTGTAGAGAAAAAGAAGACTGTGCAAAAAACAGTAAAAAACCTTACCAATAACCCAGAAAAATTAGTTTTGTACAGACCATTAAAAAAATGGTTTAAAAAACTTTCTATAAAGGAAAGTTTATGGAATAAATCAGACAAGATAATAATAAAAATGCAGTTTAAAAATAACACTGGGAAAGAAGTTGATTATATAAAAGGAAAGGTCGTTGTATACGACAAAGCAGGAAACCCTTTAATGGAAACAAAAATAAACCTGAATAAAGGGCTTAATTTTTTCAAAGGAACTACAATAAAACCAGAAGAAGAGCTGACAACAGATGTAGAGTTTGAGTATAGTGGTAAAAATCCAAAACACAGGTTTGTAAAAGATACCCCGTTAAAGGATTTAAAAGTAAGATTTTTCCCTACAGAAATCCATTACTCTGATGGAACAACAGAGTTCATAAAGAGGTAGTTAAATGGAAAACAGCCATGTTTATATATCTGTTGTACATTATCCAGCTGTTAACAAAGATAAAAGATGGGTTGTAACCTCTTTTACTACCCTTGATTTCCACGATATAGCAAGACCAGCAAGAACCTATGAACTTGGTGGATATTTTATAGTACAGCCACTTGAAGCCCAGCAGTTTGTTATATCTGAGCAGATAAAGTACTGGACTGAAGGATTTGGAAGTAGATTTAATCCAAGGAGGTCTGAAGCTGCAAAGCTTGTTAGGTTGGTTTCTTCTATAACAGAAGCCATTGAGAAGATAAAAGAGGAAACAGGAAAAGAACCTAAACTTATTGCAACATCAGCAAAGAAGTATCCCAAAACAGTTTCTTATAAAAAAATGAGAGAAGAAATACAGAAAAAGGAAGATGTATTCCTTATACTTATGGGAACAGGATGGGGAATGCCTGAAGAACTTGTCTCAAGCTGTGATTTTATACTTGAACCAATCTTAGGACCCGGCGAGTACAACCATCTATCAGTCAGAAATGCAACAGCAATAATCCTTGATAGACTTTTTTCAAGAAACAGGGAAGTGGAAAATCTCTAATGCTGTACCACATATTTTACCAGCTATTAGATATAAATCTTTTTAAATACATAACATTCAGAGCATTTTACGCCCTTATAACATCTTTTCTTATATCTCTTATTCTTGGACCATACATAATAAGAAGGCTTAAGGTTTTTCAGTATAAAAAAGGAGGATACGTTCGTCAGTATACCCCGGATACCCACGTAGCAAAAAAACATACCCCAACAATGGGGGGAATTCTTATTGTTTTATCTGTTGTTATATCCTCTCTACTGTGGTGTAGACTTGATAACTTCTATGTGTGGATAACTTTATTTGTTTTAATCTCTTTTTCTGTGATAGGGGGACTTGACGATTATATAAAAATAAAACATAAAACAGGGCTTTCAACAAAAACAAAGTTTTTTTCCCAGATTTTTGTAGCTTCTTTGGTTTCAGTTCTTCTGTATAAGTATCCAGGATTTGACCCACATCTTTATGTACCTTTTTTCAAATCCTTACAGTTTGATTTAGGATTTTTTTACATATTATTTATGGTTTTTATTATTGTCGGAACATCTAACGCTGTTAACCTTACAGATGGGCTTGATGGGCTTGCGATAGGTCCTACCCTTGTTTCTGCAATAGCATTTTCCATATTTGCTTATATTTCTGGACATGCTGTACTATCTTCATACCTCCATGTACCCCATATCTCAGGAAGTGGGGAGCTTACAGTTTTCCTTATGGCACTTCTTGGAGCAGGTCTTGGCTTTTTATGGTTTAACTCTTTCCCTGCTGAGATGTTCATGGGAGATGCTGGTGCTCTTTCAATAGGTGCGGTTCTCGGAACTGTCGCTATAATAACAAAACAGGAAATTGTACTGGCAGTTGTTGGAGGAATATTTGTTGTTGAAACAATGTCTGTTATTCTCCAGGTAGGATACTTCAAACTGACAGGTGGAAAGAGATTATTTAAAAGAGCTCCTTTACATCACCACTTTGAACTGAAAGGGATGCCAGAACCTAAAATCGTTGTTAGAATGTGGATAATATCCATAATATTAGCGATAATCGCTTTATCCACATTAAAAATACGATAACGCTTTTCTAAACAAAAAGCCCTTTAAATAAAGAGAGTTTGGAACGTTAATCACATAAGGATGGTCTAAATCCTGGTATAAATGTTCAACAATCTCAACAGGAGTTTTTGTATCAACTGAAGCCTCAAAAGTTAGTTTTTTTAAATCTTCCATACCAACATGATGGGAGCAGGAAAAAACAGCAACAAATCCCCTATTAGAAACAAGTTTTAAAGCTGAAACAAGTAAATATTTAAATCCCCTTAAAGCTCCTTCTTTTTCTTTTTTTGATTTTGCAAAAGATGGAGGGTCTAAAATAATAAGGTCATAAGTGCTATTTTTTTCTTTTTCTCTCTTTAAAAAATCAAAAGCATTTTCTTTAACTGTCTGGTAGTTTTTTACACTGTTAAGATTGCAGTTTTCCTCAACCTGTTTTAAAGCAAAATCTGAAATATCAACAAATTTAACAAACTCTGCTCCCTTTTTAGCTGCATATATACCAAAACCACCTGTATTAGAAAAAAGGTCTAAAACTTTAAAACCTTCCCTAACGTATTCAGAAACAGTTTTCCTGTTTTTACGCTGGTCTAAGTAAAAACCTGTTTTTTGACTGCTTTTTATATCTACGCTAAATCTAACGTCATTTTCATGTATAAGAATTCTGTCTGGTACTTCCCCATAGATAACATCATGTTTTGTATCTAAGCCTTCTTTTTTCCTTGATTTTTCATCAGATTTTTCAAAAATTCCTTTTGGAGAGATTACATCTATTAAAGCTTCAACTATAAAACTCCTTAGTCTTTCCATACCTGCTGTATTTATCTGAACAGATATATATCCATTGTAGAAATCAGCTATCAGTCCAGGGAGTCCATCGGCTTCAGAATGTATAATTCTGTAAGCATCTGTACTACATAAAATGTTCTTCCTTTTTTCTACAGCAGTAGATATTTTTTTAAGGAAAAAATTTTTATCTATCTTTACATCTTCAAAAGATAACATCCTTATTGAAATAACACTTTTTAGATTTATATAACCAACTCCCAAAAACTTTCCATCTGGAGAGTAGATATCAACAATTTCTCCCTCTTCAAGGTGTTTAGGAGTTTTTTTAATCTGATTTCTGTAAATCCATAGATGAAAACTTTTTAAACTGTCAACAGCACTTTTTTTTACTACTACTTTTTTTCTGTTCACCTGTTATTAGCTCCTCTGTTATTACGAATAGTATTAAGTATAGATTTTATTAAACAAGGTTGATTATTATGAAAAAAAAGTTGAAAATTATAATAACAAAGAGTTAATAAAATGGAAAAAATAAAGACAATACTGGGAATCTTAGCTATAGGATTTCTGATATATCTGTACATGAATTACTTCCCTGTTATAGCATCAAAAATTCAACAGGCTTTACTTGGAAGTCAGGTAAATATTCCCCAAAAAGTACAAACCCAACCTAAAAAAATAAAAAAAGAGAAAAAAGCAGAAAAGAAAAACAACATCTTTAAATCAATAGATGAAATAGACTATGAGAAAAAAGCTGAAGAAGAGATAGATAGATTGTTAAATCTACAGTGAAAATTCTTTAAGAGAATCTATATTTACATAAACAACACCTTCAGGAGGCTGTGAATGGATTTCAAGTTCAATACAATAGATGAAGCTATAAAAGATATACAAGAAGGAAAAATGGTAATTGTTGTAGATGACCCAAATAGGGAAAATGAAGGGGATTTGGTTGTAGCTGCAGAGAAAGTAACACCAGAGATAATAAATTTTATGGCAAAAGAAGGAAGAGGTCTTATATGCCTTTCTTTACTACCAGAGAGATGTAAAGAGCTTGATATCCCACTTATGACAACAAACAACACAGACCCAAAAGGAACTGCATTCTGTTTATCAATAGACGCACATCCTAAATATGGAACATCTACAGGGATATCAGCTTACGATAGGGCTATCACTATAAAGTTAGCCGTTAGTCCAGAAGCAAAACCACAGGATTTTGTAAGACCAGGACATGTTTTTCCTTTAATGGCTAAACCTGGGGGAGTTCTTGAAAGGACTGGACATACAGAAGCTTCTGTAGACCTTGCAAAGCTTGCAGGTCTTTATCCAGCAGGGGTTATCTGTGAAATAATGAAAGAAGACGGAACAATGGCAAGACTTCCAGACCTTATAGAGTTTTCAAAGAAACATAACATAAAAATCATAACCATAGCAGACCTTGTCCAGTATAGACTTAAAAGGGAAAAACTGGTTTCAAGGGAAGCTGAAGCCCATTTACCAACAAAATATGGAACATTTAAGATATACGCTTACAGAAATAAACTTGATGGTTCAGAACATATAGCCCTTGTAATGGGAGATATAAAGCCAGAAGAACCAACCCTTGTTAGGGTACATTCTGAATGTTTAACAGGGGATATATTTGGTTCCCTCAGGTGTGATTGTCAGTCCCAGCTACACGCAGCTTTAAAAATGATAGCAAAAGAGGGAAAAGGTGTTCTTGTTTATATGAGGGGGCATGAAGGAAGAGGAATAGGACTTGTAAACAAGATAAAAGCTTACAGGCTACAGGAAGAAGGTTATGATACAGTTGATGCAAACCACAAGTTAGGATTTAACGCTGACCTGAGAGATTTTGGAACAGGAGCCCAGATTTTACTTGACATAGGTGTTAGAAAAATGAAACTTATGACCAATAATCCAAGAAAAATAGTAGCGTTAGAAGGTTTTGGTCTTGAAGTTGTGGAAAGAGTTCCCCTTATAATAGAGCCTAACCCCCATAACAAAAACTACCTTGAAACTAAAAAAAATAAGTTTGGTCATTTAATAGAAAGTTTTAAAGGTGAAAGCTGTAAGCTGGATTTTGAAGATGAAAAAGATAATTAGCCTTTTGCTTACTATACCGTTTTTTTACAGCTGTGAAAATATATTTAAAGTTTTTCAGGAAGAAGACCTTTTACAGAGACCTGAAGCCAAAAGGTGTTCAGACTGCCATAAAGACATCTACAATCAATGGATTAACTCAAGACACAGCAAAAGCTGGATAAGTGAAGGTTATAAAAAAGCAACAAACCACTACAAAAAAACAAAATGCTACGCCTGTCATATACCTTATGAGATTAAAATAGGAGAAAAACCAGATTTTAGAGAGAAACACAGAAATGATGGTATTAACTGTGTGTCGTGTCATTTTAGAGATGAGACAAAATCAATGCACGCAGAGTATGACGTTTTTTCACCTCCCCACCCCTCAACACAGGATTTAAATTACACAAAATCACAGATATGCTCCGGCTGTCATCAAAAAACATTTAACCAGTGGAAGGAAGCAAAAACAAACAAAAACTGTCAGAGCTGTCATATGCCATCAAAAAAAGGAAGTCTAATACAGAAGTTTCCTTTTGAGTACCTGCACACCAGGAAAGAAGTTCATAATCACTCTTTCCCAACAGGTAAAGCTAAAAAAGAGGATTTTCTTATATCAGTTGACAGGTTAAAAAACAAAATATTTGTTTCCATTGAAAACATAAATATTCCCCATAACCTACCAACAGCAGACAACGGAAAGCCAAAGTTTTATCTGACTGTTTTGTTTATACAGGATAACGATGAAATTGGATTAGACAGGTACATGTTCACACCAGCAGACCCTATACCGTATAAAAAGGAGAAAGTACTAACATTTCAATCATTTGAAAGGTTCAATGCTGTAAAGATTGTACTTGAGAGAAAACTCTCGTGGAAAAAAAAGAAAGAAAAAATATTAGAAATAGAGAAAAGGTTTGATTGAGATAAGACAATTTTCAGAAAAAGATGCTGAAGAAGTTTTTTCAATACTAAAGGAAAACTTTGAAAATCCATGGTCTTTAAACATAATCAAAGAAAAAAATCCATTCTCTATAAAAATTGTTGCAAAAATAGGAGAACAAATAGCTGGTTTTTTATCTGGAGAGATAATAATTGATGAAGGAAATATCTTGATGATTGCTGTAAAAAAAGATTTCCAGAGAAAAAAAATTGGAGAAAAACTCTTAAAAGAGTTCTTAAAAGTAGCAAGAGAAAAAGATGTAAAGAAAGTTTTTCTTGAAGTTTCAGAAAAAAACATTCCAGCTTTAAACTTTTACAGGAA
>CAZOTZ010000062.1:0-9227 GCA_964582875.1 uncultured Aquificales bacterium | reverse complement strand
GAACCGCTGCTTCTAATGGTAAATGAAAATTTACTGGATACAGATACATTTTTCTTGACAAAAAAAAATTATAGTTATATATTATTAAACCTCATGAGGGGCTCGTAGCTCAGTTGGCAGAGCAGACGGCTCATAACCGTCCGGTCGGAGGTTCGAGTCCTCCCGGGCCCACCATACATCTAATACAATGAATATAAAACAGATTTTAGAAATAACAAAAGGAAAACCGTTAAACGTATCTAATCTTTCAACTGAAGTTTCCTCTTTTTCAATAGACAGTAGAAAAAAACAAAAAAACTCTTTTTTTGTACCCCTCAAAGGAAGTAAATTTGATGGACATCTCTTTATAGAAGATTCTCTAAAAAATGGTTCTGTAGGGTTTTTTACAGAAAAACCAGTTGTTTTTAAAAATGGAATTCTTGTTGAAAATAACCTTAAGGCATTAACACAGGTAGGTATTTATAAGAGAAATAAACTTTCAAAGGCTATTGCTATAACAGGAACAAGTGGAAAAACAACAGTAAAAGAACTTTTAAGTTTTCTTTTAAAAAACTTTTTTCCTACCTATTCAACATCAGGAAACTATAATAATGAAATAGGAGTTCCCCTTACCCTTGCAAATATTCCTGAAAATACCAGAATAGGCGTGTTTGAACTTGGAGCAGGAAAGATAGGAGATATAACTTATCTTTCCCAGATGGTAAGACAGGATATTTCTGTTCTAACTTCAGTAGGACATGGGCATACCGAAAAATTTGGTTCATACGAAAATGTTTTGAAAGGGAAAGGTGAAATATTTGATTTTTCCCAATTTGCTGTTTTACCGGAACAGTTAAAGAACTTTTACAGAAAAAAACTAAAAAAATACATTACATTTGGAGAAAATGGAGATATTTCTTACAAAAATGTTTATGTATCCGAATATGGAACATCAGGAGAAATTTTTTATAAAAACGAAAAAATAAAAATCACTGTACCTGTTTATAACAGAGCTGTATTTAAAAATATAGCAGCTGTAGCTGGTGTTTTATATTTTTTAGATATAAATCCTTTAAAACATTTAAAATTGTTTGAAGAATTTTCACCACCAAAAGGAAGAGGAAACATAATAAAAAATGGAAACTTAACAATTATTGATGATACCTATAATGCTAATCCCCTTTCTGTAGAAAATGCTATAAAAACTATAAGCAGTATAAAAGGAAAAAAGATTATTGTTCTTGGGGATATGCTTGAACTTGGAGAGTACTCTGAAAAGCTCCATAGAGAAGTGGGAAAACTTTTAAGGGAAAGCCCTATAGATTATCTATTTTTTTATGGAGAAAAAATGAAATTTGCTTTTGAAGAAGCAGGGAGAGGGAAATGGTTTTCAAAAAAAGAGGAGATAGCAAAAGAAATCAAAAATATCTCTTCTAAAGAGAAAGTTTTTGTCCTCGTTAAAGGTTCAAGGGGAATGAAAATGGAAGATGTTATCTGTAGTATATCTGACTCATTATGATACTTTAAAAAACTGTTATTTTTCATTGTAAATTGATAAAAATCAGATTACAGTTAGATTAATTAATTATAATTTATGGTTAAAGAACCAGTGAGGTATTTATCATGAACTTTCATCCACAGGACGTTAAATTTGACATAGACCTTATTTTAAAGTACGCAAAACCTGCTCCAAGGTACACAAGTTATCCAACAGCACAGGAGTTTCATCCTATAGACGAAGTCCAGTGGAAAGAAAAGATAATAAAGTCTAATGAGAGAAAAACACCCTTATCACTTTATTTCCATATTCCATTCTGTGAATCAGCATGTCATTTTTGCGGTTGTAATGTGATAATAACAAGAAGAAAAGAAGTGGTTGAGCCTTATTTAGAACATCTTATAAAGGAAATGGATTTAGTAAAGTCTCTCTTAGACCCTTCAAGAAAAGTTGTTCAGCTACACTGGGGAGGTGGAACACCTAATTACCTTAATAATGAGCAAACAGTACTTCTAATGAATGCTATAAAGGAACGGTTTGAATTTGGAGAGAATCCAGAGGTTTCTATAGAGATAGACCCAAGACATGTTGATAAAGAGAGGATATTTCTACTCAGGGAGATTGGATTTAACAGAGTGAGCTTTGGTATACAGGATTTTAATCCAAAGGTTCAGCAGGCTGTAAACAGAATTCAGCCAGAAGAAATGATTTTTAATGTGATGGAATGGATTAGGGAAGCAGGATTTGAAAGTGTTAATATTGACCTTATATACGGTCTTCCTTACCAGACCCTTGAAACATTTTCAGAAACAATAGACAAAGTTATAAAACTCAATCCTGATAGGATTGCAAATTTTAACTATGCCCATGTTCCATGGCTAAAAAGATTACAGAGAATGATAGATGAATCTACTCTTCCACCTCCACAGGAAAAGCTTGATATCCTCAAAATGGTGATAGAGAAACTAACAAACGCTGGGTATCTGTTTATAGGTATGGACCATTTTGCAAAACCAGATGATGAGCTTGCTGTAGCCCAGAGAGAAAGGACATTACACAGGAATTTTCAGGGATATACAACCCACTCTGAAGCAGAGCTACTTGGTTTTGGTGCAACCTCAATAAGTATGCTTTATGATGCTTATGCCCAAAACTACAAAAAACTTAAAGATTACTATGAAGCTGTAGATACAGGAAGACTTCCTGTTGAAAGGGGATTTATATTGAACGAAGATGATATTCTTAGAAGAGATGTTATTATGAGGCTTATGTCCCATTTTCAGCTGTATAAAAAAGAGATAGAGGATAAATATGGAATAGATTTTGATAGCTATTTTTCACCTGAAATGGAAGAGCTTAAAGAGCTTGAAAAAGACGGACTTGTTAAACTTTTCCCAGATAGAATTGATGTTACACCGGCAGGCAGACTTTTGATAAGAAATATAGCTGTAACGTTTGATATATATACAAAATCTAAAAAAGAAAAAAGATTTTCAAAAGCTATATAAATGGATTTAAATGAACTGTCAGGTACGCTACTTCTGTTTCACAGAGGTAGCTCTAACTTTATAACTGGTATAACAAACAACTCAAAAGATGTAAAAAAAGGTTTTATTTTTATAGCAATAAAAGGAACAAAAACAGATGGACATCTTTTTGTGGAAGATGCTATAAAAAAAGGGGCTTCAGCAGTTGTTCTGCAAGACAAAAAAATTGCTGAAGAAATAAAAAGTAGATACCCACAGGTTAATATTCTACTATCAGATAACACAAGAGAAACACAGGCAGTTTTAGCAAGAAGGTTTTTTGATGAGCCAGACAAAGGTCTAAAGATAATAGGAGTAACAGGAACAAATGGTAAAACCACTACAGCAAATCTTATATACCAGTACTTACTTCTTGCAGGAAAGGAAACAGGGATAATAGGAACCATAAACTACAGATATAAAGAAACTGTTTTTGGTGAAGGAAGAACAACCCCTGATGCTATAGAGTGGTACAGACTTCTAAATCAGATGAAGAAAATGGGAGCAGAGTATGTAGTTTCAGAGATTTCCTCCCACGCTTTAGACCAGTACAGGGTTCATGGAACAGAGTTTGAAGGAGCTGTTTTTACAAATCTTACACAGGAACACCTTGATTATCACAGGAATATGGAGAACTACTTTCAAGCAAAAAAAAAGTTATACAGATATGTAAAAGGTGTTTTTAGTATAAATACAGATGATTTTTACGGAAACAGGCTCTATCAGGAGGTTAAAAACAAGGTAAGGGCTGTTTCTTATGGTAGGGAAGGAAGAGATTTTAAAATAGTAGATGAAAAGATATCTGTGAAAGGAACAGAATTTACCCTTATAGCCTATGGAAAAAAATACAGAATAAAAACTAATCTTCTTGGCTTTTTTAACATTTACAATACTGTTGCAGCAATTTCACTTTTAAACAGTATAGGTTTTGAAATAGATTTTCTTGTGGAGAATGCAGTAAAGCTAAAACCTGTAAAAGGGAGATTTGAGACTATTTATAACGGAGATTTTTTAGTTGTTAACGATTACGCCCATACTCCAGATGCCCTTGAAAAGGTTCTTCAAAGCTTAAAAAAACTCAAACATAACAGAATAATAGTTGTGTTTGGAGCAGGGGGAGATAGGGATAAGGAAAAAAGACCGGTTATGGGAAGTGTAGCAGAAAGGTATGCAGATAAAATAATAATAACTTCAGATAATCCAAGGAGTGAAGACCCTTTAAAAATAATAGAGGATATAAAAAAAGGTATAAAAGAAAAAGACTATACTGTTATACCTGATAGAAAAGAAGCGATAAAAAAGGCTATAGAAAAGGCAAAACCTAACGATATTGTTTTAATAGCAGGAAAGGGACATGAAAACTACCAGATAATAGGAGAGAAAATAATACCCTTTGACGATACAGAGATAGCAAAACTTTTCCTTAAGGAAAGGGGGCTTTTATGTTAAGTCAGATAAATATAAGAGAATATCTCTATCTGAAAAACCTATCATTAGAGTTATCTAAAGGATTAAACATCTTCACAGGGGAAACAGGGGTAGGGAAGTCCTTAATAATAGATGCTATTGATTTTGTTCTTGGAAAGAAAGGAAGTTATAAAGAAGGCAGTTATGTTGAACTTGTTTTTGAAAATATTGAAAACGAGTACTCAGAAGAAGGAACACTAATATTATCAAGACAGATAAAAAACGGAAAAAGTGTTTATTTTGTAAATGGTAGAAGAGCTACACTTTCAACTGTTAAAGAAGCTTCCTCAGGAATAATAGAAATACATGCTCAACACCATCAACAGAACCTTTTGAAAAGAGATTACCACAGGATTTTACTTGACAGATATGCCCGGTTAGAGAACTTACTTTCTGAGTATCAGAACCTTTTCTCCCAGTACAAACAGCTTGAAAACCAGGAGAAAGAACTCTCAAAAAAACAAGGGGAAAGAATAAAAGAACTTGATATCCTTAAATATCAGCTTAATGAACTTATAGAAGCAGATATAAAAGAAGGAGAAAAGGAAGAGCTTGAAAAAAGATACAGATATCTATCTGAGATACAGAACATAAAAGAAATAGTTTATCTTGCTGAAAATCTCATTTCAGAAGATGAAAATTCTGTTTTAGATAAGTTAGATTTTCTATTAAAACATTTAGAAAAAGTAAAAAACTCTTCACCTGTTCTTGAGGATATTTACAATACTATTAATGATGCGAAAATCCTCATTCAAGAAGCATCTTTCAATATAAGTAATCTTGACTTAGATTACGACTATCAGGAGTTAAAAGAGATTGAAGAAAGGTTAAATCTGATTAATAAACTTGAGATGAAGTACAGCACCGATGAAAAAGGATTAATTAATCTAATTCACCAGTTTGAAGAAAAAATAAACCAGCTTGAAAATCAGGAGAACCTTTTACCTGAG
The DNA here is from genome assembly GCA_964582875.1 of uncultured Aquificales bacterium. Lineage (GTDB taxonomy): Bacteria > Aquificota > Aquificia > Aquificales > Hydrogenothermaceae > JAADDV01. The sequence continues at coordinate 3,807 of CAZOTZ010000062.1, read as the reverse complement.
GTTAAAAGAAAAAAAGAAGAAATATTTAAGCAGGTTTTAAAACTTGCAGATGAGATATCTTATATAAGAAAAGAAAAGGCAAAAGAGTTTGACAGACTTGTTAAAAACCATCTTTTAGAACTTGGATTTAAAGAAGCTGAATTTTTTACACTTTTTGAGGAAAAAGATATTGATAGATACGGAAAGGATAAAATTACATTCCTGTTTTCTGCAAATAAAGGTTTCTCACCGGAACCTATTGATAAAGTAGCATCAGGAGGAGAAATATCACGGATTTCCCTTGCTTTGAAACTAATAACAGGAAGTGATGTTGAGTGTATGATATTTGACGAGATTGATACTGGAGTTGGGGGGAAAACAGCTGTCTATATGGCTGAAAAAATTAAAAAACTTTCAAAAAATTACCAGATACTATTAATAACCCATTTGCCCCAGATAGCTGCTTTTGGAGATAAACATTTTTATGTAGAGAAGATATACGAAGGAAACTCAACAACAGCTGTTATAAGGGAAATAAAAGGGGAGGAGAGAAAAAAAGAAATAGCGCGTATGCTCACAGGAAGTACTGACGAAGAAAGTTTAAATCTTGCCCAGTCTTTGTTAAATTTATCTTTTTGAGTTTCCTTCTGTAAAAATACAGATTTTTTTGTAAAATCTTATTAATTGTTTACGATTATTACTATTAAAACTTTAAACAACTTTTGAGAAAATTTATATTAAAGAGGGGTTTCTTAAAAAAAATGGAGTACAAACAGTTGATAAATAAATACTTTCCGGTAATTTTTAGAGAAATAAAACAGTCAACATTAAATGAACCAGAAATATACAACTTTGTGGAAAATGAAGAGGTTTTACTTAAATTCCTTGAGAAGCAGGAAGAACTTTTAACAGTATTTTTTAAGAGCTTTCCAGAAGCTCCTAAAGAAAATATAGAAGAGATAAGTCAGTTCTATATAAAAGAGAAAGTTCCTTACGCTTTAACTTTGAAAAACTTAAAAATACTGAAAAGCAGACTCATAGAAGAATTATCTTCAAGAGAAGAAGATTTCTCTTTAGATTTTGTTTTTCAGATAAAACAGTATTTTAAGGTTTTAGAAAATATCATTGCAAAATCTTATCTTATATCTGATATAAAACAGCTTAAAGATTTAAAGAGCACTGTATTTTCTAAATATTTGCTTTACAATGCCTACTTAGAGTTTATAGAAAAGATGATTTATGCTGTTGAAAATAATGATATGGATAATTTTCCACTAATTCCAGTTTCTGAAAGTAATTTTCATAAATATATTACATACCCAGAATCCCTTATGATATGTATAAATGCGAGTTTATGCAATCACATAGAAGATATCTACAGTACAATCCATAGATTGGCAATAACCTTTTACTCTCTTTATGTAAAAGGAAATTTTTCAGATGCATATCTGGTATTTAAAGAACTTAAAGATAACTCCTTAAAACTCAGTAAAATATTAGCTGAACTTTACTTTATAACATTTTCCAATGTAGAAGACCATTTTTTCAAACTTGTTGAAGAACTTGAAGAGTGGAACAAAAGAAGATTTGTATTTATTATAGACGTTCAGAATTTAAAAACCCTTAACAAAATTTACTCTGAAAAAAATATAAATTTAGTACTTAAAGAAGTTGAAGAAAAAATTAGGAGTATAACAAACAGAAGAAGAGATAAACTTCTTTTTATTAAAGGTTTGACAGCAAACTTTTACCTTCTTGCTCTTGATATATCCGATAAACAAGTTAAAGAGCTTGCTAACGAAATTAAAAATGTTGCAGACGGTATCTACAAAATAGATGATTACTCTATAAAAATCAACTTAACAGTAGGAGCCCTTGAGATAGAGCAGTACTCTGACAATTCCAAAAATGAAATAATAAAAATACTACTTTACATAAAAGAAAAAGCTAAAAAGACAGGTACTTATTTTGTTATAAATAAGCATGAAAAACAGGAACTTAAAAACTGGCTTAACCAGAAGTACAGAAATGCTTCTTTTGTTGAATCAAAAATATCCCAGAAAGAGATAGACACATTTTTTCAGCCTATTATTGACTTACAGACAGGAGAGATTAAACATCTTGAAGTCCTTGCAAGAATACGGGATGGTGAAACTGTAGTTCCAACAGATGTTTTTATAGATGTTGTAAATGAGCTCCATCTTGAAAAAGAACTTGATATGATTATCCTTGAGAAGATATACGAAAAAAGGAAAACAATAAAAAGCATAGCCAACAGTATATTCATAAATATAAATCCGAAATCATTTTCCAATGATACTTTTGTTAAAAAACTTAGATGGTTTTTAAGAGAGATGGAAGATTTCAGTGTAACTTTTGAAATAACAGAAAAAGATTTACTGGAAGACTTGATTGTTCTTAAAAGATTGAAAAATGAGTTTCCGGATATAAAATTTGCTATAGATGATTTTGGAACAGGATATTCATCTTTCAGGTTAGTAGCAGATTTAGCTGAAAATAAAACACTTCATGTGTTAAAAATAGACAAATCTCTAATAAGAGATATACCCCAGAAGATTTTCACACAGAGGGTTATAAAAGCAATATCCCTTTTATCAAAAAGCCTTGGTATAGAAACAATTGCCGAGTTTGTGGAAAATGAACAGATTTTAAATGTACTGAAAGAGATTCATGTTGATTATGCACAGGGTTATTTTATTTCAAAACCTAAAGACATAGAAGAACTTCTCCTTAGATTTTACACATAGTATTGAAAAAAATCTTACAGTTCATAAATTTACATTCCAACTTTTCCTATGTTCTGATATAATAGTATAATTGCTGCTGGTCTTTGAAATAGGTTTCCATCTTTAAAGCTTTATTTGACTGGAAAACTTATATTTATTATAATTTTAGCTTGTTTTTATATTTTGAAGGAGGTATTAGTGTGCCAACAATAAACCAGCTTGTAAGGAAAGGAAGAGAAAAAGTTAAGAAAAAATCTAAGGCACCTGCTTTAGAAGGAAACCCTCAAAAGAGAGGTGTTTGTGTAAGGGTTTACACAACAACTCCTAAAAAGCCTAACTCTGCTTTAAGAAAAGTTGCAAGGGTTAGACTTTCAAACGGATATGAAGTTACCTGTTATATACCAGGAATAGGACATAACTTACAGGAACACTCAATAGTATTGGTTAGAGGTGGTAGGGTCAAGGATTTACCTGGTGTTAGATACAAAATAATCAGAGGTGCCCTTGACGCTGCAGGTGTTAAAGATAGAAGACAGTCCCGTTCAAAATACGGAACTAAAAAGCCTAAAGAAAAATAACAGTAAGAGGTAAGAAGTATGCCAAGGAAAGGACCAGTTAAACCAAGAGAAATAATGCCAGACCCAATCTACAAAGATGTTCTCGTTCACAAATTAATAAATAAAGTTATGAAAGATGGAAAAAAATCAAAAGCAGAGAAAATTGTATACACAGCAATGCAAATATTAGCTGAAAAAACAGGAGAAGAGCCTTTAGCAGCCCTTCATAAAGCAATAGAAAATATAAAGCCTGTTTTAGAAGTAAGACCAAGAAGGGTTGGTGGTTCAACTTATCAGGTTCCAATGGAAGTTCCACCAAGAAGGCAAATATCTTTAGCTTTAAGATGGCTTGTTGAAGCTGCAAGAAACAGAAGTGGAAAAGGAAACTATACAATGATAGAAAAACTCTCAAATGAACTTTACGATGCTTACAACAATAGAGGGGCTGCTGTTAAGAAGAAAGAAGATACCCATAGAATGGCTGAAGCAAACAAAGCATTCGCTCACTACAGATGGTAATAAAA
>CAZOTZ010000061.1:0-9387 GCA_964582875.1 uncultured Aquificales bacterium | reverse complement strand
ATGAAAACCCAGTTAGAAAAGATAAGACAACAGGTTCAAAATATAGAATAGGAGGCTATTATGAAAAAAATTCTTCTTGAAGAACATGAAATTCCTAAACAATGGTACAACGTTTTAGCAGATTTACCATCTCCCCTTGAACCTCCTTTAGACCCAGAAACAAAGAAACCAATAAACCCGGATAAACTGAAAGCTCTTTTTCCGGAAGCCCTTATAGAACAGGAAATGTCAACAGAGAGATGGATAGACATACCTCCAGAAGTTCTTGATGTTTACTCTATATGGAGACCTACACCACTTATCAGGGCAGTTTCCCTTGAAGAGTACCTTGATACACCAGCTAAGATTTTTTACAAGTACGAAGGTATAAGTCCTCCAGGAAGCCATAAACCAAACACAGCTGTAGCCCAGGCTTATTACAATGCAAAAGAAGGAATAAAAAGGTTAACCACAGAAACAGGAGCTGGACAGTGGGGAAGTTCCCTATCCTTCGCAGGTCAGTACTTTGGTTTAGAAATCATGGTCTATATGGTAAAGGTCAGTTATGAACAAAAACCTTATAGAAGAGTTTTAATGGAAACATGGGGAGGAAAAGTAGTTCCAAGTCCAAGTCCCTATACAAATGTTGGAAAGAAAATTCTTGAAGAAGACCCAGACAACCCTGGTAGCCTTGGTATCGCAATAAGCGAAGCTATAGAAGACGCTGTAAGTAGAGACGATACCCATTATTCCCTTGGAAGTGTTTTAAACCATGTCTTACTTCATCAAACAGTAATTGGTCTTGAAGCTAAAAAACAGCTTGCTAAAGTAAACCACTATCCAGATGTTGTTATAGCAAGTGCAGGAGGAGGAAGTAATTTTGGAGGTCTTGCTCTTCCTTTCCTTATAGAAACATTTAATGGGGACAGCTGTACAAAGTTCATAGCAGTTGAACCAGCTTCCTGCCCAACTTTAACAAAAGGAAAATATGAGTACGACTTTGGAGATGTTGCAGGAATGACACCTTTACTTAAAATGCATACTTTAGGGCATGATTTTATCCCTCCTTCTATCCACGCAGGAGGATTAAGGTACCACGGAATGTCTCCTATAGTATCAAAACTTAAAGAAGAAGGATTTATAGATGCAGTTGCTGTTCCTCAGACTGAAATATTCAAAGCAGCTGTTGATTTTGCAAGGACTGAAGGTATTGTGCCAGCCCCTGAATCAGCCCACGCTGTAAAGGTTGCTATAGATGAAGCTATAAAATGTAGAGAAACAGGAGAACCAAAAGTAATACTGTTCAACTTAAGTGGACACGGTCTTTTAGATTTATCAGCTTATCAGCAGTACTTAGAAGGAAAGCTTAAAGACTAAAGAAAGGGCTTTAATGTGCCCTTTCCCCCTTGTCATATATTTCTATAACAGGAATTAATTTTTCATTCATTATCTGAACAAGTTTATTAAACAGTTCGTATTCTGTTGTTCCATCATCAGGGTAAGTTGCAATTCCTTCTATAATCTCTAAATCAGGAAAGGATTTTTTAATTCTCTCTATAACCTTTTTTGCTTCAACTTTACCTGTTTCAGGTAAAAATAAAAAAACAAAATCATCTTCAACTTCAGAAACAATATCAGTAGAACGGATACCTGTTTTTATTAAAAATGTTATATCAAACTCTTTATCTATATCCTCATAGTACTTTACTTTCTTAACAAGGTTTGGGGCATAAAGAAAAGCTATAGAAAAGTTTCTTTCTTTTTTATACCTTTCTATTCTCCTTATCTCTATCTCTACAAGCGCTCTGAATACTTCAAAACTGTATGCATACCTGTTACGCGACATCTTTTAACTCCCCTAAGTATTTCTCATTTATAAACTCCCATGTTATCTCTTCGTCAGATTTCCCAAAATGTCCATAGGAAGCTGTAAGTTTGTATATTGGTCTTCTTAAATCAAGTTGATTTATGATACCAGAAGGAGAAAAGTCAAAAATCTCTTTTACCTTTTTTATAAGCTTTTCTTTGTTTATGTCTGTGTCTGTTTTTATATCAATTGATACTGGATACTCTGTCCCTATTACGTAAACAAGTTCAACAAAACATCTGTTTGCTATACCAGCTGATACAATATGTTTTGATATCCACCTTGCCATATAAGAAGCAGAACGGTCTACTTTTGTAGGGTCTTTCCCTGAAAAAGCACTTCCACCAGAAGGTGCAGCTGTACCGTATGCGTCAGCTATTGTCTTTCTTCCTGTTAATCCAGTATCAGCCATAGGACCACCAATTATAAATCTGCCAATAGGATTTATAACTATATCTGTTTTGTTATCTATAAATTCCTCTGGAACAACCTCTTTTATTACTTTTTCTATTATCGTTTCTTTTAGTTCATTTTCAGAAACGTAAGGTTCATGTTGAACAAGAACAGTTAATGAATCTATCCTTACAGGTCTTTCATTCTCGTACTCAACAACAGCAATAGCTTTTCCATCAGGTCTGAAAAATGGAACAATATCATCTTTCCTGAGCTGGTCTATTTTTTTTGTTATTCCGTTTGCAATGTTGCAGGCAAGGGGCATAAGGTTTTCAGTTTCATTAGTCGCATAACCTATGATTATACCTGTATCCCCTGCTTTATCTCCAGAAAGCCCAAGAGCAAGCTCTGGGCTTTGTTCACTTATTGTTGTTATGACTCCAGCTGTATAACCATCAAAACCGTACTCTGGTTTTGTGTATCCTATTTCTATAAGAGTACCTCTCACTATTTCAGGAATATCAACATACGCATCTGTTGAAAGCTCACCGGAAACATGAACAAGACCTGTTGTTATCAAGGTTTCTATAGAAGAGCGGGTATACGGGTCTTTTCTTAAAAGCTCATCAAGTATAGCATCAGACACTATATCAGCTATTTTGTCTGGATGCCCCTGACATACTGACTCTGCACTTTTAAAATTTTTCAATGTTTCCCCCTTAAAAACAGTCATCTTCAAGAATTGCACCTTTATTTGCAGATGTTACATGCTTAGAGTATCTTCTAAGCCATCTACTTTTTATATCCTTTCTTTTTGGTTTAAATTCCTTCATTCTCTTATTAAACTCTTCTTCAGATATTAAAAGTTCAAGTTTTCTATTTGGAATATCTATAAGTATCTCATCTCCATCTTTGATTATTCCTATAGGTCCCCCTGCTGCTGCTTCTGGGGATACGTGTCCGATACTTGCTCCCCTTGTTGCTCCTGAAAATCTTCCATCAGTGATTAATGAAACCTTATCTCCTAATCCCATTCCCATTATAGCTGATGTTGGAGAGAGCATCTCCCTCATTCCAGGTCCACCTTTTGGACCTTCGTATCTTATAACAACAACATTACCAGCTTTTACTTTTCCCCCAAATATTCCAGAAATAGCTTCTTCTTCACTGTCAAAACACACTGCTGTTCCTTTGAATACAAGCATTGAAGGGTCTACAGCAGCAGCTTTAACAACAGCTCCATCTGGTGCTATATTTCCAAATAGTATAGCAAGACCTCCTGTTTCACTGTAAGGGTTTGTTATAGGTCTGATAACCTCTGGGTCTAAAATTTCAGCATCTTCTATAACTTCTCCAAGGGTTTTTAGAGACACTGTAGGTCTGTCAAGGTGTAAAAGACCTTTTTTAGCGAGTTCTTTCAGTATCGCAGATATACCTCCTGCCCTATCAAGGTCTTCCATATGGTAGTTTGAAGCTGGAGCAAGTTTACACAGTGTAGGTGTTTTTCTTGAAATCTCATCTATTTTTTCTAAAGGAAAATCTATACCTGCTTCATAAGCTATAGCAAGTAGGTGAAGCACTGTGTTAGAAGAACCTCCCATAGCTATATCAAGTGTGAATGCATTTTCTATAGTTTGTTCATTAACAATATCTCTGAATTTAAGGTCAGCTTTCCACAGTTCAATAATCTTTCTTCCTGCTTCTTTAGCAAGCTCCTGTCTCCTTGGGTCTATTGCAAGTATTGAACCATTTCCTGGTAAAGCAAGTCCTAAAGCTTCAGCTAAACAGTTCATTGAGTTTGCAGTAAACATTCCAGAACAGGAACCACAGGAAGGACATGCATTTTCTTCAATAACTTTAAGCTCTGTTTCTGCCATTTTTCCCTGAGCTACAGCTCCAACAGCTTCAAAAGCAGTTGAAAGGTCTATAGCTTTTCCATCTGGTGTATGACCGGCTGCCATAGGACCACCACTAATAAAAATCGTTGGAATGTTTAGTCTTGCTGCAGCCATCATCATACCAGGAACGATTTTATCGCAGTTTGGTATACACACAAGGGCATCAAGTTTATGGGCTTCAACAACAGTTTCTATAGAATCAGCTATAAGCTCTCTACTTGGAAGGGAGTAGTGCATACCAGAGTGTCCCATAGCAATTCCATCATCTACACCTATAACATTAAACTCAAAAGGAACACCTCCAGCTTCTCTTATAGCATCTTTAACAATCTGGGCGAATTCTCTAAGGTGAACATGTCCTGGAATTATATCTATATAAGAGTTTGCAACACCTATAAACGGTTTCCCAAAATCCTCTTCTGTAAGTCCACAGGCTCTTAAAAGACTTCTATGGGGGGCTCTCTCAAAACCTTTTTTAATCTGGTCACTTCTCATTAAATGCCTCCTTTTTATGGATATAGTTGTTCCCCTGTTTCAGGGTCGTATATAAAAATAGCATCTACTGGGCAGGCTTCAGCTGCTCTAAAAATCTCTTCTTCTTCCTCTGGTGTAAGGTCTAATATCACTTCCTGTCTTCTTTTTTCCTCAACTTCCTTAAATAGCTGTTGTTTATCTTTTCCTGGCTCTAAAATAACAGCTTTATGTCTTTTATCAAGCTCTATGTACTTTGTTTCCTCTGCACATGGACCTATTCCTTCACATATAACTCTATCTACAACAACTTTAAGTTTCCCCATCTGTTTATACCTCCTTGATAAACTTTTATTTTAAAATAGTTTAACTTTTTTGAAATAAAAATGATTTAAAAAATATAGTGGTTTTTTGAAATGAATGTATTGATTTTGATTATTATTTCAGGTGTTTTAATAGCTGTTTCTTTTCCCGGCTATTTTATACCTTTTTCTTCATTTTTTGGAATTTTCCTATGGCTAAAAACTGTCTACAGGACATCTGTAAGAGAAGGCATTATTTATTCTTTTATTACTGGATTTGTTTTTTCTGTTTTAACTTTATACTGGACAGTTTACGCTATAACGTACTACGGGGATGTTTCTATTTTTCTCAGTATTCCTCTTTTCCTTTTACTTGCTTCTGTCTTCTCTATCTATCAGTTTGTCTTACCTTATATTTTCTTTTATATATTTAAAAAAAGGTATAAACAGTACAGTCTTTTTATATTTCCTTTTTTATGGGTTTTTATTGAAATACTCAGGGAACACTTCCCTTTCGGTGGATTTCCATGGAACCTTTTAGGTTATTCTGTTTCTTATATTAACTCATTAGCCCAGATTGTATCTGTTTTTTCTATATACTCCCTGTCTTTCTTAGTTGTTTTTATCTCTTCAATAACTCTGTTTTCTCTTTTAAAAGGAAAGGAATGGTTTCTAACAACGGTTATTTTTTCTTTTCTTTTTATCTTACTACTTCACTTTTGGGGATTAAAAAGGATAGAAAACTTTGAACTAAAGGGAAAGGAAAAAAGGGTAGCTGTTATCCAGGGGAATATATCAGAAGATATAAAACTACAAAACCAGCATCCAGAAGAAGTAATAGATAAATATGCTTACTTAATAAACAGAGCCTTTGAAAAAAAACCAGACCTTATAGTTCTTCCAGAATCAGCGATGCCGTTTTTTTATATAAACGGAGATAAAAAACTGAAGAGTTATTTTTTAGATAAAGTGAAAAATGTTAAAGTTCCTATTCTTTTAGGCTCAGATATAGCTACAGTTGAAAATGGGGATATACATATTTACAACTCTATCATTCTCCTTGATGAAAATAAGAAAATTGTTTCTATATATAAAAAGATAAAACTTGTTCCTTTCGGGGAATATGTACCATTTCCTTTTAAAATCTTTCAGTCTATTTTTCCTTACCTTGCAGGTTATGACTTTAGCCGTGGAAGAGAAAAAAATGTTCTTATTTATAAGGACTGGAAAATTATCCCTTTAATATGTTTTGAGGCTACATTCCCAGATTTTGTAACATCTTTTTCTAAGAAAGGAAACATTATAGTGAATGTGTCAAATGATGGATGGTTTGGTAAAACTGTTGCCCCTTTTCAACATTTTGAGATGGCAAGGGTAAGGGCAATTGAAACAGGTCTTTTCTTTATAAGAGCAACAAATACAGGTATATCAGCAGTAATAACACCAACAGGAAGTATTGAAAATAAGTTAGGACTTTTTAAAGAAGGTTTCTTTGTATCTAATATATACCTGGAAAAGCCTGAAACTTACTGGATAAAAAATCATAAAAATATACTTATGATTTTTATATATTTATTTATAGTAATTATAATAGCAATAGAAATATGGTGGAGAAAAAAATGGATACAAAAATAAGAGGAGAAATCAACCAGGAAGTTATCCAGCTATTAATCTCTCTAATGGAAGGTATCCTTGGGAAAAAAGCTGTCAGTGTTATTCTAAAGAATTGTAAAAATCAAAAAGATGGGAAAAGGCTTGTTTACAGATTTTCTGAGGAAGCCCAAAATCTTTTAGGTGATAAAGGTTCCTTTGCTGCGATGAGACAGCTTGGTAGAGAAATAGCAAAAAAACTTATGGAGGAACATCCTCAGGAAGAATGGGAAGAAGTTCTTGAAACTGCTCTAAACAACCTTGGATTTGCAAAAAGAGTCAAAAAAGATAAAGAAAGGGCTTTTATATGTGATTGCGTTTTTTATGATATTCTTGAAGAAAACAATATGAAGCCAACCACCCACGCAGTCTGCTGGGCTGGATGGGGGTTTATAGAAGGTTTTATGAAAGCCCTTGAAGGGGTAAAAAGTATAAAGTGGACAAAAAGGGATTATGAACATAGAAGCTGCCAGTTTGATTTTCTGAGATAACTACTTAAGTTCAACTCCTTCAAACCATGCGTAAGCTTTCATCTGTGCCTGTATAACATCAGGAATTTGAAGGTTTACCTCTTCAAGTTCTTTATTTAGTTCAAATATCTCTTCTTTTTCTATATTTTCAGCAATGTACAGAAGTTTTCCTAAAATCCCTTCATGTTTAACGAGTGCCAGATAAACCTCATCATCTATGTTAAATTCCTCTTTTATCTCTTCTCTACTCATTTTCAGAAGTTTATCTACAAAAGAAAAAACACCTACAAGAAAAGCTTTATCTACCCTCTCGTTGTCTAAGTTCAGTTTTTCAGCTAAAACTTCAAGCATTTTTCCCCTTTCTGCTGCAAGCTCAAGAAGAGTTTCAGAGTACAGACTTTCTTCCTCATCACTTGTATACAGGTAAAGCAGTATCCACTGGAGTAGATTTTTCTGACCTAAAATCGTTATAGCTCTTCTTATAGTGGTTATTCTTGTAGGTAGGTAGAAAGCTGCTGAGTTAACGTATTTAAGAAGAGAAAGACTTAAATCAGGATTTTTCTTTAATATATTTTCTACTTCATTTGGGTCGTACTTATCCTTTATCCTGTTAAAAAGCTCTATAATTGCCCTTCTTTTTGGTGTTATAGTTCTTCCAATAACAACATCTTTGAAAATGAAATCTCCGTAGAAATACTTAAAGCCTTTTTCTATATACTTATTCAGTTCAACAAGGTTGCTTATATCTGTGATAATTACTTTATCTTTATAAGAGGCGTTTGTTAAAGCAATTTCTTTTGGATAAACAAAAAAATCAAAAAGTTTCAGTTCTCTTTCACTTTTTTCGCAATCCATCTTCCTTATTGCAAACGTAAAACCAAGCTCTTTAATATCTTTTATACGTAGAAAGTCTTCTTCATTTAATAGGTTTTCATCAAGGGCAAAAATAAGCTTTTCTTCATTTAAATAATCTAAAATATTGTTTGTTAAAAGGTCAGGCATAATATGAACAAAAACTTTGTGTCTCCCAAAGAGCTTGTCAAACCTTAGATTTGCAAGTATCCGGGCAAACTCTGAAGATGTTAAAGGTTTGTTTTCTTTATTTTTTAGATTTAACCTCTGGGCAAATATTCTTTTATTTTTGTCAAGAATAGGTACTTTAGATAAATAGAACTCTCCCTTTATTTTCATCTGCTCCTCATTCTTCTATTTTTACTCTTTTTATTTTTGTTCCATTTTCATTTTTTTCAACCACAAGACCTTGAAATATCGCCGGTCCTTTTGCAACTTCGTACTTAACAGGCATACCAGTTAAAAACTTTTTTATTGGTTCTTCTATTTTCATACCTATAACTGAGTATTTTGCTCCTGTTAGACCAACATCAGTTATGTAAGCTGTTCCTTTCGGAAGTAACATTTCGTCAGCTGTTGCCACATGGGAATGGGTACCAAAAACTATGTCTGCTCTACCATCTACATAAAATCCAAAAGCAGTTTTTTCAGATGTAGCCTCAGCATGAAAATCAACTACTATATAATCAACATTATCTTTTATTTTTTTGTATATTTCATCAAATTTTCTAAATGGACAGTCAAGGGGAATTCCCATTAAAGCTCTTCCCATAAGATTTATAACAGCTATCCTTTTATCTCCTTTTTTATATATACCATATCCTCTACCTAAAGCCCCTGAAGGATAGTTTGCAGGTCTTAAAAGTCTCTCTTCATTATCAATAAAAGATAAAACTTCCTTTTTATCAAAAATGTGATTACCTGATGTTATAACATCTATACCTAAAGATAAAAGCTCATCATAAACTTTCTTTGTTAATCCAAATCCCCCTGCTGCATTCTCACCATTTGCAACAACAAAATCTATATTTTCTTCTTTTACAAAAGAAGGGAGAAACTTTTTTAAAGCGTTTCTCCCTGTTCTTCCCATAATATCTCCTATACATAAAAACTTCATAAGTACTCCTTAAAACTTAATTGGTTCATTTGAACCCCTTTCACCGTGAACAGATTCATCAAGTCCCTGAACTTCTTCTTCAGGAGAAACTCTGATACCCATTAAAGTATAACAATTTTAAATGTGAACTACTACCGATTAAAATCGATAGCTTCTGTAGGGGTTTGCCGCTTAATACAACCTTACCCTACACAGGCGGTCACCACACTATGTTAATTCTTTATTTTAAAAACATTTTCAAAAATTTCAAGCAGCTGTATCCCGGTTTTGAAAAACAGGGTTTTAGCCGCTTACTTTTCTATAAAAATTAGAATATAATCATCTCTTATGAATGAAATAGAAAAGTACGTAGAGCTTAGTTTTATAAAAGGAATTGGAAACAGAACAC
>CAZOTZ010000060.1:0-9428 GCA_964582875.1 uncultured Aquificales bacterium | reverse complement strand
AGGTTGTTATGGCTATAAAACTTTTTCCTGTTGCAGAAAAATTTAACGAAAAAGAGCCTTATTCAGAGGTTATCCTTGAAACACCAGAGTTTGCAGTTTTCCATGTTTATGTAAAAAAAGGACAAAAAGTTGAGCTCCATGAGTCAAACGCTTATATGATTATCACAGTTGTGCAGGGAAAAGGTAAGTTTTTTGTTGGTAGTTATGATAACGTAGAACACCTTTCAGAAGATGAAACTATAGTTTATGAAAAACATGAACTCCACGGTTATGAAGCTGAAGAAGATATGATAGTTCAAACTGTGGCTGTTCCAAATCCTTTACTTCATCAGTTTGATGAAGAATAATGTCCCCGGGCGGATTCGAACCGCCGACCTCGAGATTAGGAATCTCGCGCTCTATCCTTCTGAGCTACGGGGACAACAGATAAACAATTTAAAAAATTTTTTTTAATATTTCAACTAAAAACACACACCTGCTGGGCACTCTCCATTTATATGGGCTTTAAACTCCTCTGGGAACTTTCTCATAGCATCAACTATAGCCTGGGGAGCTGAATAACCTAATCCACAAATAGAACCTGTTGGGATATTTTTAGCAAGGTGTTCAAGATATCTGTAATCTTTCTCTGTTGCTGTTCCTTCCTGAAACTTCCTTAAAACATTAAGCTGTTCGTATGTACCAACCCTACAGGGTGTACACTTACCACAGCTTTCATGGTGGAAAAAGTTAGCTATAACAATAAGGGAATCAATTATACAGTCATCTTCATCAAGAACTATTGTTGTTCCGGTTCCCCCAAATCCTTTTGGAGAATAGTCCATAGGCATATCAAGGTCTTTTTCAGAATAAACTCCCAAAGCTCCAGAAAAAACAGCTTTAAACCTTTTACCGTTCTTTATCCCCCCTGCCATCTCTATAAGGTCTCTAAGGGTAATATCCATAGTTGCTTCATAGACACCGGGTCTTTCAACTTTTCCACTTATAGGGAAAAGTTTAGGTCCATAAAAACCTGCTGGTCCTATATTCATAAAGTAAGCTTCATATGTCACAATAATAGGAATATTTGATAAAGTCTCCACGTTGTTAACAACAGTTGGTCTTCCGTAAAGTCCCCACTGGGGAGGATAAGGAGGTTTAAGTCTTGGATGTCCTCTTTTTCCTTCAATACTTTCTATTAAAGCAGTCTCTTCACCACATATATAAGCTCCTGCTCCTCTATAGACTTTTATATCAAAAGAAAAATCTGTTCCAAGTATGTTTTTACCAAGATATCCAGCTTCCCTTGCTTCTCTTATAGCATTTTTCAAAATCTGATAACCTGCAGGATACTCACCTCTTATATAGATATAACCTTCCTCTGCACCAATTGCATAGCCAGAGATAATCATTCCTTCTATCAAAAGATGTGGGTCCCTTTCTATTATTATTCTGTCTTTAAAGGTACCTGGTTCAGACTCATCTGCATTACAAACAAGATATCTTGGTTTAGGGTTTGCTACAGCGAACCTCCACTTTCTCCCTGTAGGGAAGCCAGCACCACCTCTTCCCCTTAATGTACTTTCTTCAACAAGGGCAATAATATCCTCTGGTTTAAACCTCCTTAACGCTTTTTTTAGAGCTGAATAACCACCTGTTGTTTCATACTCTTCTATATCAACTGTTCTGTTCTCTTTCGCCCTTCTAAGGAGAAGATTAACATTGCTATCAACGAATATTTCAGGTAGAGCTGGTATATTTTCCCTTATACTCATATTCCACCAGACTGTTAAAATTTAGTAAAAAGATACCTAAAATTATAACATCAGCAAACAGAGGATATAAAAATGCTTTACTTTAAGCCTTTCAACTACCATTACGAGTTTCTGCAGATATCAAAGCCCCTTGTCCAGTCAATAACACTAAAAGAGGGGGAAACAATAAAAGCAGAAGTTATTGATATTCTCCCTACTGGAGGTGTTGTAATAAAAGCAAAAGGAATATACATAACTGTTCAGACAGAAATACCTTTAAAAAAAGATACACAACTTTTATTAAAAGTTCTGGACACAGGAGAGCTAACAGGAAAAGTAAAACTTCAGGTTGTGTCTTTCTCAGAAAAAGGTTTAACTTTTCCAGAAAACATCCAGTCTTTAAAGCAGGAAATAGCTAATACACTGAAAAATCCCCAGTTAAGCGAGGCATTTATAAACAATGTTCTAACTATTTCACCCCAGATAAAAAACAAACATATAAAATATACCCTTGTAGAAGCCCTTAAAGATTTCTTAAACAGCAAAAAAGAACCATTTGAAACATTAAAAAACAGTGGTTTTTACCTAAACATAAAAGATATTTCCCCTGACAGGTTTTCTTATATATTAAAAGAAAAAAGTATTCTTTTAGAACTCCTCTTAGCAAGCCCAAATAATCCAGAAAAGATAAAAGACAGAAAAAAACTAAAAGAAATTAAAACATCCCTTGAAGGATACCAGATAATCTCAAATCTTACAGGTGGGATAGCCTCTTTTTTACCTGTTTTTTTCAATGATTTAAAAAAAGGGGATATCTTTTTTCTGAAAAAAGAAGAGAAAAGTAAGAAACATTATTTTTGTAGGGTTGATTTGAGCTTTGAGAAAGAAGGGGATATAACAGCAGACATATTCCTTTTTGAAAAAGACTTGATGGTTAGTATGTACGTTGAAAATGAAGAGTTTAAAAACAAAATCTCCAGTAAGATTAAGGAGTTAGAAGAGAAGTTAAAAAGTTCAGGTTTCAGGTACGTGTTTTTCAGCTTCAAAAAAAGAAAAGAAAGTTTAAGTAGTATAGCCTTTGATGAAAAATTTTCGGTATCAGCATGAGTGAGAAGAAGAAAGCAGTAGCTTTAAAATACGAAAGGGGAAAAGATAATGCCCCAAAGGTAATAGCAAAAGGTAAAGGGAAAATTGCTGAAAAAATCATTCAGATTGCAAAAGAAAACAACATTCATATAGAAGAAAATACTGAGCTTGTGGAAGTCCTTTCAAAACTTGAGCTATATGAAGAAATACCTGAAGAACTGTATAGAGCAGTAGCAGAAATACTTGTTTTTATATACAAAACAAAAACTTTATAAAAGAAGACTAAAATCTTGTTTAAAACAGAATACAGAATATATTTAAAGGAAAAACTGGAGGGCATAAAGATGTTAGCTGTAAGAGAGCCTGCTGTAAGTAATATGTTTTATCCAGGAAATCCTGAAGAGTTAAAATCAATGCTTGAATACTTTCTTAATAACGCTCCACTATATCCATATAAGCCAGAAGCAGTAGCTTCTCCCCATGCTGGGTACGTATACTCTGGTCCAACAGCAGCTGTAAGTTATAAACAGTTTTTAAACCTTGAGAACAAACATTACGATATTCTCCTTATTGGTCCATCCCATTATGTACCTTTTGAAGGGATATCTTTTGGATACTACGACTACTGGGAAACTCCACTTGGAGAAGTTAAAGTTAATAAAAAAAGAATAGAAGAGTTTGTTTCCACTTATGGAAATAAACTTCCAATAACCTTAAACACTATTCCCCATCAAAAAGAACATTCATTAGAGGTTCAGGTTCCTTTTCTACAGATGGTTTTAAAGGACTTTTCAATTATTCCTGTTGTTTACGGACAGGTAGATTTCCGTTTAGTTGAAGAGGTAATAGATTTCTTTAAAGATGATAGAAATGATACTGTTGTTGTTATAAGTACAGACCTGAGCCATTACTATCCAGACAACGTTGCAAGGGAAATTGATGCAAACTGTCATCTTGCTGTTGAAAAACTTGACCTTTCCTATCTTAGAAAGTGTGAAGCCTGTGGAGAAATTGGACTTGCAGCAATTATTGATTATGCAAGGAGGAAAGGATGGAAAAGTAAAGTTTTAGACTACAAAACTTCTGGAGATACATCAGGGGATAGGTCTGCTGTTGTTGGATATGCAAGCTATATATTTTACAAAGAGGAGAGGTAAGATGTTTCAGGAAGATGTGATAACTTCTTTAGATGAGATAACAGAAGAAGAAGGAAAAGCCCTTGTATGGCTTGCAAGAAAAAGTATAGAAGAGTTTTTAAAAGATGGAAAAGTTATAGATTTAAAAGAAGTTCCTTATGAAAACTGGAAAAAGAAAGGAGCCTCCTTTGTAACCCTTGAAAACAGGTATACAGGACAGTTAAGGGGATGTATAGGTTCAATAATACCTGTTCAACCTCTTTACAAAGATGTTATAAGAAATGCAATAGCCGCAGCAACACAGGACCCAAGGTTTGTACCTGTTTCATATGATGAACTTCCCCAGATAAGGACAAAAGTTTCTATTCTCTCATACCCTCAACCTGTTGAATACAAAGACCCACAGGATTTACTCAATAAAATAGAACCTTTTAAGGATGGTCTTATACTTAAATACGGAAATAATCAAGGAACTTTTCTACCTGATGTGTGGGAAGATTTACCGGAAAAAGATGTGTTTTTATCACATCTATGTTTAAAGGCAGGTCTTCCTCAAGACTGCTGGCTTACTTTACCAGTTGAGATTTTCAGGTACAGAACAAAAGTGTTTTCAGATTAAGCTAAATTTACAAGGCTTTTTAGGCCTTGTACTTCTTTATCTGTTAATTCTCTAAACTCGCCAGTTTCAAGGTTCTCATCAAGTTTAAGGTTCCCAATCCTTACCCTCTTAAGGTACAAAACAGGAAATCCTATCTCGTTCATTATTTTTTTAACAATATGGTATTTTCCTTCAGAAACTGTTATAAACAGTTCAGACTTATCTGGTGATGTGGAAATAACTTTTACCTTAAAAGGCTTTGTCCTGTATTTTTCTTTTTTCAGGAGAATTCCATTCTTTTCATAATTTGAAAAATCAATATTGGAAATATCACCTTTTACAACTGCATAATACTCTTTTTCAATATTCCATTTAGGGTGGGAAAGTCTATGGGCAAGTTGACCATCTGTTGTTATTATTAACAGTCCTTCTGTATCAATATCAAGTCTTCCAACAGGAAATAGCTTTAAAGAAAAAGGGGTATCTACAAAAAAGTCCATAACAGTTGGGAGAGTTTCATCTCTGGTAGCAGTTATATATCCAGAAGGCTTATTAAACATGTAGTAAAGGTTTTCTCTGTACAGAAGAGGTTCGTTATCAAGTTTTACGATATCTTTTTCCGGATTGATATGAAATGATGGGTTTTTTTCTATTTTATCGTTTACTGATATCCTTTCCTGTTTAAGGAGCTTTCTTACTTCTTTTCTTGAACCTAATCCAAAGTTTGATAAAAATCTATCTAATCTAATTTTTTTCATAAAAACAAAAGGGGAAAAATCCCCCTATATATAAGAGTTATTTTACTCTTTCTTTTAATGCTTTTGCGGCATGGAAAACAACAACTTTTCTAGCAGGGATTGTTATCTCTTCACCAGTTCTTGGGTTTCTTCCTTTTCTTGCTTTTCTTTCTTTAACATTAAATACACCAAGCCCTGGTAGAGCAACTCTTTCCCCTTTTGCAAGTGCATCTGATAGAGCAGATACGAATGCATTCACACATCTTTCAGCAGCAGCTTTCGTAACCCCTGCTTCTGCCGCAACTTTTGCAACTAATTCAGCTTTAGTCATCTCTGACCCTCCTTAAAGGTTTTATGAAAATAATTTTGCTCTTTTGAGCCCCTTCTTTCAAGCCTTATTCCTAAAAATCCATCTTTAATTTATACTAAAAATACAACAAAATCAAGTATTTTTGAAAATTTTCAATTAATTAACCTTACAGTTCCCCTCTCAACATAGTAAATACTGTCAGCAGCATCTTCAATTTCTGTATCATGGGTAACTACAATAAGTTGATTTATCAATCCCTTTTCTTTCAATTCTATCAAAATATTTATCAAATCACCTCTTCTTTGATTATCTAAGTGAATTGTTGGCTCATCTAAAATTAGAAAATCAGCTCTATTTGACAGGAACCTTGAAATAGCTATCCTGAGAGCAAGTCCAAGGGCAACCCTTTGTCCTCCACTAACAGAATTAATATTAACATATCTATCTGTTTTTTCAACTGTTGGAGCAAGTAAATTTATATCAAAATTTTCAGAAAATCTGACTTGATGAAATGGGAAATCAAAAGCTGAAAAAATTACATTCACAATTTTAGGAAGTTTGTAAAGGGCATTATCTCTTATAATCCTTTGAATTCCTTTATTTCCCAGTGCAAATTCAATAGTTTTATACTTATTTATCTTTTCAATAAGTTCATCCTGTTTTTTCTTATTTTCTTCATAACTTACGATTTCTTTTTCTAAAGCTTTTATCTCTGTCTGAAACCTTCCTATATCTTCCATTAGCACAGTTAATTTTTCATTTTCTACACCTAAATCTTTATCGGTTCTGGCTAATTTTTCTTTTAACAGATGTAGCTCTTTATCAAAATCTTTTTCAATGATTTTTCTTGAAAGTTCCTCAGCTTTTTTACTGAGGGACGATATCTCCTCTTTACTGCTAAGTATACTTTTTTCAACAGATTTCTTTTGTTTAACAAACTCCAATGTTGATATATATTTTTTTTCTAAAGTCCTTAGTTTATCTATCTTTTCTTTTAATTCCTCTTTACTATAATCGGAAACTGATTTTTTTAGCTCTTCTATCTCTTTTCTTATACTACTGACTTCTTTTTCAATCTTTTCTTTATCTGTCTTTTCTAAGAAAGAAAGAGCTTCTCTGTATCTTATGTATAAATCTTTGTGTTTACTAAGGAAATCTTCTATATGGCTTTTTAAATCAGTTATATCTTTCTTTTTAGAGTATTCCCTTTCAACTACAAAAAGCTTACTTTTTAGCTGGTTTAACTTTTTATCTGCTTCTTTGTGTTTATCAAAAAGTTTTTTGAAATCTTCAAGTAAAGGTTCTACTTTCTTTTCTACAGAAATTTTTTCTTCTATCTTTGCCAGTTCCTGTTTTATCTCTTTATACTTTTCTCTTTTCTCAGTCAGTGCTTCTTGAAGTTCTTTTAAAAGTTCCTCTCTGGTATGTTCTTCTACAGGTCTTTTACAAGTTGGGCATGTTCCTTTTAGTTTAGACAAGCTATCTATCTCTTTTTTTAGTTGTTTTCCTTCTGTCTCAAGTTCTGTTAGTTTTTTCAAAAGCTCTTCTTTTTTTACAGAATACTCATCTAAAGCTGTTTTGTTGTTTCTTATAAACTGGTCTATAAGAACAGGATTTAGTTCAAGGGTTTTGTATATTTTTTTATACTCTATGAGTTTTGAAGCTATCTTTAAAGCTTCTTTCTGGGTATTGACTACTTCCCCTTTTAGCTCTTCTATCTCCTGTTTTATATTTTTAATCTGTCCTTCAATTTTAGAAATCTGGTTAATCTCTTCTAATATTTTTCTGTACTCTTTTTCTTTTTCAAGGTAGTCTGTATATACTTGCTGATTTTCTTTAACAAAAGCTTCTTTTTCTTTTAGCTCCTTTTCTTTTTCTTCAAGTCTTATCAATTTTTCTGTTAACTTCTCAAGCCTGTTTATATCTTCTAACACCTTTTCAAACTGTTTAAGGTCTGAGATTTCCTCTTCAAGCTGTGGTAAGGTTTTTTCTTTCTCTAAAATCTGCTCAAGCAGATTTTCATTTTCTTTTAGCTGGTTTTCTATTCTTTTTATCGTTTCTTTTATATTTTTTACTTTTTCTTTCAACTGCTGATTTGTACTTTTTTCTTCTAATACCTTTTCTATCTGCTTTTGATAAAGATTTGACTTTTCTTTTAAATCATTAATCTTTTTTAGAAGAGTTTCTTTTTCAGAAAGGAGTTCTTTCAGTTTTTCTTTTTTTTCTTTCAGCTGTTTTTGTATCTCCTGTATATCCGGTAAAGATGTACCTAAAGTTTCATACACTTTCTCAAGTTCTTTTCTTTTTTCTGCTGCTTTGTCTGCTAAAAGCTGATAAAGGGTCATATCAAGAATATCTTCAAAAACTTTTGCCCTTTCTCTTGGAGAAAGTCTGAGTAATCCTTCTATATCTCCCTGTTTTACAAGTATTGATGTTGAAAATGTTTTTCCTGTTATACCTGTCAGTTTAGGTATCTCTTTTGAGATATTTTTCTGAAAATACGGGATAAATCTACTTCCTTGTTTTTTGTAAATAACTCCTGTTGATGATGCTTTACTTCCTTTTATTTCTATAGTTCTTTCTATCTTAAAAATTTCTTTCCCTTTTTGGAATTCAAGTTCAACAACAGCCTGTTTTTTTCCCCATTTGACAAGGTCTACCTGATTTCCTTTATCACTTTTCCCAAAAAGGGCAAAAGATATTCCTTCTATAATAGAGCTTTTTCCTGCTCCATTTTCTCCAATGAAAACGGTAATACCTTTATCTGAAAACTCAATTTTTGTTTCATCATGGATTAAAAAGTTCTTTAGATAGAGCCTTTTTAATATCATTTGCTAACTTCCTTCCCTAATTTTTCTTCAACAGATTGGATTTTCTGTTTTAAGCGGTTTGTTTTTCCTTTTCTTATATCAAACTTTACTACAGAGTATACCCTATTACAATCTGGTTCAAGCTGTTTATAAGCTTTATTTATAACCTCTAAAGCCTCTTCCATACTCTCAGTCTCAAAAACTGTCCCCATTGGAGTAAGTTTGTAGGGGATGCCACTTTCATCAATCATTTTTATTATTCTACTTACATAGCTACTTACACTTTCTCCTTTATCTGTTGGAAACATAGAAAATTCCACTAAAACAGACATCATTTACCTCCTTTTTGTTTAAAACATTATAGTGGGTTAAAATACTCTATCAATATTTCCACAGGGGTTAGAGGATTTTATATGATTTACAACCAGAAACTAAACGAACTTTACAAAAATCAGAGGGTTGCTGTATTTCTTGACGTTCAAAATCTTTATTACTCTGCAAGGGATACATTCAACAGAAAAGTAGATGCTGAAAAGATACTTAATATAGTCTTGAGAGACAGAATTTTAGTAAGGGCTATAGCTTATATAGTAAATCTTTACAGCGTTGACCAGAAAAGCTTTATTAATATTCTGAAGCGCATTGGTTATCAGGTCAAGATAAAAGAGCCAAGAATTTTTAAAAGAATTGATGAAGAAGGGAATTTAATAAACATCACAAAAGGTGATTGGGATATGGGAATAGCTATGGATGCTATTTCCATGGCTGAAAGAATTGACGTTGCAATTCTTTTAAGTGGAGATGGAGATTTCGTAGATTTAGTAAGATATCTGCAGATGAGAGGTGTAAAAGTAGAGGTAGCAGCTTTTAGGGAAACCACATCAAAACTGTTGATAGAAGCAGCTGATGAGTTTATTGATTTAACATCTCTTGGAGAGGAGATATTCCTTTAAAAAGTGGAGACGACGGGGCTCGAACCCGTGACCTCTGCCATGCCGAGGCAGCGCTCTCCCAGCTG
>CAZOTZ010000059.1:3739-9469 GCA_964582875.1 uncultured Aquificales bacterium | reverse complement strand
TGATTTTCCCCTTAGAGATGTTCAATTTTTGATAAAATGATAAACAAAAAGAAACCTGAGGTATGTAAATGAGTGTAAAAGATTTTGAACCTGTTATCGGTCTTGAAGTTCATGTCCAGATGTCAACAGAAACTAAATGTTTTTGCAGTTGCAAAGTTGAGTTTGGAGCAGAACCTAATACAAATGTGTGCCCAGTCTGTTTAGCATTACCAGGAAGTTTACCGGTTTTAAATAAAAAAGCTTTAGAGTATGCGATAAAAGCCTCTTTAGCTCTGAACTGCAGGGTGCATGAGCTTTCTGTTTTTGCAAGGAAAAACTACTTTTACCCAGACCTACCAAAAGGCTATCAGATTTCCCAGTATGACAAACCACTTGCAACAGATGGTTATATAGATATTAAAGTAGATGGAAAACAAGAAAGAATAAGAATTCACAGACTACATATGGAAGAAGATGCAGGAAAAACAATCCATGAGGGAAATTACTCTTACGTAGACCTTAACAGAGCAGGGACACCTCTAATGGAAATTGTTTCTGAACCTGACATACGTTCTGCAGTAGGAGCAAGGCTTTACCTTGAAAAACTAAGAAACATAATGAGGTATATAGGTGTTTCTGATGCAGATATGGAAAAGGGACAGTTAAGATGTGATGTGAATATTTCCCTTAGACCGAAAGGCGAAGAAAAGTTTGGAACAAAAGTTGAAATAAAAAACCTGAACTCTTTTAGATTTGTCCAGAAGGCAATTGAGTATGAAATAGAAAGACAGGCTAAAGTCCTTTCAAAAGGAGGAAAAATAGAACAGGAGACAAGGCTTTTTGACCCTTCTACAGGAAAAACATTTGTTATGAGAACAAAAGAAGAAGCCCATGATTATAGATACTTCCCAGACCCAGACCTTATACCAGTAAGAATAACAACAGCGTATATAGAAGAAATAAGAAACTCTTTACCTGAGCTTCCAGATGATAAAGAAAAAAGATTTATTTCCCAGTTTGGATTAACTGAATATGATGCAGATGTTCTTGTCGCAGATAAAGATAGAGCTTACTTTTTTGAAAAAGCAGTAGAGCATTACAACAAAAATCCAAAATCAATAGCAAACTGGATAATAAATGAACTTTTAGGAAAGCTTAATGAAGCTGGAATAGACATATCAGAAAGTCCTGTAAAACCAGAGCATATAGCTGAGCTTGTCCAGCTTATAGATAGTGGTACCATTTCAACAAAAATAGCAAAAGAAGTTTTTGAAGAAGTATTTAAAACATCAAAATCTCCAAAACAGATAGTAGAAGAGAAAGGTCTAAAACAGGTTTCAGACGAAGGAGAAATAAGAAAAATAGTTGAGGAAGTACTTGCTAATCATCCAAATGAAGTTGAGAAATTTAAATCTGGAAATCAAAAGCTGATGGGATTTTTTGTTGGACAGGTTATGAAAGCGACAAAAGGTAAAGCAAATCCTAAAATAGTAAACAAAATACTGCAGGAACTACTAAACAGCTGAGGAGTAGTAAATGTTAGACATAAAACTGATAAGAAGTAATCCTGAATTTGTAAAAGAAAGGTTAAAAACAAGAGATGAAGCATATTCTTTTATGATTGATGAACTTCTTGCAGTAGATGAAGAAAGAAGGAAAATAATAAAAGAAGTAGAAGAGTTAAAGGCACAGAAGAATAAACTTTCAAAAGAAATAGGAATTTTATTCAGAGAAGGAAAGAAAGAAGAAGCAGAAAAAGTAAAAGAAGAGGTTCACGCAAAAAACAAAAAAATAGAGATATTAGAAAAGGAACTCAAAGAAGTAGAAAAAAGATTTAATCAGATATTACTATCAATACCGAATATTCCCCATGAAACTGTTCCAGTAGGAGAAGATGAAGAAGAAAATGTAGAGATTAGAAGATGGGGAGAACCGAGGAAGTTTGAATTTGAACCACTTCCCCACTGGGAGATTGGAGAAAAACTTGGAATTTTAGATTTTGAAAGAGGAGCTAAACTATCAGGTTCAAGATTTACAGTTATGTATAAAGAAGCTGCAAGATTGGAGAGGGCTTTAATAAACTTTATGTTAGATATACATACAAAAGAGCATGGTTATACTGAAGTGTGGACACCAGTACTTGTAAAACCTGAAATCCTTGTAGGGACTGGACAGCTTCCTAAGTTTGAAGAAGACCTTTATAAAATCTGTGAAGAAGAGCTTTACCTGCTTCCAACAGCTGAAGTATCCCTTACAAATCTCCATGCTGGAGAAATACTGAAGGAAGAGGAGCTTCCTAAATACTACACAGCATATACTCCCTGTTTTAGAAGAGAAGCTGGTTCCCATGGAAAAGATGTTAGAGGTATCCTTAGACAACACCAGTTTGATAAAGTTGAGCTTGTAAAAATAGTCAAACCTGAAGATTCTTATAAGGAACTTGATAGGCTTGTAAATGAAGCAGAGAAAATACTTCAGCTTTTAGAGCTCCCGTACAGAGTTGTTGAGCTATGTACAGGAGATTTAGGCTTTTCAGCAGCAAAAACATACGATATAGAAGTGTGGATACCTTCACAAAACAGGTATAGGGAAATATCATCGTGTTCAAATACAGAGGCTTTCCAGGCAAGGAGGGCAAAAATAAGGTATAAAACAAAAGAAGGTAAAAACGAGTATGTCCACACTTTAAATGGCTCTGGACTTGCGGTAGGAAGGACTCTTCTTGCTATTATGGAGAACTACCAGCGTAAAGATGGTGGGTTTGACATCCCAGAGGTTTTGAAAGACTACATGTAGAAGTATAAATTGTTAATCTTCAAAAACTTTTCCTGTTATGGTAAAATACTGTTTTGCTTTAATAAAAAGATAAGGAAACAGGAGGTCGTTATAGATGTACGCAGTTATAAAAACAGGTGGAAAGCAGTACAAAGTAGAACCTGGGACATTACTTAAAGTAGAAAAATTAAAAGCAAAACCAGGAGACACTGTAGAAATTGACGCAGCTTTAATCAGAGATGATGAAGGAAACATTAAAACAGAAGGTAAAGTTGAAGCTGAAGTAGTTGAACATGGAAAACATAAAAAAGTTATTGTGTTTAAGTTTAAAAGGAAGAAAAACTACAAAAGATGGAACGGACATAGACAGCCTTACACTTTAATCAAGATAAAAGAGATTAAAGCTTAAAAGGAGGAATAAAATATGGCTTCAAAGAAAAGTGGTGGTTCAGCTAAAAACGGAAGGGATAGTTTTAGTAAACGCCTTGGTGTTAAAAGATACGATGGACAGGTTGTAAAAGCAGGAAATATACTTGTAAGACAGAGAGGAACAAAAATTTATCCAGGAAAAAACGTAGGTTTAGGAAAGGATTATACACTTTTTGCTTTAATTGATGGAAAAGTAAAATTTGAAACATCAAAAGGAAAGAAAGTAGTTAGTGTATATCCTTTAGATAGTTAAAATCAGGGGCAAAAGCCCCTTTTATTTTTTTTAAAAAGGGACATTTAAAGTTCCTATTAGATAATCACGCCAGCAAAGAGTGAATTACTTTAGTCGCCAGATAACCAACCACCATCAGGTAAACAAATATTATAAAAGCCGAATAGATAGGTTTCATACCAACACCTTTTATTTTATTTATGTTTGTTTCAAGCCCCATAGCAGCCATTGCTACAGTTAATAAAAATCCATCTACAACATTTATATAATGAACCAAGTTATCAGGTATTACATGTAAAGAGTTAACACCAACCATTGCTATAAAACCAAAAACAAAGTAAGGTATTGGAATATCTCTAAGTGTTACTCCTGTTCCATGTGTTGAGTGTTTTTTTGCAAGGAAGAAGCTAAGAGCTATTAAGAGAGGAGCAAGCATCATAACCCGGGTTAATTTTGCTATTGTTGCAGTGTTCCCAGCATCTTCAGATATAGCAAATCCTGCTGCAACAACCTGAGCAACTTCGTGAACTGTTGCACCTGTCCATAATCCATATAGAATATCATCAAAACCAACAGTTAAGCCTGCTTTATAGATAATTGGGTATAAAAACATTGAAGTTGTTCCAAATACTGTAACAGTAGCAACAGCCATTGCAGCATGGTGCATTTCAGCTTTTACAACTGGTGCTGTTGCTAAAACTGCTGAAGCTCCACATATAGAGCTACCAGAAGCTACAAGATAGCTTATTTCAGGTTCAAGTTTAAATATTTTTCTTGAAATCCATACACCTAAAAGAAAAGTTGTTGTAAGCATAAAAGCATCAACGATAAGCCCTTCTAAACCAACCTCCATAACATTTTGAAATGTCAATCTGAAACCTAAAAAGACAATTGCTATTCTGAGTATTTTTTTCAAAGAAAAAGTAATTCCTGGTTTAAAAGTATCAGGAAATTTAATAATATTTCCAATTACTACACCAAGTAAAATAGCTATAATCAAAGGGCTAAAGTTAACTGTTTCCTTTACAATTTGAAGAGAAGCTAAAAACGTAGAGACTATAGCTAAGACAACAGCAACAATAACTCCTGGTATGTATTTAGCCATTTTCCACCTCTTTGGATTTCTTTTAGAAAATCATATCTTACTTTTCAGATGTTATTTATTTATTATTTCTATTCAGGTATTTAGAAAAGAAAAAGGTGCCTAAAAGGCACCTTTGTTTTTATGGACAGTCCATTGTGTGGGGAACTTTATCAAGATTTAAAAGGAATGCTTTAAATGGTCCCATGTTTTGCATTGCTTCTATTTTAGAGCCTTCAAAAGACATCTTTGTCATAATTCCCATACCCATAAATCCAAACTCACCTTTTGCAAGGGATTCCCAGTTTTTATCTGTAGCGTACATTAAAAAGTCTGGATGTTCATTAGTTGCTTTTCCACCATATATGCAGATAGCTTTTCCATCTTTAGGAGCTATATGTAGTTCTATTGCCTTTTCTGGTCCTCCACAGTCCTGTCTATAAAATCTTATTATCCTGTATCCGTTTTTGTTTACCTTTTTTGACCATTCAGATAAACCATCTGTTAAAGTTTTGGTTTTGTTCCACAATTCACAGAACTGTTTAGCGTACTCTTCATCCATAAATTTAGGTGTTGCAAAGGAAAAACCTACAATTGATAAAACAACAGCAAAAGAAGTTAAAACCCTTTTCATTTTCCTTACCTCCAATAAAAGTGAAAAAGGGCTAAGAAGCCCTTTTATATGAGAGATTTAGAAGTTCCAGTCTAAAGAAACACCTATAGAATCTTGCGCGTTCTTGGCTCCAACAAGGCTGTTTGGATATGCTCCAAATGCAGTATAGAAAGTACCTGTAGTTTCAACTTTCTTTTCAAATGCGTGTACGTAAGATGCGTTTAAAGCAAAGTGTTCTGTAAAGTGGTATTCAAATCCACAGGTTATATGATGTTCTGCTATAGCAGGAAATCCAACTAAGTTAAACCATTCTAAATTGAAATCAGGGAAAGGCTGTTGTAAGTCTGGAATGCTGTTAAAGTGAGGAGCATTTAAACCTGACTTTTCTCTAATAGGTG
This sequence comes from uncultured Aquificales bacterium, assembly GCA_964582875.1. Taxonomy (GTDB): domain Bacteria; phylum Aquificota; class Aquificia; order Aquificales; family Hydrogenothermaceae; genus JAADDV01. The sequence goes on along the minus strand of CAZOTZ010000059.1, from coordinate 3,962 downwards.
ATTTTCCATAGTTATAACCAAGTCTAAGAGCAAGTTTTGGTGTTACCTTGTATTCACCACCTACTGCAAAAACCCACTGGTCTTTCCATTTAAACTGTTTATAGCCATCTGCATCAGACCAGTTTATCCATCTAACATCAAAACCAACTTTAAGTTTTGGTATAGGTCTCCATCCAATACCTACAGAAGCTTCTTGAGGTTGTTCCAGTTTTAAATCTTCAAA
>CAZOTZ010000059.1:0-3639 GCA_964582875.1 uncultured Aquificales bacterium | reverse complement strand
CTTTAACATGGGGCATAAAAAGAATTCCACCGAAACTGATGTTAAAACCTTTCTGCCTTGCAAGCCATCCAGGGTTTCTAAATATTGAGTCTGTAGGTTCAAGACATATTCCTGTTCCAAGACCACCCATAGCTCTTGATGCTGGAGATACACCTATCATGTTATCTCCGTTTGTTGCTAAAGCAGCTGTTGCTACTATCCCTGAAGTGATTACCGCGCCTACCAGTTTTCTCATAATACTAACCTCCTTATGTAGAAAACATACTTTTTATTGTTCTATAAAAAATCATACAGGTATATAAGTTGTCAAACGCTAACCCTTGAGTATCAAGATTGTAAAAAAAATTTACTCTCCAAGCTGAAGTAAGTCCCTTATTTCATCTTCAAGTTGTCTGCAACGGGGACATATTGTTGAATCTCCTTTATAAGAAAAAGGTATTAGACATTCTTCACATGCTATCATTACATGTTCAGCAAGGATTTTTACTTCTTCAAGGAAGGTTTTTATGTTTAACTTTTCAGCAAGATGGAGACACTCTTCAGGGCAAACTTCATGACATATCCTACATTTTATACAAATAGCAGGTTCAAAAAGTATTTTTAATCTATCATCTCCGGGTCTTAGTGCTGACGTTGGGCATACATTGTAGCAGACAGAGCAGTTTGTACATTTATAGCTGTCTATCCATTTGTCAGATGTAAATGATATCTTTTCTACATAAACTTCTTTATCTGAATAATCTATATCTTTTTCTTTTAAGGCTTCTAATAAAACTTTTCTTTTCTCTGGTAATACCTTTTCCTGGACAATATTTTTAAATTCTCTTTCTTCTTTATTTTCTTCAAAATCTATTTTGGGCATTAATGCCCAGAATGCGAGACCAGCTGTTGTTTTACCAAACCTTTTTAAAAAACTTCTTCTTTCTTTTGTCTGTATTTCTTTTTCTTCAGGTTCATATAGGATGTTTTCTCCTTTTATTCTAAATTCCCATCCTATACTTTCTAAAAAGTAATTTGCCTCATCTATTTTTTCCTGAATTTTTTCCTTTAATTTGCCGATTTCACAGTTTTCACAGTATCCTAAATCTATAACAATATCATCTTCATTTTTTAAAGCCAGGGCTATTAAATACTGAACATCAAACACAGAAGCACAGGGGACATTCTTTTTACATGAAATTAGATTCTCTTTTTCTTTTACCATATTTTCATAAACATTTTTTACATCAAATCCCCTTAAAGAAAATGCTTCAGTAGGACAAACACCTACACACGCTCCACATGAAACACAATTTTCCGGGTTTACAACTATTTTTTCATTTTCGTATAGAACGGTATTCTCAACAGGACATATATCAACACATTTTTGACAGGAACTGTCTTTAAAATAAACGTGTGTGCAATCATAAAAGTTTAACTGAACTCTGCTTGTTCCCATAATAATCCTCAAACTTCCTGTTCTTCTAATATCTCAGATAGATAGTCATAATCGGACATTATAAACTCTGTAGCTGTTTCACATACATCGTAATAGAAGGGAGTCTCTGCTATATCCCTTGCAGCCATCAGATATATAGGTCCCCAGTTCGCAAGGTGTTCTTCTAAGAATTTTTTTTGTAATTTTCTGAGTCTTAAAACTTCTGTATCCTTCTCCCTTGCTATAGCGTTTAATTCTTCTTTTGCAAGGCTCATCATGAATTCCATCTCTATAGCTATATGGTCTGGGGATAATGCTCTTGTTTTTTCCATGTCTATTTCGTATCCATGCTGGTGATAAAACATAAGTGTAGGGTTTGTTATTGAAGCATCAATATGACCTTCATCGTTCATAAATACAGATTCATAAGGATACACATTTATAAGGAATATTGTTGTAAAATCTGGGTTTAAATCTTCTTCTATTAATTTAATGGTGTCTTTTTCATGGAGGAGTTTCCATTCTTTGGTGTTTGGAAATAAATCTAAAAGTTCTGGAGTTTGTTTTATTTTTTCAAGGGTTGCAAAATCTACTTCTTCTATTAAAAGTCTTGATAAAAGACCGTACATGTTTATTCTTGCTTGCGTTTCTTCTATAGTTGCCATTTTACACCTCTCTACTCTATTTATCAGATTTATCTACATAAGATAAACCTGATAAATAGGGGAGGCAAATTGCCTCCCTGTGTTTTATGCATTTTCTTCGTGGGTTTCTGTTCCAGGCATTCTGTATGATTTATCAGTATGTGGATACCATGGTCTTGGGAACCACTTAGGTCTTCTTAGGTTATCTGGTCCTGGAGCTGGTCTTGTAAGTTGGTCTCTCCATGCCTGGTAAACCTTAAATGTTGCTTCTGTATCCACAAAGACATCTCCTATTTTATCTTCAGGTCCACCTTTCTCTACAAGTACCTTTTTGTGCCAGCACTGCATTCCTGAAAGTGGGTCAGGATTAGCTGGGAAAACAGCGTTTTGCCATACGCCAGTTGCTCCATTCCACCAAACTTCTTCAATATCTTTGTTAAATTCAGGATACGGCCATTTTAGCCATTTTTCAGAGTGCTCTTTTTCTACTTCTCTGTCGTGTATGACTCCGGATTTCCATCTAACAGACCATTTGTGCCCTTTATTACGTATATCAGCAAGAGCTGAGCCGTAAGTTAAAACACCTAACTCCTGGTCGAATCCTTTTATTTCTACTGAATTGACCAGTCTCCACCTTCCTGAGTGGTGAGAGCAAGCTAAAACACCTGGTCTGGTTGCCTGTGTAGGCATAGCCATACCCACAAAATATCCTGTTTTTATTCCAGTAAGGGAGTCTACAACCCATACTTTAATAGGGTCACCTCTTCTAATTCCAAGTCTTTTTGCATCCCCTTCATAAATCCATACAGGGTTGTGGTTTTGGGATATTTCCATTAACCATTTTGCGTTTACTGAACGGGTATGGATGTTGTATGGAAGCCTGAATATTGGGTTAAGAGCAAATGCGTTCTCTTCTTTCATATAGGAATGGTGAACATGTGTTGTGATATGTATTAGTTTTTCTCTATCTTTTTCATCTTTTGGATAAATTGGAATTGCGTATTCAGGCCAATTCCACTCTACGAATGTTTTTGAGTAAAACTCAAGGTGTCCTGTTGGTGTATGGAAACCTTTTAAGAATTTACCATCTTTTTTAACTGCTAATACATGTCTTTCTGAATGGTATTCTTTTGCATTGTGGTGTTTTAAGAATACGGCACCGTTTTCATCTATTTCACATTCAGATAAAGGTATCCATTTTCCTTTTACCTTGATTGCGTTTTTATCTGGGTCATATGGGATTTCCCTTTCATGAACATTGTAAACATTCGTTTCTTCTGTCCAGGCTCCTCTATCTCTCATATACTCATAAGGTGTAATTCCTAATTTCTCGCAAACTTTTTTAAGGTTAGGCAATGTGTTAAATGCTGCACTGTACCACTCTTCAATAGTAACAGGTTTTCCTGGATTTTTCTTAGATTCCCAGAATTTTCTTATTCCAAGTTTACCGTCAGGGTCTATTGCCCATGCAAGGTTAATCCAGAATTCGTTTTCTTCCCATACTTCTCCAAGACCTGCTTTTATATGTGCTTCTAATGTTGCTCTCCATGGAACTTTTGGTTCCCATCCCATTTTTTT
>CAZOTZ010000058.1:0-9523 GCA_964582875.1 uncultured Aquificales bacterium | reverse complement strand
GAGCTTTTGGAGATATAAATGCACTAAATTAATGCAATCAATCTTTTTTTGAATAAAGTTTTTGCTTAATTTTTTCTTTACAACCTAAAAATAACAGTAATAAAAAAAGATTTATTATTGGTACAGTTATTGCTCTGAGTATATAAAAGCTATTAAAAAGAGGTGTCAGATATGAGCGAAAAATTAGCCACTGCACAATGTCCTTACTGTGGTGTAGGGTGTGGTCTTGAAATAATAAAAGATAAAAAAGGAAGAATAAAAATAAAAGGAGATGCTTCCCACATAGCTACAAAAGGGGATTTGTGTCTAAAACCTATTCCTTTACCTAAAGTTATGGATATCGGAAGAGTCCCAGCTCCTTTATATAGAGAAAGTAAAAAAGAACAGTTCAGAGAAATAAGCTGGGAAGAAGCTTTTGAAATAATAGCAAGAAAGATAAAAGAAAATCTTCCAGACGAAAACTACTTTTATATATCAGGGCAATTAACAACAGAAGATAGCTACGTCATAAATAAGTTTGTTAAAGGTTTTGTTGGAACAAACAATATTGATGCAAACTCAAGATTGTGTATGGCTTCAGCTGTTATGGGATACAAACTTTCCTTTGGTTCTGATGGACCTCCAGGAAGTTATGAGGATATAGATGATGCAGATGCTTTTGTTTTTGCAGGTTCTAACGCCGCATGGTCTCACCCGGTCTTATTCAAAAGAGTTTTAAATAGAAAGAAAAAATACCCTGACGCAAAAATTATTGTTATTGACCCTGTATTTACAGCAACAGCAGAAAAAGCTGATTTATGGATAGATATAAAACCTGGAACTGATGTTGTTCTGTTCAACAGCATTTTATATTTACTTAATAAGAAAAACTGGATAGATTTAGATTTTATAAAAAACCATACAGAAGGATTTGAAGAAGCTGTAAAAGAAGCTGAAAAATATCCCCCAGAAGTAGCAGCTGAAATCTGCCAGATAGAAGAGTACAAAATTTACAAACTTGCAGAGATATATGCAAAAAGCAAAAAAGTTATTTCATTCTGGACTATGGGATTCAACCAGTCTTCTAACGGTACGATGAAAAATCTTTCTTTAATAAACGTTCATCTTGCTACAGGAAGGATAAATGAGAAAGGATGTCCTTTTTCCCTGACAGGTCAACCTAATGCTATGGGAGGAAGGGAAGTAGGGTATCTGGTAAACGGTCTTCCTGGATACAGAGATGTTAGAAATAGCCAGGACAGGGGATATATGGAAGGTTTCTGGGGGCTTCCTGAAGGAAGAATAAAAGACAAACCAGGGTTAACAATAGTTGAAGCTATAGACAAGATGATTTCAGGGGATATAAAGCTTTTATGGATAGTATGTACTAATCCAGCTGTAACAATGCCAAATCTGAATAAGTTCTGGAAAGCTTTAAGGAATACATTTGTTATTGTTCAGGATGCATACCTTTCAGACAGTGTGGATTATGCAAACCTTGTCCTTCCTGCTTCCCAATGGGGAGAAAAGGAAGGTGTTATGACAGGTTCAGACAGAACTATAACTTATAATAAACCTTTCAGGGAACCTCCTCCACAATGCAAACACGACTGGGAAATATTCTGTGAAGTTGCTAAAAGATTAGGTTGGGAAAAAAGCTTCCAATACAAAAACAGTAGAGAAATATTTGATGAGTACAAACAAACAACAAAGGGAAGATTGTGTGATATATCAGACTGGACTTATGAAGACCTGCCTAAACAGTGGGGAGGTAAGTGGCTTTATAAAGACAAGAAATTTAAAACACCAACAGGAAAAGCTAAATTTAATCCTGCAGTATACGAAAGACCATCAGATATAACTGACTATCCTTATTCTATTGTTTTAACAACAGGTAGAACCAAAAAGCAATGGCATACAATGACAAGAACAGGTAAAGCAATGGAACTTTTAAGAGATGAAGACGAACCATTTATTATGTTAAGCGAAGAAGATGCATTTGAACTTGGTGTTCTTGAAAATGACTATATAAACGTAAAGTCTATAAGAGGACAGATATACATAAAAGCTAAAATAGGAAAAATAAAAAAAGGTGTAGCCTTCGCTCCTTTTGGATATGGAAAGATATATCATTTCCCAACAAACATACTCGTTTCAGACGCAATAGACCCTATATCAAAAGAACCAGAACTTAAGTTCAGCAGTATACATATAAAATCTAAGAAAAGAAGAGTTTACAGACTATCAGATAATATTTTCAACAATCTTAAAGAAAGTTATCCACAGGTTGAGAGCTATTTAGATGAAGCTGTAGAAAAAACTTACAAAAAACTTGGTTTAGACAGAGAAGAAATATCATTTAAAGAAATTGTAGAAAACACCACTATACTACTTAAAACTTTCCTTGAGAACCCTTCAGATAGCGAGAAAATTTATACAATATCAAACGAAATAGCTAATGTGTTTGTTTCATACCATTTACAGCCGGAAATACAAGTTAAAATGGCAAAAGAATTTAAAAACACAATGAAAAAAATATTTAATCTTGAAGATGAATATTTAGAGGCATGGGAGTTTGGTTTTGAATTTCTTATGAATAGGGTTTTTGAAACTGTAAAAAGACTTTATGAAAATCAAATATTAAACAAAGTTTAACTGATAGTGCCCTTTTAGGATATTATAAATTTTATGCTGGAGAATTTATTTTCTGTTGTCCTTTTTTTTAGCCTTGGATATATAGGTAGAAAAAGTAAAGTATTTTATGGATATAGTGATGCCTCTGACGTTATTATAAAGTTTATTATTTACTTTTCTTTTCCAGCACTTGTTATATACAACGTTTATAGAATAAAAATTAGCCCTGATATCATATACATGGTTTTATCAGGTTGGGGCGTTATATTTTTTTCTATATTTCTCTCCTTCTTTGTTGGAAAACTTCTTAATATGAACAAAGCTACTTTAGCAACTTTTGTTATGATGTCAACGTTTGGTAATACTTCATTTTTAGGTTTTCCATTCCAGCTTGCCTTTAATGGTGAAGAAGGTCTAAAGTATGCAGTAATATTTGACCAGCTTGCTTCTTTTTTACCTGTTTCTCTACTATCTTCTTTTATTCTTGCATATGGTAAAGAAACAAAAAAAACAAAAATAGACTGGAAAAAGATTATTTTTTTCCCACCTTTTATAACATTGATAACAGCTTTTACCTTAAAACCGTTTATCAGCATACCTGAGTTTGTTATGGAATCATTACATACCCTTGGTATGACAGTGATTCCCCTTGCACTATTTGCTGTTGGCTACAACCTGAGATTTTCTTCAGTAAAAAACAGAATTAAAGATGTGTCTTTAGTCCTTTTTATAAAGATGTTATTGATACCAGTTCTGTTCGTTTTTACACTGAAGTTTTTAGGAATACCAATAAACACTATCTGGAAATCAGCTGTTGTTGAAATTTCAATGCCCCCTATGGTTCTTGCCTCAATATTCGTAATGGAAGCTAAACTTGATAAAGACCTTGCTGTTTCATCTGTAGGAGTTGGTATTGTAATGAGTTTTATATCTGTTCCATTTATAATATGGATACTAAATCTTTAACGGAGGTTGGTTTTGGAAGAGCTAAAAATCAGGGTTAATGGTGTTGCCGTTGATGTCTTAACCGAAGAATGGATGGAAGAAGATGTTTTAAATAAATCTCCTGTGGTAATAGAAAAAATAACAAAGAGAAAAGGTGGATTTACTATCCATATGCAAGCACCTACAGAAAAGATAGAATGGTACTTTTCAAAAGGATTAACAGAAATATCTATAAAACAGGGAAAACAGGGAAGATATTTACATATTGAACATGAAGATGGTCTTTATTGGGTAGATTTACCTCCTGTTCCCCAGATATTAGAGTTTTTAAAAGAGTTCATGGATTAAAAATTCATAACAATAGATTTATCCCCTGCATTAACAAAATTTAAAAATGTAGCTGCACCTGCAGGTTTTTCAAGCCCCTCTATCAAATCCTGTGTTTCATATCCAAAAAGTTGCATAGCTGTTTTACATGGATACATCTTAACACCAAGGTCTTTAGCCTGCTGTATTAAATCCTCAACAGAAGGAACTTTATGTTTTTCCATCATTTTTTTCATCATGTTTGTTGCAAAATCTACCATACCAGGCATTATAGTTAGTATTTGAGGAACAGGAAAAGGCATAGGCATAGCAGGATTTCCAACAGGAGAGACTTTTAATTCCTTATGCTTTTCTTTATGGACAACATTTATACCGTAAAAACTGAAAAACATTCCCACTTCCATTCCCATTGCAGCTGCAGTGGTCGCAAGCATAAAAGCAGGCATTACTTTATCAAGGGTCCCACTCAGAACTATTATCCCAACTCTTGTAGCCATCAGTCTCTCCTGATATACAAAAATATATTTTCTATTGTAAAACTCTCATTAAATCGTTAAAAATGACAAATATCATCAGTGTCCCAAGAATAGCAAATCCTATATAAGCAAGATACTCTTTAGCTTTTTCTGGAAGAGGTCTTCTAATAATACTTTCTATAAGAAGTATCAAAATAAGCCCACCATCAAGTACAGGAATAGGTAAAAGGTTTAAATATCCAAGTTGCAGAGAAATAAAAGCCATAGAGAAAAGATAAGTAGCTATTCCCGCCTCTAATGCCTGTCCTGAAAACTGGGCAATAGCTATTGGACCACCAAGGGTTTTTATTGAAACTTCCCCTGTTATAAGTCCTTTTATAACTTTATACAAAGCAGCTGTTAACTCTATAGACCTGTCTATTGATTTTTTTATAGCTTCTAAGAAACCATATTTAACTGTTACTGTTTCCATCAAAGGAGAAATACCAATAACATATTTTTTAAGCTGTTGATTATATTCAGGTTTGACTATTACAGAAAAGACTTTTCCATTTCTCTTTACAAGAAGGGTTATCTCTTTATCTGATTTTATTTGAGAAAGCATATCAACAAGTTCAAACCATGACTTTACCGGTTTTCCGTTTACAGCTATGATTTCATCTCCAACCTGTAAACCAGCTTTCTCAGCTGGAGAATCAGGAAGAATTTTACCTATTTTGGCTGGTATAAGAGGAGATATACCAAGATGTTGTTTGGATATGTTTTCAGGAACTTTAACAGATAATGTTATCTTTTTTCCATCCCTTAAAACATCTATAAGTGCTACTTTACCAGCTTTCATCCCTATTTTTATAGTAAAATCCTTCCAGTTTTTAACAGGTTCCCCATCAATTGAAACAATCCTGTCAAATGGCTTTATACCAGCTTTATATGCATAAGAGTTTTTCTCTACGTATCCTACAACAACAGGCTGATTTAAATAAGCAGGTTGTTTTATTCCTATCATATAAGCAGCAGCGAAAAGAATAACAGCAAGTAGTATGTTGAACAAAGGACCTGCAAAAGCTATAAGCATTTTTTGCCATCTTGGTTTAGCATGGAACGAACTGGGGTCTTCAAAAGCACTTTTATCCACTTCCCCCTGTACAGGTTCAGTCATAGAGTCTTCACCGTACATCTTAACGTATCCACCAAGGGGAATAGCAGCTATTTGATAAACAGTTTCTTTACCTTTCCATTTAAAAATAGGGGGACCAAAACCTATAGAGAAAATCTCTACTTTAACCCCAAAAAGTCTCGCAAAAAGAAAATGCCCAAACTCATGTATTGTTATTAAAACACCTATCATTATTAAAAAAGCTATTAAACTTATCACTAAATTAACCTCCCTTTTAATGGTATTTTGAGGAATAGATATTACTAAATAACTTTTCTGTTTCTTCTATGATGAACATAATATCTTCTAATGTTTGTGGTTTTTTGAAACTTGCAAGGTTTAAAATCTCATTTATAAGCACTGGAATTTCTGTGAACCTGATACTTCCTTTCAAAAACTCTCCAACTGCAAGCTCATCAGCAACAGTTAAAACAGTAGGATAAAAACTCCCTTTTTTTCCAACCTCTTTAGCTAACTTTAAAAGAGGAAACTTATTGTAGTCAGGTTCAAAAAACTCAAGTTTGCCTACTTCCCACAAACATAGCTTTTTTGCCTCTATGTCCCATCTTTCTGGATAAGAAATAGCATAAGCAATAGGTATCCTCATATCAGGATAAGATAAGTTTGCAGATAAGGTTCCATCTTTAAACTCAACTATACCGTGGACAATACTGTCAGGATGTATAACAACATCTATTTTTTCATAAGGTAAATTAAAAAGATAATGGGCTTCTATTATTTCAAGTCCTTTATTCATAAGTGTAGCACTGTCCACTGTAACCTTTTTACCCATTTTCCACTTTGGATGTTTCAAAGCATCTTCAACTGTTATAAAAGGAAATTCCTCAACTGGTTTTTCCCTGAAAGGTCCCCCAGAAGCAGTAAGTATTATTCTACTTACGTCTTCTTTCCTACCAGTTAACAAACACTGAAATATAGCAGAATGTTCACTATCTATAGGAAATATAGATGAGTATTTATCCTTTAGAATTTCCCCTAAACATATAATTGCCTCTTTGTTTGCTGTTATAAGATTTTTGTTGTTTTTCAAAAGTAAATAAGTAGGCTTTATTCCAGCAATACCAGCTATACCGTTAATAAAATAATCTATATTAAGATTTGCAAGCTCTACTAAACCTTCTTCTCCATATAACGTTTTTACTCCATTTATAGATGATTTCTCAGCTGTGTAAACATACTCCGGCTTGAACTCTTCTATCTGATTTAAAAGTTTTTCAGAAACTTTTGAAGCTGCAAGAAGTTTAACTTTTAGTTTATCTGGATATTTTCTAACAATATCTAATGTTTGTGTACCTATTGAACCTGTAGAACCAAGTACTGCCAGTGTCTTCAATTTTTCACCTATCCTAAAACAGAAAAGATATGACCAAGGATTTCATTTTCGTCTTTTGGACCTATAATTTCAGCTTTGTCATTAATAACAATTTTAGGGACAGCTGAAACATTGTATTTCATAGCTACATCAGGAAAAGCATAACAATCTATTACAGTAGCCTTAATATAATCAGATGCAAGGGCAAAACTGTAAGCTTTCTGAATAGCTGGAGGACACCAACCACAAGAAGTTGTAACAAAAACTTTAATTTCAACTGGTTTATCTATCTCTTCAAGAAATTCTACTGTTCTTTCAGTAAGGTGGTACTCATTCCTTGATACCATCTCTATAGTATCAACAAAAACGTTAAATTCTCCCCCTTCAGGAACCCCAGCATATCTGATTCCAAAGTCTTTCCCTTCTGTGTTGATTGATATACATGGAATAAGAGAACAATCCATATCTTTCACAACTCTAAAATTTATTTTCTCATTCAAAGAAGCTATTTCAGAAATAAGCTTTTCTACTTTTTCAGAAAGTTCAGAACTGTCTTTTTGAAGCTGTATTTCAACAGGTTCTATAAGATTCTCAAACTTTGATTTTAAATATCTTTTCACGTCTTCAGAAAGCATCAATCCTCCAAATTTTATCCAAAATTTGAAAAATTTATTATAATACAGTTAAAACAAAAGAGGGGGATTCAGAGGCTAATCATGTGTGGAATTATAGGTTATATAGGAAAAAGAAATGCTGTACCTGTATTACTTTACGGACTACAAAGACTTGAATATAGGGGATACGATTCTGCTGGTATAGCTGTAATAGACGAGAAAGATGGAAAAATTATAATAGAAAAGCAGGTCGGTAAGATAAAAGACCTACAAGAACACTTATGGGGAAAGAAGATAGAAGGAAATATAGGTCTTGGACACTCAAGATGGGCAACCCACGGTGCCCCTACTGTTGAAAATGCACATCCACACATAAGCCACAACAAAAAAATAGCTATAGTACATAATGGGATAATAGAAAACTATGTAGAATTAAAGGAAAAACTGATAGAAAAAGGATATAAGTTTAAATCAGAAACAGATACAGAAGTAATTGCCCATCTTTTAGAAGATTTTTATAATGGAAACCTTTTAGATACAGCTATAAAAGTTTCAAAAGAGCTTGAAGGAGCTTATGCTGTAGGTATTATTTCTATAGATGAACCAGACAAAATTGTAGCTATAAAAAAAGGAAGCCCACTTATAATAGGTCTTGGAAAAGAGGAAAACTTTATAGCTTCTGATATACCTGCTGTTTTAGAGTACACAAAAGATTTCATAGTTTTAGAAGATGGAGAAATAGCCCTTATTACTAAAGATAAAGTCAAAGTTTTTAACCAGGAAGGAAAAGAGATAGAAAAAAAGCCTTTACATGTAAGCTGGGACGTATCTGTTGCTGAAAAAGGTGGATATAAACACTTTATGCAAAAAGAAATACATGAACAACCAAGAACAATAGGAGACACTATATCAGGATTTACTTCTTCAAAAGATGAGACATTATTTGATATGCTTAAAGATATAAACCGTCTATACATAATAGCCTGTGGAACATCCTACCACGCAGCTTTAGTAGGAAAATTCTGGATAGAAAAATTCGCCAGAATTCCTGTTGAAGTTGATTATGCATCAGAATACAGATATAGAGATAGAATAATAGATGAAAAAACAGCTGTATTGGGCATAAGTCAGTCTGGAGAGACAGCAGATACCAGATTCGCCTTACTTGATGCAAAAAAAGAAGGGGCTAAAACAATAGGATTAGTAAATGTTGTTGGAAGTTCCCTATCAAGGGAAAGTGATTATGTCCTTTATACGTACTGTGGACCAGAAATAGGCGTAGCAGCTACAAAAACATTTACGGCTCAACTTATAACTCTTTTTCTTTTTGCCCTTGAAGCAGGATTAAAAAAAGGAACAGTTAAAGAGGAGCAGTATAAGGAACTAACAGAAGAACTTCTTCACATACCTTCAAAAGTTGAAAACGTACTAAAAAAAGACAATGAGATAAAAGAAATAGGATACAGATATATGAATGCAACAGATTTCCTATTCCTTGGTAGAAACATAAACTATCCTATAGCTCTTGAAGGAGCATTAAAGTTAAAAGAGATTTCTTACATTCATGCAGAAGGGTATCCAGCTGGAGAAATGAAACATGGACCTATAGCGTTGATAGATGAAAAACTTCCTGTTGTATCAGTAATTCCTAAAGATAGATTTTATGAAAAGATGTTTTCAAATGTTCAGGAAGTAATAGCAAGGAAAGGAAAAGTTATATCTGTGGCTACTGAAGGAGATGAAAAAATAAAAGAAATTTCTGAAGAGGTTATATATATACCAGAAACAATAGATGAACTTTATCCTATTCTTACGGTAGTACCTTTACAGATGCTTTCTTATCATATAGCAACCTTATTAGGAAAAGATGTAGACCAGCCAAGAAATCTGGCCAAAACCGTTACTGTTGAATAAGGGTTCTCTGTTTAACAGGGAGCCCTGAGAATAATAAACAAGAGATAAAGATAAGAATAGAAGAGATAGAGGTATACAGATAAATATAAACCCTGGCACCGACCAACTTTCCCGACCGCTCGCGCAGCCAGTATCATAGGCGCTG
>CAZOTZ010000057.1:0-10015 GCA_964582875.1 uncultured Aquificales bacterium | reverse complement strand
TAAGGAGGAAGTAAATGAAAAAAAGTTGCAAGATTACAGTTCTGCCAGGAGATGGAATAGGGCCTGAAATTATGGAATCAGCAGTTGAGGTTCTCAACGCTATATCAAAAAAATACGATGTTGAGTTTGAATTTAAAGAAGGTTTAATAGGTGGAGCTGCTATAGACGCAACAGGTGAACCTTTACCTGAAGAAACGCTGAAAATAGCAAAAGAAAGTGATGCTGTTTTACTTGCGGCTGTTGGAGGTGAGAAGTGGGATAATTTACCAACTGATAAAAGACCAGAAAAAGGCCTTCTAAAAATAAGAAAAGAATTAGAACTGTTTGCTAACCTCAGACCTGGAAAAGCTTACTCTGCACTTCTTGATTCTTCACCTTTAAAAGAAAGTTTGATTAAAGGTGTAGATTTACTTGTGATAAGGGAACTTACAGGTGGCATTTACTTTGGTGAACCAAGGGGAATAGAAGAAAGGAATGGAGAAAAAGTTGGATATAACACCATGATTTATTATGAGCATGAAATTAAAAGGATTGCAAAGCTTGCTTTTGAACTTGCAAGGAACAGAAGAAAAAAAGTGACAAGTGTTGATAAGGCAAATGTGCTGGAAGTTTCTGCTGTATGGAGAGAAATAGTAACAGAGGTTCATTCTGATTTTCAGGATATAGAACTTGAACATATGTATGTTGATAACTGTGCTATGCAGTTAGTTAGAAGGCCTAAAGATTTTGATGTCATTGTTACAGGCAACCTTTTTGGTGATATCCTGTCTGACGAAGCAGGAGCTTTAACTGGTTCTTTAGGAATGCTACCTTCAGCTTCAATAGGGGAAAGATATGCCCTATATGAACCTGTCCACGGCTCAGCTCCAGATATAGCAGGTAAAGGTATAGCAAACCCAATTGCAATGATTCTATCTGCGGCTATGATGTTAGATATAACTTGTAAGCTTCATGACGCTGCAAAGGACATAGAAAACGCAGTTGAAAAAGTACTTGAAGATGGCTATAGAACAGGAGATATATGGTCTCCAGGTAGTAAAAAAGTAAATACAAAAGAAATGACTCAGGCTATTATAGAAAGATTATAAAACGGGGTTTTTTACCCCGTTTTTTTTCACGATAATTTGATAATATATTTGTAAGGGGGGAGTGAATGAGACTAAAAATATTAATTTTTGTATTACTACTATCGTTTTTTTCATACGGCTTTGAACCTATTAAACCTATCCCTTTATCGGTTCCTTATAACAAAGAAAAAGCAGAATTAGGAAAACTCCTTTTCCATGACCCTATTCTATCAAGGGATAAAACTGTATCCTGTGCTTCATGCCATGACCTTTACACTAAATGGGGAACAGACCACAGGAATGTCTCAATAGGAGTAGAAGGAAAAAAAGGAAATGTTAACGCACCTTCAGTATACAACAGCTATTTTAACTTCCGTCTTTTCTGGAATGGAAGGGCAAAAAATTTGAAAGAACAGGCAAAAGGTCCCTTACACAATCCAGTTGAAATGGATATGGATAAAAAGACTATTGAAAAAAGACTCAAAAAAATACCTGTATATAAACAGCTTTTTAAAAGAATATATGGAGATATAAGATACGAGTATGTCCTTGATGCTATAGCAGAATTTGAAAAAGCCCTTATAACTCCAAACTCTAAATTTGATAAGTATTTAAGATGCAAAGAGGAAGGAAATAAAGATTGTAAAAAGATACTTACAAAGAAAGAACTGGAAGGGTATATTACTTTTAAAAAAATAGGCTGTATTTCCTGTCATAACGGTATAAATGTAGGAGGAAATTCATTTCAAAAATTAGGGGTTATATTTCCATATAGATGGAAACCATATTATCCAGATAGGTACCAGATAACACATAAGGAAGAAGATAAAAATGTATACAGGGTACCTTCTTTAAGAAATATTGAATGTACTTATCCTTACTTTCATGATGGTAGTGTAAAAACATTAAGAGAAGCTTTAAAGAAAATGTCTTATCATAACCTTGGTTTTGAACTTTCGGATGAAGAAATAGATAAAATAGAGGCATTCTTAAAGACACTAACAGGAAAACTTCCAGAAATAATAAGGAAAGATTATGAAAATACTAAAAAGTAAAAAAATATTTTTTATTGTTTTGTTGGCGATAATTTCTATTTTAGGATTAATATACTTTAATGTTTTCGCAAAAAATTACTTTACTAAATCTGAAGAAATACTAAGTAGATTTAAAGAACTTGAATCTTTAGAATCGGACTTAGATATAGAGATAATAAAAAGCAATTTTTTCCTTTATTATGATTACGACAATATATACAGGAAGATTAATGAAATCCGAAAAAATTTAGATTATCTTGAAAATACAAAACACCTAAAAGGCAAAAACCACAAAGGAAGCTATAAATACCTGAAAAAATATGAGACATACCTAAATAAAAAAGAAAAGGAAGTAATAAAATTTGAAACAATCAACTCAATGATGAAAAACTCTATCATTTACATACCAGGTCTTATATTTAGATATATAAACAACACAGATACAAATCCTCTTTACTATGACTATAATATTCAACTTACAAAAATTTTATCAGCCTTATTTTTGTTAAAAAATAGTTTTGACGAAGATTTTCTATCCCTTTTAAAAGAAAGTATCAGGTCATTAGAAGAAAGTGTATATCCACCTAATATGGAAAAATTCCATAAAGTTTTATTGGCACACTTACATACATACGTAGAAAACTATCCTAAATATGACAGCCTAATAACCTCTTTAATTAAAGATAATAAAGGAAAACAGTACTTAAAGCTGGCAAGAAAATCTTTTATAAAAGAAACAAAAGAAGAAGCAAAAGTGATTTCATTGTTTTCTTTAGGCTCCACTCTTTTATTTCTCATTACCTTAGGATATGTAGCTTATTTACTTGTTTCTTTAGACAAAAAAAATTTACAGCTTGTAAAACTGGCAAGAAAGTTAGAAGAAACCCTGGAAACAGATGACATAACAGGATTACCTAATAGAAGAGCATTTAATATAGATGCTACTAAGATAAAAAATCCAACCTTTATTTTAGTAAACATAGACGGGTTTAAAAACATAAATGACTTTTATGGAACAATAGCAGGTGATTTTATACTAAATGCATTTGGGAAGTTTCTGAAAAGATTTTTAAGAGAGTATAACTTTGATGAAGCTAAAGTTTACAGACTTGGAGCTGACGATTTTGGGATTTTATACGAAAATAAAAGAAAAGAAACTGTTCCCCTTGTGAAAAAACTTCTTTCAAGACTTGAGAACGAAACGTTTATTTATCAGAATCTTGAGTTAACATTAAGCGTTTCTGTAGGAATTACTTTTGAACCTCCATTACTTGAAAAGGCAGATATGGTTCTTAAACAGGTAAAAAATCAAAGGGAAAAATACCTTGTATACTCAAAAAAATACGATAAAAGTATTGAAATACTTAAAAATCTAAATATTCTTGACACCATAAAAAAAGCTATAAAGGAAGACAAAATTATTCCAGTTTACCAGCCTATTATAGATAATAAAACAGGAAAGATTGCAAGATACGAAGTTCTGGCAAGATTAGAAACCAATGATAAACGTCAGCTATCTCCTGGGGTATTTCTACCTGTTGCAAAAGAGTCAAAATACTACAGGGAAATAACAAAAATCATAATGACAAAAGCTTTTAAAACAATAAGGGAGAAAAAAGTTAATCTTTCTATAAACCTGTCTATTGAAGATGTTCTTGACGAAGTTGTTGTTTCTTACTTTTTAGAACTTCTTAAAGAAAATAGCGATATCGCCAATCATATAACTGTTGAACTACTGGAAAGTGAAAGTATTCAGAACTACACGGAAATTCAGAGATTTGTTGACAAAATACGTTTATTAGGTGCAAAGCTTGCTATAGATGACTTTGGTTCAGGTTATTCAAATTTTTCACACGTTGTAAATCTGAAACCTGATTTTATAAAAATAGATGGCTCACTTATTAAGGACATACATGAAAATCCATATACCCAGATTATAGTCAGTACAATAGTTGATTTTTCAAACAAACTCGGAATTCAGACTATAGCCGAGTTTGTATCTTCTGAAGAAATCTTCAGTATAGTAAAATCAATGGGCATTGACTATTCTCAGGGATTTTATATAGGAAAACCTGTAGAATATATTGAAAGTAAACAGGAAATTCATAATGTTAATGCTTAACTAACTCTTTCTTTAGAGGTATCAGGGTGAAGCTTGTAAAATTTAACAGTTATCTAAAAGAAAAATATGGTGGAAGAATCCAGAAGATAGCTATTGATGCAGGTTTTACATGTCCAAACAGAGATGGAACAAAAGCATCTGGTGGATGTACTTTCTGTAATAACATTTCATTCAGTCCGTACGCGATGACAAAGCAGACAGTTGAGGAACAGATAGAAAAAGCTATGTCTTTTTATAAAAAAAGATTTAAGAATGTAAAAGGATTTTTAGCTTATTTTCAAGCGTTTACCAATACATATGCGCCTGTTGAAAAACTAAAAGAGATTTATGATAAAGCAATGGAATACGACGAAATTATTGGTATGTCAATAGGAACAAGACCTGATGTTGTTCCTGATGAAGTCCTTGATTTAATTGCATCTTATACAGTTGAAAAACCTGAAATATGGGTTGAATACGGACTACAAACAGCAAATCCAAAAACTCTACGGAATATAAACAGAGCCCATGGTGTTGCCGAGTTTGTAGATGCAGTTTTAAGAACAAAAAAAAGAGCAGGTGTAAAAATATGCGCTCATGTAATAATAGGTCTTCCTGGCGATGAATATGAAGATTATATAGAGACAGCAAAATTAATAGCAGCTTTACCTATAGATGGTATAAAGATACATCCTCTTCATATTGTCAAACATACTGTTATGGAGAAGCAGTACCAAAATGGAGATATTTCAGTTCTGTCCTTGGAAGAGTATGTAAAATATGTAGCAGATTTCTTAGAACATCTACCTGAGGATATTATAATCCATAGAATGACAGGAGAAGCAGAAGAAGAGGAGCTTATCGCTCCTGACTGGTGCTCTCCTAAGAGAAAGATGGAAGTTTTAAATGCCCTTGAAGAGGAGTTTAAAAAAAGGGAAGCCCAGAAAAAACTTAAACTTATAAATGTTTAAGCTTTTAGGGCTTCTAAAACTTTATTATCAAGCTCCTCTGCTTTTTTTACATCTCCTGTATGTTTAAAAGGAATACCTCCTTCTACTGTCCCTCCTGGGAAAAGATTATCAACGACGTTCTGAACTTTTACTTCTATCACAGAAACCGGGAAAGGTATATCTTCAATCTCTTCTTTTATTATACTCGCTTTACCAGATATACTTACAGCTGTATCTTTTCCAAATACTTCTATAGATACGTTAGGATTACCTTTAACATTTTCATATGTTAAAGAGTTTTTACTGACAGCAAATCTAATAGTCTCCTCATCCTTAGCTATTAACCAGGATATAAATGTGGTATAAGGTTTATTATCAGAAGCTGTAGCAACAACACATGGTGTTAAATCTTTTAAAATCTCTAATAGCTTATCGTTTAACCTGTTTTCAGCCATTGTTCTTCCTCCTGTATCGTTTTTTTATCTCTTAAATATAAAAACAAACTACCCTGAAGAACAATGGCTAAAATCACAACGTATATATGAAGCGGTGTTTCACACCGCTATTTATACTGTTTCTAACTCTATTTTTTCAATATTTGTTTGTTCCTGATTTACAGGAACTACTCCTCTTTCTGCAACTTTTTCATCAACCCTCTTAGGTTTTAAAACTTTCAAGATGTACTCCATCGCCTTGAAAGTTTTCTCTTTTCCTCCACATGTATAAACATCAATAGCTGCATATCCATGTTCTGGCCATGTATGAATTGAAATGTGGGATTCTTCCAACAAGATAACTCCTGTGGCACCGTGGGGATGAAATTGGTGGAAATGGGATGAAAGTTTACTGAGATTTGCGTACTTTACTGCTCCCTCTAAAAGGGCTCTAACATCTTCAACGTGGTCAATTTTGTCAAAATCTACACCATAAAGGTCAGCTAGGATATGCAGTCCGAGGGTTTTTTCCATTTTCTATCCTCCAACGTTATTTTTTCCATTAAAAAGTTTTGCCTCGGGCTGTCAGCGCCCATAACAAAAAACCTCCTTTGCTTGAAATTGCAAAAAACAGGGGAAATATTATACAACAAAATTTAAATACACAATATAATCATTAAACTAAAATTTTCCAAAAGCAAGTTTTTAAAATTATTCGTTTTGGAGCTTTTCTAAAAATTGAATAACTTTGTCTACGTGTCCTTTTGCTTTAACATTTCTCCATTTTTTTACTATTGTTCCATCTGGAGCTATTATGTAAGTTGAGCGGATAACACCTTTTGTAACCTTACCGTACATTTTCTTTTCACCATATGCATCGTAAGCTTCAAGAACTTTTTTATCCGGGTCCGATAAAAGATAAAAGTTTAATGAATACTTTTCTTTAAATTTTTTATGGCTCTGTATACTGTCTGGACTAACTCCAGCTACTACAGCTCTATCTCCTATTCTGTTTAGATTGTCTCTAAAATCACATGCTTCAGTTGTACATCCTGGTGTGTTATCTTTGGGATAAAAATATAAGATAAGATATTTGTTTTCCGATAATAAATCTTTAAGACAAATCTCTTTCTCCTCTCCTTCAGGGGTTAATCCCTGTAAGCAAAAGTCTGGAGCTTTTTGTCCTTCTTCTAACATAAGAAACCTCCTTTTGTTTTTAGAAAAATGTTCCAAGTACAAATCCAAACCTTGAATCACTTATACCAGATGGGGCATTTAAGACTTTACCATAGTATATGTCTATAGGTGCCATTGGTGTAACAAGCTTTAGACCTACTCCTGTAGAATAGTACATATGTCTAAAAGGATTTCCACTGTTATATCCTTTTCCTATATCAACAAAAGCATATCCCCAGAGGAACTTTTCTGCTATTGGATGAGACAATTGGAAGTTGAATACTAACTGCTGTTTAGAACCAAGGGGCTCCTCTTTCCTTTTATCATAAGGTCCCCCCATTCCATAATCAAAACCTCTTATAGAGAAATCACCACCTACAAAAAACAGTTCATCAAGTAGTACTTTATCTTTCATTGCTTTTATAGCACCGTATCTTCCTTTAAAGGAAAAAACCCAGTCAGTATAAAAAAGTTTATCTGGTAGGAAAAAGGCATAACTTGTGTAAAATTTATAATATCCTCTGTTTCCTACTCCAACTTTGAAACCTATATTGAAATCAGAACCTTTAGTAGGAAGTATTGGGTTATCTACACTGTTTCTGTTAAAGTTCCAGAAAACAGCAAATATAGAATAAGAACCTGCCTGATTTTGTATTCTAACAGGAGCATCATTATCTATATCTTTAAATTTACCACTCAGTACTTCAAAACCTAATCCGGTTCTCCAGTATTCAGATATTTCATAGGATAATGTAGGTGAAAATCCTTTTTTCTCTGAGACAAAAGTTGTGTAATCAACATACCTGTCGTAGAGTTCAAATCCTAAATCAACAGGTTTGTAAAAAGCCCACCTATGGAGATAAGAAAGGGAGTTATTTCTGTACTGGGAACCTATGCTTAAAGATAGACCTACAGTATCTCCTGTGCCCATAAAGTTAGCCTTTTTAATGGCACCAAATAGAGAAAATCCAGTTAACTGGCTATATCCGGCACCAAAAGAAATCTGACCTGTAAATCTTTCTGAAACTTTTACATCTATATTAAGTTCATTTTCATTTTTTATATCTGGTTCAAATCCTACTGCATTATAAAATCCAAGCCTATAGAGTCTTGCCTGGGAACGGGATAGCTTTCTTCTTGTAAGTAAATCTCCTGGAGCAAATCTTAACTCCCTTCTTATAACATAGTCCCTTGATTCGTAATTCCCTGTTATATTAATCTCATCAACGTAAAAAATCTCTCCAGGTTCTATATTAAATACCACTTCTACAGTTTTTTTCTCTCTGTTTAAAACCCTGTTAACTGGAACAGAAACAAAAACAAAGCCAAGTTCAGAGTACTTATCAAGAACTTCCATTTTCAGTTTTTTGATAATTTCCCCATTATAAAAATCACCAACTTTCAAATCTTTTTTGAATTTTTCTAATAGCTCTTCATCAGTGTAATATTTGTTATTTTTAAATATTATTCCTGATAGCCTGTACCTTGCCCCTTCTTTTATTTTTATTTTTATGTAGTATCTTTCCCCATCAACAAGTTTTATAACTGGTTCAGATATATCAACATCAAAAAAACCTTTGCTGTAATAAAGCTCTCTTATCCTGTCTATATCTTCATATAAAACATCTTTTTCAAGTCTTGGTCTAAATCTAAGTTTCCACGGGTTTCTCTGTTTTGTTTCCATAACATCAAGTATCTCTCCTGTTTTAACAGCTTTATTCCCTTCTATCACTATCCTGTCTATATAAGCTCTTTCTCCTTCATCAATCTTAAAAACAAGTGTATTCCCTTTAAAGTAGTAAGAAACTTTTACGTTGTAAAAACCTTCTTTTTCGTACTTTTTCTTTATGGCTTTTTCCATCTTCTTTATTTCTTCAACAGAAAAAACCCTTCCAAGACCTTTTTTTATTGAAGCAAGTTTTTCTGCAAGTTCAGGACCTATACTTGCTAAAGGGAAAACTCCTCCACTTTCCATTCTTTGCTGGGTTTGAACACCTATAACCTGTAATAAATCCTCATCAGAAATCTCTTTATTCCCCTCAAACTCTATTTTTTGAACAACTGGTAATTCCTGAAAAACAAAAATAAGGTCTACTCCGTTTTCTGTATATCTTGTGTAGGCTTCTATATCCCGGAAGTATCCTAACTTGTAAAGCTCTCTCAGGGTACTTGCCAGTCTGTCCCTTGTAACTATTGCTCCTTTTCCAAAAGGTATTAAAGGCTTTATAATCTCTGGGTCTACAAACTTAAGTCCTTTTATCTCTATCCTGTGGAGTCTGTAAACTTTCTGGACTTCTTCCTGAATTGAACCTGCATTTAGCTGACTGGAAAGATTTTCTTGAGCATTTGAGAAAAATGGTAGAAAAAAGAAAAAAAGGAGGGCTAAAAACCCTCCTGTTTTATTTATGTAGTTGCTACTTCTTCTGTTTTTTCCTCTTTTTTCTTCGGTTTTGATATTTTCAGACCAACTGTACCATCTTTTTTGACTATCACTTCTGCCACTGAACCTTCTGGAAGTTTTCCTTTCAGTATCTCCTCTGCAAGTAAATCTTCTACTAAAGACTGTAAAGCTCTTTTTATACTTCTCGCTCCAAACTCTGGTTTGAACTCTTTTTCTATCAGGTAATCCACAAATTTTCTGGAAAGTTTTACAGTAATACCCCATTCTTTTAACCTTTTATTAATTTCTTTAAGCTGAATATCTATTATACCTCTTATAACATCTTTGTCTAATGGCTTGAATACGATAACTTCATCAAGTCTGTTAAGGAATTCTGGGCTGAAGTGTTTTTTAACCTGTTGCAGTACATTTTTTTTCATTTCTTCGTAATCAAGGATTGTGGACTTTTGCTCAAATCCCATTCTTCCACTTTCAAGGATTAATCTTGCCCCAAGGTTAGAAGTCATAATGATAATTGTATTGCTGAAATCAACAACTCTACCAAACGAATCTGTTAGTCTTCCATCATCAAAAATCTGTAAAAATATGTTAAACACATCTGGATGGGCTTTTTCTATTTCATCAAACAGAATTACTGAATATGGTCTTCTTCTAACAGCTTCTGTTAACTGTCCTCCTTCTTCATATCCAACATATCCTGGAGGTGCTCCAACAAGTCTTGAAACTGTATGTTTTTCCATAAACTCAGACATGTCAAACCTTATTAAAGCTTCTTCTGTTCCAAACAGGTATTCAGCTAATGCTTTTGCTGTTTCTGTTTTACCAACTCCTGTTGGTCCAAGGAACATAAAT
>CAZOTZ010000056.1:0-10282 GCA_964582875.1 uncultured Aquificales bacterium | reverse complement strand
GTTTAGATATACCATTCGTCTTCAAAATTTTCAGATAAATCAAGGACAACAAAGTTGTAAAAAGGTACCCTTTCAACAGGTTTTTCATTTTCAAGGATAGAAAAAGAAATCTCTACTTTCTTACCATCTGAAAAAGGAATACACTCAAAAGGTATTTTAATTTCACAAATATCTTTGCACTGGTAAGAAACAGTTTTGCAAAAACCATCAACATTTTTTTCTTCTCCAAGATAAAGTTTTATCTGTTTTTCTTCTTTACCTAAGAAATCAATCAGCAGATAGTAATTCTTATTTAATAAATCTTTAATACTTCCATCTATCCTTATATATAAGTGTTTTTCATCGTATCCATAGTAAAGTTTTTTTAGATGTACACCTGATGTATCCATAGCTGAAGCATCAAAAAGGAGGTTTACAATACCTGCATTTAACCACTCAAAGTAATGTGTATCTTCACCATCAATAACAGGAAAAACAAAGTAGTTTGGTTTTCGTATGTAAGGAGATGGGAATTTCTTTTTTATAGGTATGAAAATATCTTTAGGAGGTTCTTTTTTTATAATATCGTAAACCTTCTGAAGGTTCGCTCTAAAAAGCATATCAAATTTATCTGCAAACGGTGTGAAATGGTCATCTCCATACCACCAGAACCAATCACTACCTTCTGCTGTTAGCATATATTCCTGTGCTTTTCTTCTGAGTTCTTCTTCTGAATTTTCAAAATCTTTTTTTGTTTTAGCCAGTACTTCCCATCCTCTATTTTTTTCAGGGTGTCCTATCCAGGTGTAAAAATTTCCCCCTATCCAGCTTCCTGCTACTATATCTGTTAATTCTTCTGAGGAAAACTTAGAAACAGCTTCCGAAAATGTTATACATTCTATCCAGTCCTGTTTTTCTATAAGAGAGTATAAAGATGTAAAGAAATCATAACCGTTTTTTTCATAAAACTCCCAGGCGTTTTCCCCATCAAGGATAACAGGTACAATAGGAGAAAAAGAGAATGTGCTGTGGATTTCTTTTAATCTACTGATAAAATCCTGTGCTGCCTTTTCCCCTTCCCAACTACTGTATGTAAAACCTATCAAATCACTTAGTTCTTTATCTCTAAAAAACAGTTTTACACCTTTATAGCTGTAAATTCTGTACAGAAGTCCTTTTTCAGCTTTTTTTAAAGAGTTAAAAAGGACATCCTGGTCAGATGCTGTCCATACAATACTATTTTTGCTAAAAAGCTCAACTGTTTCCTTACTTATACTTCCCTCTGCAGGCCAGAAACCAGAAGGTTTTCTCTCAAAAATATCACTAAAGTATTCAATAGCGCTCTTAACATGTAAGACAGCATCTTCTTTAAAACTTACATCAACTTTAGGCAGGTTTATCTCTGGTGTTGCTTCTTTTGCACTGTTTATATCTATTAATAAAGGCAGTATAGGGTGATAGAAAGGAGTAGTAGATATCTCTATTTTCCCTTTTTTTTCAAGTTCCCTGTGGAATGGGATTATCTGTTTTACAAATAGAAATATCTCTTTTAGAAGGTATTCCTTGTCCTCCTGTGTATAATCAGAACCTTTTTTTATGAGTTTTTTAACAGTATCTGACTTTTCTCTGAATGCATTTCCACACCATGAAAGCAGGAATAGAACTTCTAAATCTAATATTTCCTGATTTGAAAAGATTTTATAACTGTTTGAGGATTTTCTTTTAAGTAAAAGCTGGTAAAAGCGTGGAAAAGGTTTTATCATTGTTTTATGTTCTGCGCTGAACAAAAAAGGTATAAGGTAGTTTTTTTCTTCATCTGTTAGTTTTTCTACAGGTTTTTTCCAGATTTCTAAGAACTTACACTTTACATTTTCTTCCTCGTAATCTCTTAACTGTTTTATAAGGGAAGGGACAAGGTTTATAGTTGCTTTTATTTTTTCAAATCTGCTTATATGCCATGGTATCTCGTAATAGTCTTTTATTGCGTGGAGTAAAACCCACGGCATTTCGTAGTATCCAGTAAGAGGATTTTTGTAAACAGGCTGGTGTTGATGCCATAAAAAGAGAAGGTAAAGTTTTTTCATAATGCTCTAAATCCCATTGTCTTTTGTTTTAGAAGTTTTTCTTTAAGTTTTTTAGCATTTTCTTCTATGTTTTTATCTTTAAAAACAGCTGATACAACTGCTACATTTTTACATCCTGCATTTAAAACTTTTTCTACATTTTCTTCTGATATTCCTCCTATAGCAACAACTGGAACAAGGGAAATTTCAACAGCTTTTCTAAGATTTTCTAAACCTGCTTCTTTTGCGTCTTTTTTTGTTTTTGTAGGAAAAACACTACCAAATCCTATATAATCAACAGGAAGCTTATTTGCCTGTCTAACCTGTTTTATGTTTTTTGTTGATAAACCTAACACTTTATTGAAACCTATAAGTCTTCTAACTACTTCAACATCCATATCATCTTGACCTACATGGACACCATCAGCATCAACAGCAAGGGCTATATCTACCCTGTCGTTTATTATTAATGGAACGCTATACTTATCACAAACTTTTTTTATTTCAGAAGCTTCTTTATACATCTGTTTGGTTGTTTTGTTTTTTGCCCTGTACTGGATAATAGTAGCCCCGCCTTTTATAGCCTTTTCAACAGCTTTTCCTATATCCTTTTTTATCAGGTTCTCGTCTGTGATTACATAAAGGGTAAAGTCTATATTTTTTTTCATGTTTTCTCCTTTATGTTTGGAAGAAATGCATTTTCATATATTGATTATAGAGGCCTTCCTTTGACATAAGTTCTTCGTGTTTTCCTTCTTCAACTATTCTACCTTTATCAAGCACATAAATGTAGTCTGCTTGCTGAACAGTACTCAATCTATGGGCTATTATTATTGTTGTTTTGTTTTCAAGAAATCTTTGTAAAGCCTGAAATAGTTTATACTCTGTCTGGGTATCAAGAGCTGATGTAGATTCATCAAGTATCACTATTTTTGGGTTTTGTAAAATCATTCTGGCTATTGCAAGTCTCTGTTTCTGTCCCCCTGAAAGTCTTATCCCGTTTTTTCCAATAAGCGTGTCAAGTTTTTGTGGCATTCTTTCAACTACATCTTTCATCTGGGCTATCTCTAAAGCTTCCCATATTTTACTTTCTGGTATGTTTTTTCCTAAAGTGAGGTTAAATCTGACTGTATCGTTAAACATCATAGGAGACTGGAGAACCAGAGATACATTTTCCCTTACAACATCAAGACCTATTTCTCTAACAGAAATATCATCATAAAGAACATCTCCTTTTTCTACTGGATAAAATCCAACCATAATATGGGCTAATGTTGTTTTTCCACTTCCACTTGCTCCAACAATGGCAACTTTCTGTCCTTCATCTGCGAACATGTTTATATTTTCAAGGACAGGGGTTTCTCCATCGTAAGAAAAGTAAACATCTTTTAGTCTTATTGAGGATGTTTCTTTATTTTTAAATGGATTAAGAATGTGTGGATACTTAGGTTCTGTTTTCATTTTAAGAATTTCGTTTATCCTGTTTAATGCAGCTGTTGCAGAATGGAAGGAGTACTGGATACTAAAAAGCTCCTGAACAGGTGTCATCATAACCCATAGATAGCCAAATATAGCCAGCATAAGCCCTATTGTCAGGTCTGAATAGGCAACAAAAAGAATACTCGTTGCCCTGAAAATCTCAAAACCAGCTAAAAAGACAAGCATTGATAGTCTTCCCGCTGCATCGCTTTTCCACCCAAACTCTGAAGCGGTTTCTTTTACCTTTCTTGCAGACTGGATAACGTTTTCTATAAAACTTTTTTCTCTATTGCTTGCCCTTATCTGCCAGAATAAATCAAGTGTTTCTGTAAGTACTTCCTGAAACTTTTCTATGGCTTTATTTTCTTTAGCTTTTAATATACCTATCTTTCTACCAATTATTGTTGTGAAGTATATAACCACAGGATTTAAAAAAACAATCAATAATCCAAGTTTCCAGTTTATCAGTAGCAGAACAATCGCAACCCCTAAAATCATAAGAACAGAAATAATAAATCTGCTTATCGTTTTCCCTATAAACTCATCTATTGTGTTTACATCTGTTATTAGCTTTGAAGCAATAGCCCCACTTCCAACAGTTTCAAATTCAGCCATTGAAACATCTTTTATATGATTTAAAAGCTTCTCTCTTATTCTGTAGGTTATATCTTTAGATATTTCTGTAAATACTTTTGCCTGGACAGCACTAAAAAGGAAAAACAGAGACCTCATTGTAAGAACAATAATAAGGGCAGTAGCTGTGTATAAAACAGGATTTCCTTTTCCAAATAAAGCGTCAAAAGTATGAACAAATATACCTGGTTTGTTTAAAAGGACTTCATCAACAAGTAAAGGTAAGAAAAGAGGTGTAGGAATACTTACAGCTGTTGCAAGAACAGCTATTATATGACCTATAATAAGTTTCTTTTTATGCTTTTTTATCTCATTGAATATATCTTTCCACGAAAGCAATTATAAACCTCAGATTGTTGTAAATAAGATAAGATTATACAGATTTGAAAAAATATCTTAAAGATTAAAAGGGTCTCCCCCAACCCCTCCCGAACTTTATTAATAAATTATTTAACATTCAATTTTTTATTAAGGTATTATTAATAATATATTAACAAACGCAAAATTGCAAACTTTTTTGACAAAGATTGAAACAGATATAAACAATGACAAAATTTTTCGTTCTTTTTAACTTAATATTAAAAGGTTTAAAAGGGGAGGAAAGATGATTATTTTTGTTTTCCTTATCGCTTTTTTAATCTCATTCAACGTGTATGCCTTTGACAGCAGTTGGATTTCTAAAGGTCTTGTTGTTGTGTACAGTGCAGAAGGAGGTTCTTCATCTCAGGTAAACCCACAGGAGGCTTCAGCTGTTTACGGAAGGGGATACAAAATTTACACAGTCTTTATGAAAGAAGGAAATGAAGTGTATGGTCTGGAACAGTTAATGCTCTTTTCCCAGACTTCTGGTTCTGTGTTTTACCAGAGTACTGTTAACGAGTTTAATATACAAAAAACAGGAACATCTTTTTATCTAAATCCTGACCAGTTAGAAAAAGAAATAAAAAGCAAAAGTACTTTACCAAGAAATTGTAAGTTGTTTGGTAAGGCTGGCAATATAAGCCTTGTTTGTAATCAAAATGGAATTGAGTCAAAAATTGTATTGGTTTATGACACAAAAACAGGTTTGATAAAAGAAAGTATAGGAAGCCAAAAGTCTAATGTTCAAGGGAATTTATCACAGATGAGACTATCATATCTGACCCATTTTTATATAGATATACCAGATGTGAAAAACTTTCCTGAAGCTGCTTTAAACTCTTATACCTATAGGATAATATCATCTTCTCCAATGGGAGTTTTTCCTACTGGAAGTTTGAGTATTAAATATAAAAATAAAATAAACAAAGTTGCTTTTTACAGCATGGATTACCAGGGTTTCCCAATTGATATGATTGGAATTCCATATGTTGGTCCCCACTACCTTCATCCTGCTTTGCTAAGAAAGAAATCACTTTTAGAAGTACCTCAAATCGGCTTTAAGATGGAGTTATCCCCTGAAGATGGAAAAGTAATCCTAAATCATATATGGAATGGGAACATAATTCTGCAACAGGAATACGATAAAAAAACAGGGCTTAAACTGAAAGAGGTGCAACCTATGGGTATGGGAATTAATATAATACTTGAGTTAAAATAATAAAAAGTATGCACGTGAAGAGGGAAGGGGAAATGTTTAGGAAACTCAGTCTTTTCATTTATATATTTGTATTTTTCATTCTTTCATGTACCTCTGGTTCTGAAGACACAAGTATTAACCAGGAGATAAAGAAGCAGGCTTCATCTTCTATAGTAAAATTTGATTTTGACCTTTTAAAATCTGAGATAACTCCTCAGGCTGAGAAAGAAAACATTTACATACTTTTACCAGATGGAAAGAAAGGGTATTTAGAAAAAACAAAAATTGAGTATAGAAAAAATGGTTTTACCTGGTTTGGAAAGGTTAAAGGAGAAAACTTAAGCAGTGTTGTTATAACAGTAGAGAAAGGAATAGCTTTTGGAACAATAAACATTAATGGAAAAAGATATAGAATAGAGCCTTTTTCAGTAGAAGAAGGTCTTTACAAAATAGAATCTCTTAAAGGTAAAAAAGCAGTCCCTTTCTTTGACGATACAGTTCCCTTTTTTCAAAAAAAAACAATTAAAAAAACCTCTATAAAACCACAGGTTGCATATGAAGATGGTAGTAGAGTTGATATTCTTGTTTTATACACACAGCAGTTAGAAGATGAGTATGGCTCAGGGATTACATCTTTAGCCCAGAACCTTGTTGATGTAGCTAATAACGCTTTTGCAAGAAGTGAAATATCAACAAGGCTCCATATTGTAGGTGTAGTTAAGTTTTCAGATAGTAGGGCAAGTGAGTCTGTTGACCCAGCTTCAGCTTTAAACTACATATCAGAAAACTCTACAGTAAATAGTTTGAGGGAATCTTATAAAGCAGATGTTGTAACCCTTTTAAGAAAATACACAGGTGGAGATCTTTGCGGTATTGCGTATATACCTGTAAACCTTCCTTCTGATTTTGACCAAAATCTTGATTACTATATATCAGCTTACAAAAATTCTGGTTTTTCTGTAGTTAATGTTGGAAGCAGTGGAAACTACTACTGTTTTGATTCAACTTTAGCCCATGAAGTTGGACATAACTTTGGGTGTAACCATGATAGAGACCACTCAGCTGACGGAGGAGCATTTCCTTACTCATACGGTTATGATATACCTGGCTCATTTGCAACAATAATGAGTTATGACTCTCCTAAAATAGATTATTTCTCTAATCCAAATAAACTTTACAACGGTCAGCCTATAGGAAAGCCAGAGGGAGACCCAGAAGCTGCAGATAACGCAAAAACCATAAACAGAACCGATGTAATGGTTGCAAACTACATAAACAGGAATGAAAACTCGCAGCCTGCAAATCCAGTGATAACAATAACACCAACGAGTATAGATTTTGGAAGTGTCGAAGCTGGTAAATCAAAATCATCTACTATCAGTGTTGTAAACACAGGAGGAGGAACTCTAAATATCTCTTCAGTAAGTATATCAGGTAGTACAGATTTCTCTATAACAGATAACTGCTCAGGAAAATCTTTAACTGCAAACTCTTCCTGTAGTATAACTGTAGTATTCAAACCTTCAACTACAGGAACAAAAACAGCGACAATTTCTATAAACTCAAATGCATCAAACAGTTCAACTGTAAATGTCTCAGTGAGAGGAACAGGTACAGAACCAGCTGTAGCAAAGATATACGTTTATCCTACAGGTCTTAGTTTTGGATATCTATATAAAGGGCAAACAAAAGAAGACTATATAACTATAAAAAACCAATCAAGAAACTCTTATTTACAGCTTTCTTTTGATATTCCTCCTTCAGATGATTTTACAGTATCCCATAACTGTCCTTCTTCCCTTCCAACACTTTCAAGCTGCAGAGTTACAGTTGTTTTTAATCCCCAAAATATAGGAACATTAGAGTATAGCTTTACGATAAAATCAAACGACCCTGATAATCCTTCTATAAAAGTACCTGTTAAAGGATACTCAATGAGAAATCCTCCTAAGATTGAAGTAAGCACCGACAGTATAGATTTTGGAGATGTTTATTTAGGGGAACAAAAAGTAGAAAAACTCACAATAAGAAATAAAGGTGATAAAGACCTGAAAATAAACAGTATGTACATAAATTCAAAAGACTTTTCTTACACAGGTAGCTGTCAGGTTATAAAAGGTGGTAAAGAATGTTCTATAAACGTTGTGTTCAATCCAAAAACAAAAGGTGTAAAAAAAGGAAAACTGTACATATACTCTAATGCTGATAATGTGGAAGAAGGAACACCAGTAATAATATCACTTATTGGAAATGCTAAAGAGAGACCCAAACCTGTTATTAATATAAACCCTTCTTCTATTGATTTTGGAAAAACGGTGATAGGAAATCCTGTAGTCAGAAGTATTGAGGTACAGAACAAAGGCAACGCAGACTTATCCGTTGAAGCTACAGTAGATAACCCAGCTTTCACCGTCATTTCACAATGTAGCCGTATCCAACCTGGAAACAGATGTGAACTTCAGGTAAGGTTCACACCTGATAAAATAGGAAAGATTAAAGGTAAACTTACACTTACAACAAACGACCCTGAAAAACCTGATATATCTATTCCATTACAAGGTGAAGGTCTCCCTATACCAGAACCAGACATTGATGTAGATAAAACAGATTTTGATTTTGGAAATGTTTATATAGGAAATGAAAAAAAAGTTTCAATCTCTATAAGAAATACAGGAACTGCTGACCTTGAAATATCAAGAATAGAGCTTTTAGACAGAGAGTACTTTAAAATCATAAAAAACAACTGTGAAACAGTAGCACCTTCAAAAGAATGTAAGATAGAAGTGTCTTTCAGACCTGAAACAACAGGAACATTCAGTACTTCGTTAAAAATATTCTCAAATGATAAAGACGAAGGATTAGTAGAAATAAGACTTAAAGGTAAAGGAGTAAAACAGCCTGAGCCGGTTATAAAGCTTGATAAAACCAGCCTTTACTTTGGAGAAGTACAAATAGGAAACAGTTTAGAAAAAAGTATCATTGTAAAAAATGAAGGAGATGCAGACCTTAAGATAGAAAGTATATCTGTTAATGACGGAGATAACTTCTCTGTAGACAGCAGTTGTTCTGTTGTAAAACCAAAAGATGTATGTTCCATAAATGTTATCTTTCATCCAACAGAAACAGGAAATATAAGAGCAAACCTTGTTATACAGTCAAACTCAGGAAATATAGGAGTTTCCTTAGAAGGAAAAGGTTTATCCCAGCCAGAACCACAGATTACACTTTTGACAGACAGTCTGGATTTTGGAAGTGTAGTAGTTAATAAAGAGGCAAGAAAAAGTATAACCGTAAAAAATACAGGACATGCAGACCTTAAAATAAACAGTATTAAAGTTGAAGGAGATGCGTTTTCATTAGGAAATGTTGTAAAAATCCAGAGTGATAAATGCTCAGTTTTAAAACCAGAAGAAAAATGTAAAATAACTGTAATATTCAAACCAACAGAAGAAAAACAGTACACAGGAAAAGTTATTATACACACAAACGACCCTGAGAAACCTTCTGTTGACGTACCTCTCACAGGTATAGGTCTCTACAAGCCTGAACTATCTATAGATGTTGATAGCTCAGACTTTGGAACAGTCTTCATAGGAGATAAAGAAGTTAAAACAGTTATTTTAGAAAACAAAGGAAAAGGAACTGCTCATATTCTGAATATAAACCTTATATCCAACACAAATGAGTTTTCAATAGAAAGTAATGGTTGCTCGGATACTCTGAAATCAGGGGAAAAATGCAGAATAGAGATAAAATTTGAACCACAGATAGAAGGGAAGAAAAGAGCAAATCTTGTAGTTGAGAGCGATAATATAGGTCTTGAAAGGTGGAGTGTTATCTTTGTTGGAAAAGGGAAAAAGATTTCTAAGCCACAGATAGACATTGACAAAGACGGAAAAGCTACAAAAAGAGACGTCAAAGAAGCTATTGAAAAAGTTTTATCTAAAGAAAAATCCCTTGATTTAAACGGAGATAACGATAGTGATATATCAGATATCATTCTTTTCTTAAGAGCTATTAAAATGCTTGAGAGGTTTTAAAGATGAAAAGGATAAAATACATTATTTTTATGGCCGTCTCTCTGTTTCTTTTTTCCTGTGGAGGAGGTGGAGGAAATTCTGATACTGAAAATCCTATAAATAACCCGATACCATCTCCTCAACCTAAGTTTACTTTTGTTTATGCTATGGGAATAACAGGACCTGTAGGATTTCAGATGGAGTTTTCTATAACTGGAAATATTAATCCTGCATCTTTAACAGTTGAAAAAGGGGACATAATAAAAAACTGGACTATTGAAAAAAAGATTGTGAATGGAAAACTTAGAATATTAGCTTTTGATGAGGAGCTTAAACCTGTGTTTTCTACTAAGAAGGTAGAGCTTCTTAAAATATCTGTTCCTGATGGGGTTAAAATAACAAAAGTTTCTGAAAAATTCGTTAACGATACAGGAGTACCTATAAAGGTTCAAACAATAGTAGAGTAAAAGTTTGTCTCAATTAGCTATAGATAAAATTATCTTTAATGGTGTATAACAAATATATATCAATGGTTTGTCGATGTCTTAAAA
>CAZOTZ010000055.1:0-10777 GCA_964582875.1 uncultured Aquificales bacterium | reverse complement strand
ATTTCTTCTTCAGTTAAATCTCCCTTTATCTCAATTGCTATTTTTCCATTTTCTGCTCTAAAATCCATAAATTTAACTTTTTGCTTTGTCTCTTCACTCATACAATCACACTTTCCAGTCTGGCAGTTTTCTACTATTTCTTTTACCTTTTCAGCTTCCACAGAGCTGTCTTTAACTTCAATAACAACTCCATCTTCAGTCTTTTTAACTTCACCGACATCTTTTATTGTTCTTTTTCTCATAAATTCCTCCATTGACAATTTCACAACTATTATAACATCAGAATTTTTATTGGTTTTTCACTGGAAAACTATATCTTTATACTATTATTTGAAAAATTTAATCTTGAGCATATATTTAAGCGAATTTTAGTAAAACACACTAAGATTTTATGAGGTGAGTGAGATGGCTGTATTTATGAATTTAAAAAATGAGTTAAAGAATGAAAACTTTATAGAAAGGGATTTTGAGGTTCCTTTTAGAACCCTTGGTTTACCAGAAGAGTACTCATCAAAAGATGAAAATGTGAAAGTTCACATGTTTATACTTAAAGAAAAAGATGGATATATGGTTTCCCTAACTATAAACTCAAATGTTCAGCTTGAGTGTGGGAGATGTCTAAAACCGTTTAATATGGATTTAAATGGAACAAGTAATATTTTTCTTTCAAAAAAGAAGTACGGGAAGGAAAGTGAACTCCACGAAGAAGATTTGATAGTTGAGTATTTAGAAGATGAGGAACATTTTAATGTTAGTGAACTTTTAAGGGAAGAGATACTTGTTCAAACTCCTATGAAACCACTATGCGATGAGAACTGTAAAGGTATATGTCCTGTATGTGGTGCAGATAAAAACGAAAATCCCTGTGATTGTGAGAAAAAACAAACGAGGGAAAACTCACCTTTCTACAAACTAAAAGAACTACTTCAGAAAAAATAAACCTTTTCCTAAACTCCCTTTAAAGGGAGTTTCTTTTTTTGCCCTTCTCTATTTTCTACAATCTAACTATCTGTTATAGTAGATAAGTAGGAAAAACATTATATTTAATGATAGGAGACGTTTAATGAAAGGTAAGCTTTTAGAAATGCTGCAGCTTCAGGATGAACTTAACAAAAAGATAAATGAAAACTGGAGAGAAATAAGAACGTATGAAGATTTTTCCCGGGCTACGTGGATAGAATGTGCAGAGCTTGTTGATAGCCTCCCATGGAAATGGTGGAAAAATCAAAAAGCTGACATGGATAATGTAAAGATAGAAGTAGTTGATATATGGCATTTCATAATGTCATATATACTCCTTGATTACAAAGATTTAGGAAAAGCTGTAGAATCAGAAGAGATAGAATACTTTTTTAAAGGCTTAAGTGAAAAATTTCAAAACATAGACATAAAAGGAGAGTATATAAACCATTATTTAGGGGAAACTGATAAGTACAAAAAGATAATATTCCTTGCTGAAAGGGTAGCAGAAGGATTTTTAAAACAAAATCTCAAAGAAGGGATTTTTTTCTTTGGATTACTTGTAAAAAACAGTATGTCTTTTGATGAACTCTACCTTCTATATATAGGAAAAAATATCCTTAACCATATAAGACAGGAAAAAGGGTACAAAGAAGGAAACTACAAAAAGGAGATAAATGGAATAGAAGATAACCAGTACCTATTTCAGATAGTAAAACAGATAAACAGCCGTGAAGAACTTGAAGAAAAAATAAGACAATCCTTTGAAAAAATACAAAATATGGAGGTTTAGGAATGGACCCATACAGTGCAATAATGAGTCAGATATTCTGGCTTATTTTTTTACTACTCCTTATAATGCCTATGATTAAAGCCCAGACCCTTGAGTGGAGTAGAGAGAGATTAATAAGAGCTATAGAAGAGAAAAGGAAATCCCGGGTTATAACAATGATACATAGACAGGAAACCCGTTCTTTCTTAGGTTTCTTTATGATGAGATTTATAACTATAGAAGATTCAGAACAGGTGTTAAGAGCTATAAGAATGACCCCTAAAAATATGCCAATAGACTTTATTATCCATACCCCTGGTGGACTTGCTCTTGCGGCTACACAGATAGCAAATGCCCTTGCAGACCACGAAGCTGAAGTTAGAGTTATAGTTCCCCACTATGCAATGTCAGGTGGAACATTGATAGCTTTAGCGGCAGATAAAATAGTAATGGATAAACATGCTGTTCTTGGACCAGTTGACCCTCAGCTTGGACAGGAACCAGCCGCTTCAATTGTAAAAATAAAAGAACTAAAAGAACCAAAAGATATAGATGATGCAACCCTTGTTAAGATTGATGTTAGTGAAAAAGCTCTAAAACAGATGTTTGATACTGTAAAGTCTATCCTTTTGAAAAAAGGTTACGACGAAGAAACTGCAACAAGAATAGCTGAGGAGCTTTCTCAAGGAAAATGGACCCATGATTATCCCCTTACTGTGGAACATCTAAAAGAGCTTGGTCTTAAAGTTTCAACAGATGTTCCTGAAGAGGTTTATGCTTTAATGGACTTATATCCACAACCTACAGGAACACCTTCTGTTCAGTATATCCCTGTTCCATATCAAAGACCTGGGAATAACCACTCAAATGCAGGGGGAAAATGAAAAAAAACTTTTCCTTTTTTACTTACATAAGAGATGTTTTTATAACAGGTCTGTTTGTATTTATACCAATAGCTATAACTGTATGGCTTGTTTTCTGGATTTTAGGCTTTGTTAATAATCTTGTACTTCCTATACTAAACGAAATAGTACCTATCCCTAACATACCAGGGATAGGTCTTATTTTCACAGTTGTTATTATTTTTATAATTGGTCTTTTAGCCCAGAACTACTTCGGAAAAAAGATTATTCAGCTATGGGATTTGCTAATAGACAGAATTCCCCTTATTCGTTCCGTTTACCATGCCACAAGGCAGATGATGGAAAACCTTTTCAACGGTAAACCTAAATTCAGGAAAACAGTCCTTGTAGATTTTCCACGAAAAGGAATACTATCAATAGGTTTTGTAGCAAACGAAACCAGGATAAACGGGGAAAAGTACTTTGTTGTTTATGTTCCAACAGCCCCAAATCCAACATCCGGGTACACACTGTTTGTCAAAGAAGATGATGTTATCCACACAGATATGACTGTTGATGAAGCTACAAAAATAATACTATCAGGTGGTCTTGTTACGAAAGAAGATATAAAAATAATACAGGGGTAATTATCTACCCCCAAAAAGCTGTTCAAGTTTTTCTTTAACCATTTTTGCTGTTAGCTGTGCAACATCTTCTTTTATAGACTGAACAAGGGAGTTTTTAAGCTCTTGTTCTATAGATTCAGTTAATTTCTCTTTTAGCTCTGTTTTTATCTCATTTTTTATGTTTTCAAACTCTTCTTCTGTCCTTGAAACAAAATCCCTCTGGATATTATTTATTATTTCTCCCATTTCAGGGTCCTTAAGTAATTTTTCAACAAGCTGGTTGACTGCTTCTTTTGCAATAGCTCTTTTAATTTCATCTAAAGAAATATCTATTTCCAGTTTTATGCTTTCCCCTGAAGTCTGAACAGAAGGTTTAAAAGTCTTTTTCTCAGGTTTAGGTTCAGGGGTAAGTTCCTCTTTTACTAAAGGCTCCTCTGCAAAACTAAAAGTATCTTCAACAACAGGTTTTTCTTTTTTTGATATATGTTCAAGGCTTTCTTTTATCTCTTTTTCCTCTTCTTCAGACACTGCGAATTCATCAAAATGCTCAGCAAACTCAACAGAGGGTTCTGGTATTTCTTCTTCAAAAGCACTGCTTTCAAGGAAAGACTCTATGTCCGCTGGTGTTGGTGGTTCTGGAGTTCCAATATGAACAGTCTCTTCTTTTTTACCTTCAGGTTTAATATCAGAAAGGAGTTTAGGTATATCTGTCTCTTTTGTGTAGTAAATAATATCCTCTACTTCAGGGAAGCTATCTATATCAACAGGCTGTTCCCTTGAGAGTAAAATTCTAAACTTTTTCTTTTCTACTTTGTCCCTTGTAAGTAAAAACTTCAGGTCATCAATAGCAAAATCCCCAGATGATGCATCATAAATAATTATGTCTGGATTAAACTCTGCTAATTCTTTTAACATACTTAAACTATCTATATACCCTCTTACATTCTCATCTGGTAGTTCTCTACGGATTTGATTAATAAAATCCTGGTCAAAAGATATTACAGCTATATTCATCACACCCTCCACACTTAAGTATAAAAAATTTTCGTAAAAACATTAAAAATTTTTTAGTTTTTACAATTTTTAATATTAAATCATTTTTGCCCATTTGACATTCTTTTATTATAATTAATAACTGACTAATCAGTCAGGTGGAAAAGATGACAACAAAGGAAAAGCTTTTTGAAGCAGCAAAAATAATATTTTCAGAAAAAGGATACTGGAACACAAAGGTATCTGATATAGTAAAAAAAGCAGGTGTTGCACAGGGAACATTTTACCTGTACTTCAAAAGCAAAGAAGACATCTTCAGGGAAATAGTAATCCAGATAAAAGACAGTATTGTGAAAGTCCTTACAGAGACACAGGGAAATACATTTTTTGAAAAGATAGAAAAAATGAACACACAAATAGTGATACTTTTATACGAAAATAGGGCTATAACTGAGATTTTCCTTTACCAGCTTTTTTCAACCCATAAAGAACTTAGAAATATATACTTTCAGACTGTAGAGTTTGCGAGAAAAAGATTAGCAGAGCTTGTTTCAGAAGGAATTAAAAACAAAGAAATAAAAAAAGTAAATCCGGAAAATGTAGCAAATCTACTTATTGGATATAAGAGAATGGTTTTTGAAGATTATATCCTTTCAAAAGAGTGTCCACTAAAAAAGGTTATGGAGCTTTCAAGGGAGGGACTAAAAATAATACTTGATGGTATAAAAAGGAAGGTTTAATTATGAAAAAAACTGTGCTTTTTCTGTTTATACCGGTTTTTGCATACGGTATTACTATTCAGCAGGCTTTAGAGATAGGACTTAAAAACAACAATCAGTTAAAAAGCTACAGACAGGAGATAAAAATATCTGAATTTCAACTTAAAGAAGATAAACAGCTATTTATGCCTTTTTTCTCTGGAGAGTACAGGTACACATGGTTAAACAAAACACCATACACCTCAATTCCTGCAAAAATGTTCCCTTTTCCTTTCTCTTTCAAGCAAACAGAAAAGAATTTTTATAACTTTAACCTTGGTGTTGGTTATTTTTTATATACAGGAGGTTATAGACCAGCAAAAATAAAAATATCAAAACTTGGTATAAAAGAAGCAAAGTACCAGTATAAAGAACAGGAAAATCAGATAAAAACCCAGATAAAAAAAGCCTACTACGATGTACTTATGGCAAAAAGTGTAGTTGATATATACAAAAAAGAGCTAAAGGCTGTTGAAGCCCATCTGAAAACAGTTGAAGGGTTTTATCAGGAAGGCTTGACAACAAAGGTGGAAGTTCTACAGGCAAAAGTCAGACTTTCTGAAGTAAAAAGAGATTTAAGAAAAGCTTTAGGAGATTTAAACGTAGCCAAATCAAGACTTTCTGTTCTAATTGGTAAAGGGGTTGACTGGAAATTCAGTGTTGAAAGTATAAATGAACCTGTTAGAAACAATATTCACCTTGATTACCTTATAGAAAAAGCAATCAGAAACAGAGCTTTGATAAAAGAAATCCAGATAAAGGAAAAAAAACTAAAAAAAGTAGAAACAGTTTATAAGAGCCAGTTTTTACCGAAGGTCTCACTGACAGCCCTTTACACAAAAACAGACCAGTACCCTTATTTAACCCCAAAAGATAATTACGGCATAGCCCTTGATATTAAAGTGGAATTTCAGGGAATAAAACCTTACTACAGTATTTTAAAGACAAAGGAAACACAGAAAAAAATAAGATTTATTCTCAGAGATGTAAAAGAAAAAGTAGCCCTTGAGGTAAAAGCTGCTTATGAAAACCTCCAAACAGCTATCTACAATCTAAAAGTATCAACAGAAGCTTTAAAACAGGCTGAAGAGTACTACAGAATGGTAGTTGAACAGTATAAAAATCAACTTGCCACAGGTACAGATGTTTTAGATGCAGAGGCATCTTTAACAAGGGCAAGAAAAGGAAAAGAGATTTCATACTACAGGTACTTAAAAGCCCTTGCAGAACTTGAGAAGGCAGTAGGGGGAGATTTATGAAAAACAAAATAGGAATAGTAGTAGTCCTGATTCTTATCTTTATCCTTTCTGTCTTAGCTTTTAAATGGATAAAGTACAGAAAAGAGTATGTCATTACAGATGCTGTTTTTGTTGAATCAGATGGTATGACAAATGTAGCATTTAAAAGGGTCTCAGGGAAAGTAATAAAAGTTCTTAAAGAGGAAGGTGATACTGTTAAAAAAGGAGAAGTTATAGCTGTTTTAGATGATACAGACTACATAACAGAACTTTCTTCTGTTGAAAAAAATATACAGGCTTTAAAACATAAGAAGAATGCCCTTGAACAGAAATTAAAAAGGGTAAAAGAAGAGATAAAAGTAAATGTATCTATACAAGAACTAACAAAAAAACAACTTAAAAAGAAAAAAGAAGCTCTTTTATCAAAATTACAACAGATAGAAGCAAAAATAAAGCAGGTCAAAAAAGACAAAGAACGTTTTAAAAAACTCCTTGAGAAGGAGTTAATACCTCAACACAGGTATGAGGAAGTTTCAACAAATCTGGAAGTTCTTTTGAAAGAGAAAAAAGCCCTTTTAAAAAATATACAGGAGCTTAATGTTGGTATACAGAAAGCTTCTGAAGTGATAAAGCTTGCAAAAGTTAAGGAAAAAACTATTCCAGAAATTGAAGAAAACATAAAATCCCTTGAAAAACAGATTGAAGTGTTAAAAGAAAAGAAAAAAGATATTTTGAATAAAATATCTTACACAAAGCTTAAAGCTCCTTTTGACGGGATAATAGCAAAAAGGTTCGTTTACGTAGGTTCAGTTATAAGTGCAGGTATGCCTGTTTACTCTATAATACCTAAAAACAGTCTGTATATAAATGTCCTCCTTGAAGAAACAAAACTTGAAGGGGTAAAAGTTGGTGCAAAGGCAAAAATAAAAATAGATGCTTATCCAGACAAGGAATATGAAGGAATAGTAGAAAAGATAGAGCCTGCTTCAGCTGCTAAGTTTGCTTTAGTTCCAAGGGATATTTCAGCTGGAGAGTTTACAAAGGTAGCCCAGAGAATACCTGTGAGAATAAAGATAACAAAAGGGGATATCTCTTTACTCAGGGTTGGAATGGGAGGAGAGGTAGAAATAAAAAGGGAAGAGTAAGGGGGATTTATTGGAAGAAAAAAATCCTATTTATGAAAAGATAAATACACTGCAAAGGGGACTGATAACGTTTATTGTTATGTCAGGGGCTTTTATGGCAATCCTTGATACAACAATAGTTGATATTATAGTCCCTAAAATAACAGCCCCTTTAAAAACTGACCTTTACGGCGTTCAGTGGGTAATTACTGCTTATATGATAGCTTCAGCTACTGCTCTTATACTATCAGAATGGCTTGATAAGGTTATAGGTCTAAGGAGGATTTATATATCTGGAGTTGCTCTTTTTACTGTATCTTCTTTTTTATGTGGTCAATCCCAGAGCCTTGAGTTTATGATTGTTGCAAGGGTGCTTCAGGGGATTGGAGAAGCTATGATTATGGCCACTGCCCAGACAATACTGTTCTCTGTTTATCCCCCTGAAAAAAAAGGAATAGCAATGGGAATATTTGGGCTTGGGGTAAGCTTTGCTCCTGCCCTTGGACCAACTCTTGGTGGGTATATAACAGAGTATCTACAGTGGAGATGGGTTTTTTACATAAATATACCTTTTGGAATACTCACAGTCTTACTTGCAGTTTTTTATTTACCTGAGACCAGTTTTACCAGAGTTAAAGAAAAACTTAACTTTGTATCGTTTTTCTTTATGTCTTTATTTACTGTATCCCTTCTAATTCTTCTATCAAAAGGTCAACAGCTTGGCTGGTTTATGTCAGATACGATAGTTTACCTTGCTATTGTCTCAGCTTTTTCTTTCCTTTTTTATATCCTTTCAGAATTAGTCTCAAAAAAACCTTTAATAGATTTTTCAATCTTTAAAATAAAAGAGTTCACAGTTGGTATCCTTGTTTACTTCCTTATACTTGGTTTCTCAATGTACCAGATTTTTTACCTTCTCCCTATATACTTTGAAAATCTCAAACACCTTACAACGTTTCAGGCTGGTATCCACATACTTGCCCTTGCTATGTTTATTGCCCTTTTTTCTCCGATAGCTGGTGTTTTAAGTGATAAATGGGGAGAAAGTAAGGTTCTGTACATAAGCACTATCCTTTACCTTTTTTCTTCCCTTTATATACTACCTAAACTTAACTATTACACACCTTCTTTGAAAGCTGCACTTATGACTGTTCCCCTTGGTATATCTATGGGGATGTTTTTTGCTCCTGTAACAACGTTAGCCCTTAGAAATCTTGGGGAAAAAACCTCTTTAGGAACAGGTTTAATGCATTATGTAAGGTTTGTTGGTGGTTCATTTGGAACAGCAATAGCAACAAACGAGATTT
Organism: uncultured Aquificales bacterium; assembly: GCA_964582875.1. GTDB lineage: Bacteria > Aquificota > Aquificia > Aquificales > Hydrogenothermaceae > JAADDV01. The sequence continues at coordinate 2,157 of CAZOTZ010000055.1, read as the reverse complement.
ACAAAAACACCTATTCCCATTTTGAAGGAATAACATCTATGCAAAATTACAGTTATGTAAGTTATTTTTTAGAAAAGATAAAACATGAGTTATCTTTTTATGTTAGCCCTGATATTCTTGATAAAAAAGCGAAAGCCCTTTTATACAAAGTTCAGGAATTACACAGTTTCTCTTTTTCTTTTCAGGACACATTTTTTATAGCAGGTCTTTTTGGGCTTATAGGAGCTATACCTGTCGTTTATCTCTTTATTTCTTCTTTTGGTAAAAATCCCCTCCAGAAGGAGGGGGATTAGATTTATGTAGTAGAACCTTCCTCGTCTAAGTAAAGTTCTCTGAATACTTCATCTGTTATCTGCTCATTTTCTCCTTTAAATCCTGGCATAGCTTCTATTCTGTACCAGGCAGACCTGTACCATATATCTGAAGGACCTTTTGAAACTGGAGCTACTTTTTGAGCTCTTGTCTCTTCGTGGTATTCCCAGTTCATGTAAGCGTTAAAGTCCTGAACTATATCAGTGATAACCATTCCGTAGTCATTTATAAGAGCCTTCTGGAATTTTTGCCATCTATTTAAAGATGAATCCCTGAGTGTTAAACCAAAGTATCCTGCAGAACCTTCTCCTTTAAGAGAAGCAATTCCCCTTGCAATAAATGCTTTAAATGCCTTTAATGTTTCTGGAGGGTCAGTTATAAATACATCAAAAGCCCCTATCCACTCTTCTGGGAAAGGATTTCTAAGGTCAAATCTTATAGCTTCTGCATTATCTATTCCAAGCTCTTTAAATATTCTGTTGTCAAAATCTATAGACCTTTCATCTATATCAAGGATTAAAACCCTTCTTGCCAAACCTGTTAAAGCAACTGCAAGACCTGTAAGGTCATCTTCAGCTCCCATAACCAGGATATCTCTGTTCCTTAAATCTTCCCTTGAATCAAGGAAAAGTATTCTTGAGATAGTAGTTTCAGGGGTAACAGAACCCTGGTCATACTCCTGAATTGCTTTAGGTCTGTCTTTAGCAAGCTCAACGAATGTTCTGTACCATTCTTTATTTGCATAAAAAGGAATTCCCCTTCCTTCACAAGCCTGACATGTGTAGTCAACATACGGAGGAATGTTTAGTTCTTTAACAAGGTTAAGTCCTGCTTCTGTTAAGTAAAGTTCATCATTCTCAACTTTTACAAAGCCTTCTTCAATCAAACCTTTAACTATTTCTGATGCAGCTGGAACAGGTAAATCAGAGTAGTCAACAACTTTCCAGAAATCTGAAGTTACCTGCAGAGCAGCTAAAACCCTCTCAACGTTCCTTGATATAAGCCTGATGTTTGTTTTTTCTGTAGCTCTTTCTGCGATTTTCTTTAAAACATCGCCTTTTAAAGTTTCTGCCAACGGTTTACCTCCTTTTAAGTTTTATTAATTATTTCCTGAACAAAGTTAGGTAAAGAAAATAAACAAGCATAAATGCTATCACAAAAATACTTTGTTTTCAATTCCTTAACTTTTTCCATTTTTCTTGTGTTTACTACATCTATGTAGTCAGAAGCTATTGTAAAACTCCACATACCAGAAGGATAGGTTGGTATAAATGCAAGGTAAACTCCCCAGTTTCTGAACACTTTTCTTATCTGGGAAACAGCATTCTTAAAGTAATCTTCCTGCAATATAGGTGATTCTGTTTGAGCTACCATTATACCGTTTTTCCTTAAAGAGCTTTTTACCTTCTGGTAAAACTCCTCACTGAAAAGAACCTCTGAAGCACCTACCGGGTCTGAAGAATCAAGTATTATCACATCGTAATAATCTTTCTTTTCTTCAAGGAAAGCATTACCATCTTCTACAAATATTTTTACCTTTGGGTCCCTAAGTTTGTTTGAAATAGTTGGGAAGTACTTTTCTGCTGTAATAATAACTTCCTCATCTATTTCACATAGATGAACTTCCTGTACCTGCTTATGCTTTAAAGCTTCCCTTACACTTCCTCCATCTCCTCCACCTATAATAAGAACCCTTTCAGGATTTGGATGAGCTAAAAGAGCTGGATGTACAAGCATTTCATGGTAAATAAACTCATCTCTTTCTGTGGTTTGAACAAGCCCATCTAAAATTAACATCTTTCCAAATTCTGGTGTTTCTAAAACAAGAATTTCCTGGTACTTTGA
>CAZOTZ010000054.1:0-10782 GCA_964582875.1 uncultured Aquificales bacterium | reverse complement strand
AATCCTTGACGGTGTTACAACAAACCCGACCCTGATTGCCAAAACAGGCAGACCGTTTATGGAAGTGGTAAAAGAGATTTTAGAAGAGATTCCTGACAAACCTGTATCTTTAGAAGTGGCAAGCACAGATTACGAAGGAATGATAAAAGAAGGTGAGATGCTTGCACAGCTGGGGAAAAATGTAGTTATAAAAATACCTATCACCATTGACGGTCTGAAAGCTGTTAAATACTTTGAGTACAAAGGAATAAAAACAAATGTAACATTAGTTTTCTCTCCAGCTCAGGCACTGCTGGCAATGAAAGCAGGAGCTTCATACATATCACCATTTGTAGGAAGACTTGACGACATAAGCCACACAGGAATGGAGCTTATATCCCAGATTAGAACAATCATAGACAACTATGGTTTTAACTCACAGATAATTGTTGCAAGCATAAGAAATCCAATGCATGTCATTGAGTCAGCCCTTATTGGAGCAGACATTGCCACAATTCCTTACAAGGTAATATCCCAGCTGATAAAACATCCACTGACAGACATTGGTTTAGAAAGATTCCTGAAAGACTGGGAATCAGTTCCAGACAAACCGTTCTAAGATGAAGTACAGGAAAAAGGGCATAAAAAAAGAACACCACATTATAGAAGACGGGGAAGAGCTTCTTCAGGATTTAATAAAAAAAGGATTAGTAAAGTCTATCATTCCCGGCAGGATTAAAACGACCCCAAAGGGTCAGCCGGGAAATCCCCGCTTAACGTTCCAGTATGAAACAAATTCAGGGGCAAAACTACTTCTAAAAAAAGGCTCAACAGTTCAGGAAGTTTTCGTTATAACCTCTGACGTTCAGGCGCTGAAGGAGTATCTATCCCAGAAATATCCGAAAAATTAAAGTTCAGACACACTTACGCCGAAATATAAAAAAATCAAGGATTTACAGGCTTTATAACAGGTTATTAATCAGATTTTTCATATATAAATATTTCAGATTTTACCACACAGATTTTGAAAGTCAAAAAAATTTTTCTTTAAAATTTCTTAACAAATCTTCTATAATCTTCTCCCAAGCAAACAAAGAGGGGTGAAATAGTTGGACATCTGGGGTTCAATACTTTCGTCCATTTCACGGAGGGTGGACAGGTCAACCCTTAATCTGCTGAAAGGAATTGAAAAAGCAGAGTACAGAAATGGACAGCTGTTTATCTCAACCCCAGACATTGTGTATAAAGAATGGCTTGAGTCCAATCTCCTTGACGACATAAGAGAATCTGCCGCTGACCTTTTAGGAGAAAACCTTGAGATACTTGTCGTATCCAACGACGAAGAACAGATAGAAACAGAAGTAGAGCAGATAAAAAAGGAGTATAACAAGCCCTACAGACTGACAAATCTCAATCCAAAGTTTACCTTCAGCAATCTGATAATCGGAAACTGCAACAAAGTTGCCTATCAGGCGTGTATTGCCGTTGCTGAAAACTTAGGGAAAATATACAATCCCCTGTTTATATACGGAGGAGTTGGACTGGGTAAAACACATCTTCTCCATGCAACAGCCCATTACGTCCTTTCAAAAAATCCAAAAGCAAACATCATATACACTACAGCAGACACATTTATGTCAGAGCTTATATATTACTTGAGAAACGGCAGTATTCTTGAATTTAGAAAAAGATACAGGGATGTTGACCTTCTTCTGATTGATGACGTTCAGTTTCTTCAGGGTAAAGAGAGAACGCAGATAGAGCTGTATCACATATTTAATGCCCTTCATCTGATAGGTAAGCAGGTTATCCTATCATCAGATACACCTCCCAAAAATCTAAAAGGTCTTCAGGAAAGGCTGAGAAGCCGTTTTGCCAGCGGTCTTGTCGTTGAAGTCAAAGCCCCTGACCTTCAAACAAAACTGTCTATCCTGAGAAAAAAATCAAAAGAGATGGGTATTTACCTGCCTTCAGATGTTTCACTGCTGATAGCAAAAACTATTAACTCTAATGTCAGAGAACTTGAAGGCTCACTGAACAAGCTAAAGGCCTACAGTGAACTGCTTGGAAGAACAATTACCTTAGACATGGCAAGAGACCTGCTGAAAGATTTGTTTGAAATAAAGGAGATGGAAGTAAGCCTTTCCATAGACAAAATACAGAAAGAGGTTGCAAATTACTTTGGAGTAAACATAAACGAGATATTAGGAAACTCAAGGAAAAAGAAAGTTGCAATGGCACGGCAGATAGCCATGTATCTCTCCAGATACCTGACAGACAAATCCCTCAGCGAAATATCAAAAGCTTTCAAGAAAAAAGACCACACAACAGTTATAAATGCCATTGACAAAGTAGAAAAAACAATGGAAAAGGACAGAAAGTTCAAGCTTACCGTTGAGTTCCTCAGGGATAAGATACTGACGTCATAAATCTGCTCTTTTTATCGTTTATACATATAAAACCTTGAGGTAAAAAGATGGAACTGCTGGCTTTAATCCTCATATTTTTAATCATCTACATACTCTTTTCCGGATTAGACTGGTTTGATTACTGGCTTTTTACACACAAAGACCCTGAAGATGAAGAAATGAAAAGAATGATAGAGGAAGAGGAGGATGAAAATCTTCTTGACCTGTTTGATGATGACGACTTTTTTGACGATTAATGTCAGACTCTGAGGGTTTATTTCGTTATTAATAGTTGACAGTTTTTTTTATTTGATGTTTTAATAATCCACGAGAGGGGTGCCATGGGAGGAAAAAAAGAGAAGTATCTTATAGCCTTAGCCGGCCTGTTCCACGACATAGGGAAGTTTTATCAAAGGGCAAATCCCAAAAAAGAAAATGTGCCACAAGAATTTCATCAACTTTTAAACAAAGATGTATATTCAAAAGAGTTTGGTTATCAGCATGCACTGTATTCATACATAGCAGTAAAATCAGAGCTAAACGAAGGATTAAGTTCTACATTTTCTCCTGATGAGATTGAAGTAATAATAGAAGGAGTTTACCATCATAAACCAAAAAATAACTTTCAGTATTTAATGCAAAAAGCCGACTGGGTTTCCTCATCAGAAAGGGAAGACATTCCTATGGAATTAAATACTGATTATATCTCTGAACAGGACAGAAAGGCATTTGAAAAATTTGCAGAGGAAAATCCAAGACTTAGAAGTATTTTTGAGAACTTAAACATTGGGAAGGACTACAAAAAGAAGAATTATTTTTATAAAGTTGCTCCTTTAAACTTATCTGAGGACATATTCCCCATTGATTTAGAAAATGCATTTGTTGATATAGAAAAAGAAAGCAAATCAAAAGAAAAAGTTTTAGGTTCTTACTCTGAACACTGGGAGAAATTTGTTGAAGAGTTTAATCAAAAACTAAAAAATTCAAAACTAAAATTTTCAGAAAATCCAGAAAGGGTTTTCAGTCTAATATACCACCTGTTTTATAAATATCTGTGGTGTATTCCAGCTTCAACCTACGACAAAGAAAATTACGGAAAACACTATCCAGACATATCTCTTTTTGACCATTCAAGGGTTTTGTCTGCAGTAGCATCTATCTTTTACGATTATGACCCTTCTGCTTTTACCCAGAGTAGTTTGAACACATTTAAAGAAAATTTCCGAGACAAAAAGATAATTCTCCATCTGAAAGCAGATATCAGCGGAATACAAAAATTTATATACCGGGTTTATCAGGGAAAAGGTGGCACAGCCAAAGTTCTGAGAGGTAGAAGTTTTTATATTGTAATGCTGTGGGAAATCCTCTCCAGATACATCATAAATCAGCTTGAATATCCACTGTCAAATCTGCTTTATAGCGGTGGAGGAATATTTGAGATTATAGTTGCAAATACTGAAGAAAATAGGAAAAAACTATCCGAAATAAAAGAAAAAATAAACAAATTTTTGTCAGAAAAGTTTGAAGCTGACATTGGTCTGTCTGTAGGCATGTATGAATACTCTCCCGTTGAGATGATGGAAGATTACAGCACAGTTTTAAACAAACTAAACGAAAGTTTAGACAATGCAAAAAAACAAAAATTTTCAAATCTGATAGAAACAGGAAAAATATTTGAGTATCTGAACAAAAGGTCTAACAGCATACATTCCAACAAAAAGAGATGTCCTGTATGTCAGACATACCTGATAGATGAAAATTTGACAGGAGATGAAGAGATATGTGATATATGTTCAAAATTCAAAGATATAGGTCATTATCTGCCCAGAACACAGTTATTAGCTTTTTCCAGAAAGTCTATAGATGGAAAAAAGATTATCAGCTTTAAAGAGTTCGGAGCTGTTTATCTAATAACTGACGAAAAAGAATTAAAAGATTTAGCAAACAATCCTCAAATAACAGAAATTCTCAAAATAAATGATACAGAATTTGAAGAAAACTCTACTGGCTTTAAGTTTATAGGAAAGACCGTTCCTGAAGCTTTAGAAGATTTATCCCCTGAAGAGACTGAAGAAGAAGAAACAATACACAAAGGTCAGATAGCTCCATTTACATATTTAGCTAAACAGTCTGACGGCGATGAGAGGATAGGTATTCTCAGAATGGACGTTGACAATCTTGGAAAGTTATTCAGCAATGGTCTTGGAAATAAAATATCAATATCAAGAATTGCAACATTAAGCAGAACATTAGACCTGTTCTTTTCTGGTTATCTAAACAGAATATGTGATGATTTAACAGAAAAACACCCACAAAAACCAAAAATAAAAAATCTGTTTTATATTCTGTATTCTGGTGGAGATGATGTATTTATTGTATCACCATGGGATAAAGGAGTGGATTTAGCTGTAAAAATCTGGGAAGAGTTTAAAAGATATACCTGTAATAATCCTAATGTAACAATATCAGCAGGTTATGTTCAGACTAAACCAAAATTCCCTATCAGAGTGAGTGCAGACATTGCAGGTAATGCTGAAAAAAAAGCCAAAGATAGCGGAAGAAACAGAATATGTATAATGGGAGACTTGTTCGTTTGGGACAGACTTGAAGAAGTTAAAAATATAGCTCAGGAATGGGTAAATTACATCAAAGATAGTAAACTTCAAAGAGGATTTATATATGCTGTCCACAGACTGAAAGAACAGTTTTTGAAAGACAGAGACAGTGCAGAAACAGGTATTTTATTCCCTTACTCTAAAGAAGAAAATCCTATGTTTTATCCCTATGCCCAGTATTATGTAGCGAGAAATATCAAAAATGAAGAGCTAAAGGAAAAGATTGCAAAATTTTTATTAGATAAAAACAACTTTAAATCGTTAACATTTATCGTTAACTATGCTTCCTTAAAAACAAGAAAATAGATGTCATAAATATAGGCAAAAGTAGTTTTTTAATTTAAAAAGGAGGTTGGGTTATGGGAAATCACCTACATCAGGATGAAATAACACTAATAAAAAACAAGATATCTCAAGCTCGCAAGCTTTCAGAAGTTTTAAAACCAGAAGTATTTGCTCCACCAGATGGTTGGGCTGATAGAATTACCCGTCAATTGAAAGACCAGCACAAACAAGATAGGAGAATCCCAGAGCTGAAAACCTCCCAACTAAGAAAAATATTTGCTGAAGTTAGAGATATCTGCGAAAAAAGGAAAAAGGAAATAACAACGGACAACACAGAACTATATCTCCTTTATCCTAAACTTGCCTATGCACAGGGAAGAGATTTAATGCCCAAAAATTTTTATGAATTATTAATCGCTTGCTTAGACAAACTTAAAGACAGCTCTGATAAAAACGACTTTAAAGCCTTTGAAGACTTTATGACGGCAATTGTTGCATACAACAAACAGTACGAATAAAAAGGAGGGTCAAAAATGAACTTTCAGTTTAAAGGTGTTTACACGATAAAAGCAAATCTTATATGCATCACTGGTCTTCACATTGGAGGTTCAAAGGAAAGTTTTGAGATAGGAGGAATTGATAACCCTGTTATAAAAGTTCCAGTTTCTATAAACCTGCCAGACGGAAGAAAAATAAAGGAAGGCATGCCTTACATTCCCGGCTCTTCTCTCAAAGGAAAAATAAGAAGTTTACTTGAGTGGAGATATGGATTGGTTGAAGCAAAACCAAACGATAAAGGTGAAATAGAAGGAAAAATAAAATATACGTTAGATGACGGTACCCTATCTGATGTTGCAGTAATTTTTGGTGTAGGAGCAAAAGATTCAGGAAATATCAAAGCAGGTCCCGTAAGAATAAAGTTTTTTGATGCCTATCCAACTGCAGATACAATACAAAAATGGGAAGAAGAACTGGGAGCAGGGCTATACACAGAGATAAAAACAGAAAACGCAATAGATAGGATAACTTCCACAGCAAATCCCAGACAGCAAGAAAGAGTTCCAGCTGGTTCTAAATTTGAAGTTGAGATAATATATGAAGTTTTTGATGATAAAGACCACGAAAGATTAAAAATCGTGTTTGAAGGAATGAAAAGACTTGAGGATAACTATTTAGGGGGAGGGGGTTCAAGAGGAAATGGAAGAGTAAAATTTGAAAAGATAACAGTATCGTTCAAAGACAAAGACAGTTATATAAGACCAGATAAAGAAATTCCTTCCCTACCTTTTGAGACAGTAGAAGAATTAATAAATAAGTTTGACAAAGTAAAAAATCTGCCTAATGGTGGTTAAACTATGAAGATATACAGAGTAGACGCAGCACCAGTATCCATCTTTAGAGATTATCCCTCCTCTTACACAATCTTTGGTGGAATATGCTGGGCTTACAGACTTCTTTACGGGGAAGACAAACTGAACCAGCTACTAAACCAGTATCTATCTGAAAATCCGCCTTTCTTGGTAAGCTCATTACTTCCGAAAACAGATGGGAATTATCTTTTCCCAAGACCGCACCTGAAGCCATTAAGAGTAGAAGACAACTCCTTAGACCACAAAAAACTAAAGAAAATAAATTACATTCCTCTTGATGTCCTGATTAAAGTTTTAGAAGGTAAGATAAAAAACGAATATGAACTGCACAGAGAACTTGACAAAAAATCTGTAGGAAAGTCCGACCTTTACGAAAGAAACATAATTCCCCACGCATCTATTGATAGAGTTACAGGTTCTACAGAAGGCTCTGGAGAGCTATTCTTTGAAGAAATTACAGCTGTGAAGGAGTTTTATCTACTGATAGCCATTGAAGATGAAAAATTAGAAGAAATTAAATCAGCCCTTTCTCTGATTCAAGACATAGGACTTGGAGGAAACAGGTCTGTTGGGTATGGAAGAGTTATTTTTGGAGAGTTTAAAGAGTTTTCAGAAATAGAAAAATATTTCAACAATCAGAATGATAGATTTATCTCTTTATCTCCCTTTATTCCTGAACCGGCAACCTATAACCTATCAGACAGCTTTTATGAAATTTTTACCTTTCAGGGAGCAGTAGATAACAACTACAGCTTTAAAAAGGTAGATATCTGGAAAGATAAAGTTTTATATCTCAAAGAAGGCTCTGTGCTAAAAGTTAAAACTCCTAAAAGATTCTACGGTCAATTTTACAAAGCAAAAGAGATAAATGAAATCCCTATATACCAATATGGCTTAGCCTTTCCTTTATTTATTCAGGAGGAAAACAGATGAAGTATAAACTTGTCACCTTATCACCTGTTCACATAGGAAGTGGAGAGCAGATAAGCAACTGGTCTTATGCTTATGAAAACGGAAAAATAAAAATATACAGCTTTGACAAAGTAGTTAGAAGCCTCAAAGACAACCATCAAAAACTGCTAAATCTGACAGCTCAGATAGAAAGAAACCCATTAAACAAAAGTTTAGGAGACATATTGTCAAGCTTTAGAATTAATGTTGAGCCAGAATATACGGTAGATTTTAAAGGAGAAATAAAAAGACAAAGATTTGATAGAAACACAAGACAAAATATCACAGAATACAAACCAATCTGGGAATTTATAAAACAAAACGGCAAAGTTTACATTCCCGGAACAGAAATAAAAGGAGCAATAAGAACAGCAGTTTTTTATAAAATACTAAAAGACAAATTCAAAGAAGATGAAAAGCTTAAACAAAAATTCCTAAAAGAGTATGAAAACTGTATAAATGTAAAAGATTATAGAGATGAAAGAGAAAAAAAGAAAAAAATACAAAACGAATTTAAAAAAATGTCCTCAAGATGGGAAAATTTTGCCTTTAGAGGAGATTTTTATGAAAATGACGCTAAAAAAGATATATTAAAAGTTTTCCTTATCTCAGACTCAGACCTGAAAAATCCAGAAGAGGTTTTAACAATCAAGGACATAACAGCCCTTGGAGTATCAAGACATTTTGAAGAACCACATGAGCTTGTAAAAGCAGGTTCAGAGTTTATAGTTGACTTAAGAGTTCCATTTCATGAAGAACATAGAAAAATCTTTCCACAGACTTATAAATACCTTGGTTTAAAAAAGATTAGAGAGTCCTGCTCTGACTTTGCAATTGCTTCAATTAATGCTGACATTAAATATTTCAAAAAAACATCACAGCTAAACCCAGAAGAAAAATCAAGAATAATAAACAAACTTGAGCAGAGGAAAAAATTAGCAGAAAGCGGAGTAGAAAAAGGTTATATACTAATTAGACTCGGTAAACACCAAGGATTTTTAAGCACAACTATAAACTTACTGGTTAAAGAATTGGACAAAGAGCTATATTCAAAAGCTTACAAATATTTGGTTCATAAAGGATATGAAGAATTTCCAAACAAATCAAGAAAATTAACCATAGACAACGAACTTTTAGGATGGTGTGTGTTATTAGCTGCAGGATAATCCTGTCAGAAAAACCCTCTTTATTGCGTTTGTAGAAAGAAAAGGAGGGTTTATTTATGGAACAAATGCAGATATTAACAGGTATATTAGTAGTTTTAGTCATTGCTCTTATACTTTTATTAATCAAGCTAAAAAATCAGCAAAAGCTGTTTGAGTTTTTACAAAAAGAAAAAGAACAGAAAGAAAAACAGCTAAATGAGATTCTCCAAAACATGAATCAGGTAATAGCAAACAAAATAGAAGAATACAAAGCAAAAGATAGACTTGTCTTAGAAAAAGAGTTAAGAAACCTTTTTGAGCAAGAATACAGAACAAAATTCAAAGAATGGATACAAAAAGAAGAAAAAAGAATAAGACAGGACGCAATAAAAAAGTCATCTTCCACTATCATTGGAAAAGTTGGAGAACACCTTGCTCCCCTACTTATATTTGACCAGCATGGAATAAATCCTAAAGACCTTAGATTTTTAGGAACACCTGTTGATTTTATAGCATTTAAAGGGCTTGAGGAAGAAGATTTTAACAACCTTGAGATAATACTTATTGAAGTAAAAACAGGTAAAAAAGCCAGATTAACCCAGAGAGAAAAAGCTATACAAAAAGCAATTGAAAACCAAAGGATAAGATGGATAACATTTAATACTATTCACACACTTGAAAAACTAAACGGTAAAAAGGAGATTGCAGTATGAAAATACTTGTAGCTCCATGGGGAGACCCAGCAGGATGGAGAGAAACAAAGTATGAATACGATAATAAAACGATAAAATCCAGTTCTTCCTTAAAAATTTTGCAGGAAGTTATAAATCCAGACAATACTATTATTGTTGCTTCAGATACATTAGGTCAGGAAGGAACAACTTATAATGAAGTTAGAAAAAATGCAGAGAACAAAGTAAAAAAATATGCTCAAGATTTTGGTATTAGTAATTTTGATGTTGAAATCTTGCCCGGCGTGGGACATTTTCAAGACAGAAATACTAAAAAAGAAGCCCACTTTTATGGTAATGCTCAGGATTATTATTATTCCTTCCTATACAGATTCATCAAAAGATTTAAAAATTTAAAAACTCCACAAATAGAAGTCCACCTTGATATAACCCACGGCGTAAATTACATGCCTGTATTAGTTTATAAAGGTCTGATAGAGCTTTTAGGTAATCTTGCTCTGTATTCAGAGATAAAGTTAGTCGTTTATAATACAGACCCTGCCTTTCCTTTTAACTTATTGGAAAAGACAAAAATAAATGTTATAGAAAAAACATCAATTCTTCCTAATCCTTTAAGGGAAAAATCAATAAATAACGAACTAATTGATACAAAAAAATTAGAAAATAGTAAAAGAATCCAAATAAATAAAAACCTCAGTAAACTTATACAAAAATCTATAACTTATAACTCTATATCTGCATTTTTAGGTTCTATATTCAATGGTATTCCTTTAGGAGTATTCACTTTTTTTCCAGATTTAACTGCTCTGGAAAATTTTATTAACGAAAATTACTCCATATTTGAAAAAAACATATACGTAGAAGAAACAGAAAACATTCTAAATGTGAACAGATTGATTTCACTTAACAGAAACTTTAAAGTATACAGTTTTGCACTTTTTCACAGTTATTTTTTAACTGATATAGTTAATCATAAAACTGAAGTTTCCCTTTATGATTTAAAAAAACTAAATAATGATTTCTTTTCATATGATAAAAAATTAGAAGTTTTAATTGATAAGGAGCTGACAGATTTAAAGGATAAACTTTCCAGTCTTGAAAGTAAAACCTACCAAGTTTTAAATACAATAATTCACAACAAAGCTTTTAATGAAATTGACCAGAGAAATTTTCTTGCCCATGCAGGTCTGGAATATAACAGTATTGAGGTAAAGAAAGAAGATGAAGACATTTTGATTAAATACAGAGAAAATCTATTAAATACAGTTGTTCAGTTTTGTCAGACAGGCTTGATTTAAAACCCTGTACAAAAATCCAATATGATATAAATCATAAAA
>CAZOTZ010000053.1:0-10840 GCA_964582875.1 uncultured Aquificales bacterium | reverse complement strand
AAAAAGTTGGTGTTGTTGTAGTAAATTACAGAAATGCTTTAGATACTAAAGAGTGTGTTAACTCAATAGTAAAACAGGACTATGAAAAAGTATCTGTTGTTGTTGTTGACAATTCAGAAAGCCTCAGCCACTGGGAAGAATTAAAAGATTCTTTAAAAGAATACAGCCCAGATATACTGGAAGAAGGGGAAAAAACAGATATACAGTTTAAAAAAGATGTTGTTTTAATAAGAGCTAAAGAAAATAAAGGTTTCAGTGCAGGAAACAACATAGGTATAAGATTTCTCCTTGAGAACAACGCAGAGTTTATATGGATTTTAAATCCAGATACTGTTGTTGAAAAAGATACTTTAAAAGAAATGCTTGAGGTTTCTTCAAAGTACCAGGTTCCAGTTATAACATGTAAAATAAAAGATTTCTCTGACAGAGAAAAAGTTCAGTACGATGGAAACAGTGTTTCTCTTGCCGGAAAAGAAGATAAACCTGATATAATCAGACCTCCTTCTTTTTTATCAGGGGCAAATGTACTTATCAGAGGAGATGTTTTTAAAAAAGTGGGTCTCTGGGATGAAAAGTATTTCCTTTATTTTGAGGATAATGATTTTTTTTACAGGCTTTTAAAAAACAATATAAAGGTTCTTTATACTCCTTTTACACATATATACCACAAAGGAAGTACATCAACAGGAGGATTTTTACATAACCCTGTCTCAATGTACTACTTTATAAGAAGTTTACTTATATTTATAAGTGGAACTGAAGAAAAAGATTTCACTAAAACTTTAAACAGCATAAAAATCCAATATGCACGTAAATACAAGCATAAAAAACTGTTAAAAGCAATAATCCTTGGTATAAAAGATTTTATTGAAGGAAAGACAGGAAAAAGGGAAGGTATATTAGAAGCAATTGAAGAGAGGAAAAAAGTAAAACTAAAAGATACTGATATTAAAGAGGTTGATACACAGACTCTCTTTGACCTTGCTTTTTCAAATCCAAGAAAGAAAGAGTATTTCTTTGAACTGGTAAACAGACTTGAGGGGTTCTTAACAAGGGAAAAAGTTAGCCAGCAGGAAGTTTAATTATAAAAGTTGAGCCTTTGTCAAGTTCACTTTCCACTTCAACTTTCCCTTTATGGGCTTCAGCAATATGTTTTACTATAGACAGACCAAGCCCTGTTCCTCCCACACTTCTACTTCTTGATTTATCAACTCTATAAAACCTTTCAAATATAAGGGGAAGAGCTTTTTTTGGTATTCCTATCCCTGTGTCTTTTACTTTTATCACTGCGTATCTGTTTTCGTATTCCCCTTCTACAATTACAGAGCCGTCTATCTTATTGTACTTGATGGCGTTTTCTATAAGGTTTTTAAATAAAATAGAGAGCTTGTTCTCATCTCCGTATACGTAAAAGTCAGATGGGATTTTGTTGTAAAGCTTTATATTTTTCTCTTCACATAGCGGGTAAAGGTCTTCAAATAGTGAGTTGATAAAACCTTTAAGATGTATTTTCCTTTTAACTATTTTATCTTCTTTAGATTCAAGCCTTGCTATTATAAGAAGGTCATTTATAAGGCTGTCCATCTGGTTAATTCTTTTTTCAGCTATCTTTAAAAATCTTTTTTTCTCTTTATCATTTTCTTCTTCTTCAAGGGTTTCTATAACACCTTTTAAAACTGCTATTGGAGTTTTAAGTTCGTGGGATACATTAGAGACAAAGTCTTTTTTTGCCTGTTTGTAAAGCTCAAAAGGAGTTATATCTGTCAGATGGACAAATTTTTTATCTTCTATATGGTATACCTTAACAAGGAACTTTTTATCTTCTATTACAATTTCTTCCTGTATGTCTTTGTTGTAGTCATGGGATATTATTGAAAACAGATAATTGTCTTTTATAACTTCTTTAAAATGCTTTCCCTCTCCTTCTCTTATATCTAAAAGGTTTTCAGCGTAATTATTTATATAAAAAACAGTTTTATCCTTGTTTATAACAATAATCCCTTCGTTTAAAAAATCTAAAAACTTCAAAAATGTTTCAAAGTCTTTAGGCTTTATCTTCTGGGAAAAATTCATCACTCTATCTCTTGATGTCTTAACATCTTTCCTTCTTTCATGTATATAACTTCTTCTGCAAGGTTTGTAGCAATATCTGCAACCCTTTCTATATTTGAAGCTACAGTTATAAGTCTTATTCCTACCTTTATCTTTTCAGGGTCTTCAACCATATATCTGTAAAGTTCTTTTATTATCTGTTCATTCAGTCTATCTACTTCGTCATCTCTCTGTATAACATCCCTTGCAAGTTCTGTATCAAGGGTTTCTAAAGATTTAACAGCATCTTTGACCATACCAAGGGTTATTTCTGTCATTTTAGGAAGGTCTACATACTCTTTAAGTTTTGGTTTTTCTATAATCCTTTCTGCCTGTTCTTTTATATTTTCTGCGTGGTCCCCTATCCTTTCTATATCCCTGTTTACAAATAAATCCATAACAAGAATTCTGAGGTATTTAGCCTCTGGCTGGTATCTTGCTATTGTTGTTATTATTAGCGACTCATTTTCAACTTCCATTTTATCAACTTCTTCTTCAAGCTCTTCAACTATCTTCAGGTAAGATTTATCATGTTCTATTATTGATTTAACCGCATTTTCAAGCATAGTATCAGCCATTTCAGCCATTTTTATAAGTCTATCCCTAATCTCCTCAAGTCTTGGCTTTATTAACATACAAACCTCCTCTAAAATCTTTTATTATCCAAACTTTCCTGATATATAATCATCTGTAAGTTTTTTAGAAGGAGAAGTAAATATAACATCTGTTTTGTCAAATTCAATAAGTTCCCCAAGGTACATAAAAGCTGTGTAATCGGAAACCCTTGCAGCCTGTTGCATATTGTGGGTTACTATAATAATAGTAACGGTTTCCCTTAGTTCAACAACAAGCTCTTCTATTTTTGAAGTGGATATAGGGTCTAATGCAGATGTTGGTTCATCAAAGAGTAAAACTTCAGGTTCAACAGCAAGAGCCCTTGCTATAACAAGTCTCTGTTGCTGTCCTCCAGAAAGACCTGTAGCAGGTTTATTAAGTCTATCTTTTACCTCCTCCCACAAAGCTGCCTGTTTTAAAGCCTTTTCTACCCTTCCTTCAAGCTCAGACCTGTCCTTTATTCCTCTGAGTTTAAGTCCATAGGCAACATTATCAAAAATACTCATTGGGAATGGTGTAGGCTTTTGAAAAACCATCCCTACTTTTGTCCTAAGTTTTATAAGGTCATAATCATCACTGAGTATGTTTTCCCCATCTAAAAGTATTTCCCCCTTATACCTGTTTCCTGGATAAAGGTCATGCATACGATTAAAACTTCTGAGAAGTGTTGTTTTTCCACAACCAGAAGGTCCAATCAATGCAGTAACCCTGTTTTCATAAACAGGCATAGTTATCCCTTTAAGGGCAGGTTTTTCCGAACCTGCATACCAGAAGTAAAGGTCATTTACTTTTATTTTTTCTTTTTCAGGCATTAGAGCCTCCATTTTGATTATCTTCAGTAGGACTTTTAATATATCAAATTTTTGGATAAATTTTATTAAAAAACTTTAAAGAAGGAGATTTTATGCTTATTACAGAGAAAAGACTTAAGAAGATAAAAAATATACTTGAGAAAAGACAGAAAGACCTACAGGTCTTTACAGATAATGTAAAAAATCAACATAACTTTTCTGCAATTTT
Organism: uncultured Aquificales bacterium; assembly: GCA_964582875.1. Lineage (GTDB taxonomy): Bacteria > Aquificota > Aquificia > Aquificales > Hydrogenothermaceae > JAADDV01. Next base: position 7,114 of record CAZOTZ010000053.1, on the reverse strand, counting down.
GAGAACCTGTGATGCTGTTGGAGTTTTATACCTTTATTACAGGTTTTTAGGACAGGGGGAGCTTATAAATGAAGAGATAACAATGGGTTCCCATAAATGGGTAATTCACAAAGAGATAACAGATATTGGTAAGTTTTTTAAAGAAAAAAAATCACAGGGATTTCAAATTGTAGCTACTTATCTTTCTGAAGACAGTGTTGATTTTAGAAAGATTGATTATACAAAACCTACACTTATTGTTGTTGGAAATGAAGTTCACGGGGTTAGTGAAGAGGTTTTAGAATATGCTGACACTAAGATAATAATACCAATGTATGGAATGGCGCAGAGCCTTAATGTTTCTGTTGCAACAGGAGTTATCCTTTATGAAGCACAAAGGCAGAGGGAAGAAAAAGGAATGTATAGCAGGAAGTCCTTAACAGATGAAGAGATTAACAGAATTATCAATAAATGGAGCTATGAAGACGTAATAAAGTACAAAAAACAGGAAAGTGCCGTAAGAAAAATAAAAACAGTGTAGAATATTAAAAAAATCCAAGTAGGTAAGGAAATGGAGTCTTTTATAGATATAATCTTAAAAGAAAAAAAGGGTTGTGGAGTTTACTTAGACGATAACCTTAATCCTAAAACTGTTGAAGATTATATAAAAAACAGTGCAGGGAACATAAGGGTTATTATTGCAAGAAGTGAAGATATTGGAGTTTCTGAAATTGATGAGTACCTACAGAAGGTAGTAAAGGAAAAGTTCAATCTAAACTCTTTAGATGAACTTGTTGAAAAACTGTCAAATGAAGGTAGAAATCTTTTTATCATATTTGATGATATAGAAAAGTTATCTTTTTACCAGTTAAAAAGTATTGAAAAACTCTGTAAAGAAGGAAAAGATAAATTTGCAGTTATCCTTTTAGGAAAAACAAAAGCAAAGGAGTTAATAGACTCCTTTTATTTTAAAGACTTAAGGGAAATTGCCCTTTTCCTTGTAGGTTGTGGATATATAAGAAAAGAAAAAGTAAAAGAGTTTTCAGAAAACTACCTTAGTAAGCTTTTAGGTTCTCCTGTAGAGATAGAAAAAGGGGTAGAAGATTACCTTTACAAAATTTCAGAGAAAAATCAGAAAAAACTTGAAAATATACTGAAAGATTTATCTAAGCATATGAAAGGAAATATTTTGTCTCTGGATATTATAAAAGCCTATTCAAAGGAAAAAGGATTAATATCCCCTGAAACACAAGAAGAAAAAGTAGAAACTAAGGAAGAAAAAAAGCCTCTTAAAGTCCCTTCAGGAACAGTTTTAGCTGGAATACTCGTAGTTATTTCCCTTATTTCCCTTTTTCTTATCGCAAACAAAGATAAAGAAGAAGAAAAAATTACAAAAGAAATTCAGGTAAAACAACAGATACAGGAAGAAGCCCCAGAAAACATACCGGTTCAGCAGGAAACAGTTCAGCCTGAGGAAAAAGCGGTTGAAACAGCTAAAACTCAGGACAACGAGGAGCAGACAGAGGAGGCTCAGCAACCTGTAGAGGAAAAAGTAGTAGAAGAAAAACCTGTGAAGTATGCAGTTTTGAAAACAGTTAACGTTTACAAAGATAAAAAAGAAAACACAAGAATAATAGGCAGGCTTAAAAGATTTCAGGTCATCATACCTTTAGAGATTGACAATGATTTTGTGTATGTGGACACAGGTAATATAAAAGGATGGGTAAAAAAAGAAGACCTTGTTGAAATACCAGACGGGAAAGGTGTAGTTATTGCAGGTATGCTAAATTTAAGAGATAAACCAGGTACCCAGTCAGTTATCATATCTGCTATTCCACGGGGAACTGTTGTTGACATACTTACTGAAAAGAAGTTTGGAAAAAATACATGGCTTCAAGTGATTTATCATTCTGATGAAGGAACATACCAGGGCTGGATTAGTGGTAAATACGTGTTAAGGTAGTTAAATAATACCTTCTGTTATCCTTTTAATACCTTCAAGTCCACCTAAGGGGATAGATATATCTCTTTTTGAAGGGACTTTAAAGTCCCTTGGGTTTATCCTTATCAGTGTACCATCAAAAGAAGAAGCTACCCTTTCTGATAGCAGTCTGACTGTAGGTACTGCTGTTCCTGCTCCTATCTCAATAATAACAAGCTTGTAATCCATATCTTCCACTTTTTCAAGCCACCTTTCAAACCTGAACTCCTGTCCTGCTGTCCTATGGGATATCCATTCCCAGTCTCCAAACATAAGGATGTTAGGTCTTGCTATAGCTCCACAGTGCTTACATCTTGGAAGAGGCTCTTTTGCTTCAAACCTTTCCATGTCTATCTCTACTTCAACACCTTCAGCAGACCATATATCATCTATACATGGTCTGGTACACTGTAAATGATGTATAGAACCGTGTATTTCTACTATCTTTTTTTCATCATAACCGGCTTTTTGAAACTGACCATCAACATTTGAAGTAAAGACAAAATATCCACCTTTTTTACTTTCACCGAGTTTTTTTAGTATATAAAAACCTTCATGGGGATTTGTTTTTCTATAAAGATTTAACCTGTGTCCATAAAAAGCCCATGCAAGCTTTGGGTTTTCATGGAACCATCTTGGATTTGCAAGCTCTTCAAATCTAAGTCCAAGTTTTTTTGCTATAGGGTAGGCTCTCCAGAATCCTTCAGTACCTCTAAAGTCAGGAAGTCCACTATCAACTCCCATTCCAGCGCCAGCTGTTATTAAAACAGCATCAGCTTCTTTTAAAGTTTCCTTAGCTCTTTTGATTTCCTCGTTTAGTTCTCTATCATACATTTTCATAGCTCTCTGGGGATAGTAGTAAATCAAGTTTTTTCAAATCTTCATCTACTTTCTCTACAATAACTTTTACCTTATCACCAAGTCTAAATATCTTATTTTCTCCAATCAATCGCTGATTTTCCTCATCATACTCGTAATAACCAGGGATAGTTGAAATATGTATAAGTCCCTCTATCAGATACCTTTCTATTTCAACAAAAAGCCCAAAAGATACAACCCCTGTTATTATACCTTCAAATTCTTCACCTATATGGTTTGATAGAATTCTAAGTTTTAGTATTTCAAGGGCATCTCTTTCAGCATCATCTGCTACCCTTTCCATCTTTGAGCACTGTTTAGCTATCTCATCAAGTTTCTCAGGTAGAGTAAGGAGGTCTTTTTTTGTAAATTTGTTTTTTATAGCCTTTTTTAGCATTCTATGAACATTGATATCTGCATACCTTCTTATAGGAGATGTAAAATGTGTATAACAGTCAGAAGCAAGACCAAAATGCCCGATATTTTCAACTGTGTATTTTGCCTGTTTCATTGTTCTTAAAGCCATAAATCTAACTAAAGTTTCTTCTGGTGTACCTGCTACCTTCTCAAGTATAGACTGGATAAATTTAGGTGTTATTTTTTCAGGATAGGATACTTCGTATCCTAAGCCAGCAACAAGGTCAACAAACTTTATAACTTTGTCTAAATCTGGTTTTTCGTGGGTTCTGTATATAAATGGATATCCTTTTTTCTCCATATGTCTCGCAACTGTTTCATTTGCAATAATCATAAACTCCTCTATTATTCTATGGGCAAGGTGTCTTTCGTATGGCACAACATCGTAAGGGTCTCCTGTTTCAGTGAAAAGTATCTGACTTTCAGGCATATCAAAATCAATACTTCCCCTTTTCTCTTTAGCTTTCATAAGGATTTTTGCAAGTTCTTCCATATATCTTAAAGGCTGAACAACATGGGGGTATTTTTGTTCAAGGGCAGGGTCTCCTACGATAATTCTTAGAGCTTCATCATAGGTGAGTTTAGCTTTGCTTATAATAACACTTTCATATATATCGTAATCAACAACCTTCCCCTGTTTATTTATTAGCATCTCACATGTAAAAGCGTATTTTTTTTCGTTTGGTCTTAAACTACAGAGTTCTGCTGCCAGTCTTTCTGGGAGCATATGTAAAGCGTATTCTGGGAGGTAATAAGTGTTTCCCCTTTCAAAAGCTTCCCTGTCTATAGCAGAACCTTCTTTCACGTAAAAAGATACATCTGCAATATGAACAAAAAGCCTGTAGAGATTTCCTTCTTTCTCAATAGCTACGGCGTCATCATGGTCTCTTGCACTTTCAGGGTCAATTGTAAAGCATATCTGGTCTGTTAGGTCTCTTCTATTTTTTGTTATTCTTACTACAGGAGAAAGTTTTTCAGCTTCTTTTATAGCTTCTTCAGAGTGTTTCATAGGAAGGTTATACTTTCTTGCTACGATTTCAGCTACTGTTCTTGTATTTTTTGTCCTTCCTAATACTTCTATTACTTTTCCCCTTGCCCTTTTCCTTGGGGCTGGGTACTCGGTTATTTCAACAACAACGTATGTTCCCGGTTCAAGCTTTAGTTTCTTTGCCTCTTTTTTCGTTATGTAAATCCTGTGGGGGATTACTGTATCAGCAAGTAAGATATAATGACCTGTTTTATCTTTTTTGTATATCCCAACTGCTGTTTTTACTGCTCTTTCTACTATTTTTACAACTTTTGCCTCTTCTTTTTTCTTTCTTTTTACAGGTTTTACAAGGACTATATCCCCATCAAAAAGGTATCTCATTTCTGGGGGAGGTATAAAAAGGTCTTCAACCTCATCGTCTATGATTAAAAACCCAAAACCACTTGGGTGGGCTTCTACCCTCCCCTGGATAAGCTGTTCTTTCTCACTCCATTCAGTTAATAGATATTTTCCTTTGTTATACTTAACTAATTTTTTTTTCTGGAGTTTTTTTAGAATTTTTCTGAGTTTTTTCTTTTCACTTTTGGGAACACCAAGTTTCCTCATTAACATTTTGAAGTAAGTGGGTTTTCCCCTATGCCTCAAAAAATTAATAACATCGTTTTCTGTTATTTCCATCTATTCCCCTTATTTTTTTGTAAACTAATAATTACTTTAGATATTGATTTTTATCTTTTCAACTGATAATCCTTCCTAATATATCTACTGCTTCGTCTATTTCAAATCTATTGATAATTAAAGGAGGTAAAAACCTTAGGGTATTTCCCCCTGCTGTTCCTATCACGAGACCGTTTTCTAACGATTTTAATGCTATATCAGAGGCTTTTATATCATCAGGTAAAGGACATCCTATCATAAGTCCTTTTCCACGGGGATTTAAACCTATGTTTTTTAGTTTTTCCCTTAGATACTCCCCTTTTTCAAAAACTTCTTTGATAAAACCTTCTTTAAGAACTTCTTTTAAAACTGTTTTAGCTGCTGCTGTGGCTAAGTAGTTTCCTCCAAATGTTGAACCGTGGGTACCAGGAACAAAAGATTTAGCTACTTCTTCTTTTGCTATTACAGCACCTATAGGAACACCTCCACCTAAACCTTTTGCAGAGGTTATTATGTCTGGTTCAATATTGAAGTGTTGATAAGCAAAAAACTTTCCGGTTCTTCCTATGCCTGTTTGAACTTCATCAACAATAAGTAAAATTCCTTTTTCTCTGCAAACTGAGTAAACAGTTTCTATAAACTCTTTTTCAGCTGGTATAACTCCACCTTCTCCTTGAATAATCTCAATTAAAACAGCTGCTGTTTTATCTGTTATTTTTTCTAAAAAACTTTTAATGTTGTTGTACTCTGCATAAACAAAACCTTCTGGTAGAGGAGAAAATCCTTCCTGATATTTTGGTTGAGCTGTTGCTGTGATTGTAGCGAGGGTTCTTCCATGAAATCCACCTGTGAATGTTATTATTTCGTACTTTTCTTCTTTCTTATCGTAAAAATATCTCCTTGCAAGTTTTATAGCTGCTTCGTTTGCTTCAGCACCACTGTTGCAAAAAAAGACTTTATCACCTGAGGAGTTTTCAACAAGAATTTTTGCAACATCTGTTTGAGGTTGTATATAAAATAGGTTTGACACATGTAAAATTTTTTCAGCCTGCTGACAGATGGTCTTTGTTAACTCTGGATGGTTATATCCTAAAGTATTTACAGCTATTCCTGAAAGCATATCTATGTATTTTTTCCCACTCTCATCATAAAGATAAACACCTTCTCCTTTCACAAAGGAAACCGGATACCTTGCATAGTTTCCTATTAGATACCTGTTTCCTTCTTCAACAAAAGGCTTAGTCATACTACTTCTCCTGTAGAAGTGTTTTTAAGATACCTTCTATTTTATCGTTGCTTTGAGCACCAAAGTATTTTCTGTAAATGTTTAAATTCTTATCAAGGATAAGTATCATTGGTACTCCTATTACTCTAAATCTGTATATTGTTTTTCTATCTCCAATTAAAACAGGAATATCAAAACCCCACATTTTTTTGGTCTCTTTTATCTCTTTAATATCATCTGAATCAACAACAATAGCGAAAAAGTTAACTTTTTTCTTGTATTTTTTGTAAAGTTTGTTTATCTGTGGAAGCTCATGTTTACATGTGTGGCAGTTAATTCCCCAAAATATTAAAACAGAAGGTTTTCCTTTTAGTGCATCCCTTTTAACGTAATAATCAAATTCAGATTTAAGGAAAAAATCAGGTACTATACGACCAGCGTTAGCGTTGAAAAGAAAAGCAAATAACATAAAACTGATTAATGTGGTTAAAAACTTTTTCATGATTTCCTCCGATGTTTTTTGTTTTTTTAATTTTAACAGATTGCTCTTTTTTAAGATTTTTGTTTTTGGATAGTAGAGGAGTTAAAATCTGTCTCAATTAGATATAGATGATATTGTTTTTGATTGTGTATAGTGAATGTATATCAATGGTTTGTCGACCTCTGAAAATTGGCTCTTTTTGAGACTCAGTTTCATACAAAAATCAAGCACAAATTAGGATTTCGGCTTTGTATATCAATAATTTGTCAATGTCCAGGGTTTTTTGCAGGATTAGAGGTTGACAGAAAATTAACTTAATTTGACAGGAATTACAAAATTTTTTATATTAAAATCCAACAAGAAATGACAATGGCTACACGGCATATGAATAAGAACAAGATAAAGGGGTTTTTAGCGTGCCTATGAGGAATTGAAACTACCCAGCCAGATTTGCAATTAATATTTGCGATTAATATGTTTTTAGCGTGCCTATGAGGAATTGAAACAAATATACTTTGAGATGTTTGG
>CAZOTZ010000052.1:0-11185 GCA_964582875.1 uncultured Aquificales bacterium | reverse complement strand
AATTATAACACTACAGGTAAATGTCCAATAGGACAAAAACAAAATAAAGGATACTTACATACCCATTTATTGTGAAAAACGCAACATTTATCTTTGATAAATCGTTTTCTTTTATTAAAGAATGTTCATACACAAGAAAAGCAGAAAGGATTAAAACTCCTCCAAAGTATATAACTCCCATATTTGCTAAAATACCTGTCAAAATCAAAAACAAAAATGTCAAAATGTGGAAAAACCTTGCAAATAAAATAGCTTTCTTTACTCCAAACTTTGCAGGTATAGAGTGGAGACCTACTTTTTTATCAAAATCTATGTCCTGGAGTGCATAAAAGATATCAAAACCAGAAACCCAGAAAGCCATTGCAAGACCAAGAGAAACCATAGAAATATCAATCTTTCCTTCCAGAGCAACAGAAACAGCAACAGGAATAATAAAGTAAACAGCCCCTAAAATGAGGTGAACAAAATCTGTAAACCTTTTTCCAAGGGGATATATAACAAGAAGTCCTATTGCAATAGGAGAAAGATAAAAAGCAAGTTTATTAAGTTTATAAGCAGAAAAAACAAGTAATACAGATGAAACTATAGCAAGAAGAAGTATTTCTGAAGCTTTAACTGCCCCTCTGACTGAAGCCCAGTTTTTTGAGCGGGGATTTAATTTATCAAAAGGGAGGTCAAAAAACCTGTTAAAAGCCATTCCAGCAGTTCTACCAGAAACTACAGCAACTATAATCCAGAAAAGTTTATCTAAAGGAGGCAAACCTTTTTCAAGTATAAATACTGAAGCAAGGGCAAAAGGAAGAGCAAAAATAGTATGTTCAAACTTAACAAGCTCTGCATACGTTTTTATTTTATTAATCATCTAAACCTAACTCCTTTATAAGTTCTTCAAGGGAGTTAAAAACGTAGTCAGGTTTAAAATCAGAAGGGATATCCTCAACTGTGTACTTCCCAGTTGTAAGGAAAGCTGTTTTCAGTCCTAAAGAAGAATAACCTTTTAAATCTACGAATATATCATCACTTACCATTAGAATTTCTTCAGGGTTAAGCTTTATCTCTTCAAAAATGGTTCTGTTGTACACATCACTCATTTTTCCAAAATGGATGAAATCAATGCCACAGGCGTAAGATAACATTTTTGCGACAGAACCTACACCAGGGAAAAGAAGACCATCACTATCTTTAGATATAAGATTTCCATTAAGCGCAAAAAGTTTCCCCTTATTTCTTTTAACTGCTGTTGTAGCTATTTTTAGTTTATAGAAATTCAGCTGTTTATCCATACCAACAAGAACAGCATCCACCTGTGTACTATCTTCTACTTTGAACCCTTTTTTTCTTAAATAGTTTTTTAGATTTTCAGAACCTATCACAAAAACAGATAAAACTCCCTGTTTTTTCATATACTCTGGGGCAACAGAAAGTGGAGAAACTATATCTGCAGGAGATATATTTTGAAACCCTGCCTCTTTAAGTCTCTCTGCAAGCTCTTCAGGTGAGTATCTTGAGTTGCTTGTAGCGATTTTAAAAGGCAAACCTACCTTTTTCAGTTTCCCTATCAGTTTTACAGCTCCTGGTAAAGGAGAAAACTCTTCACTTTTTACAAGTACCCCATCTAAATCTATCAAAAAACCTTTCGCCTTCATATTCACTCCCTTTTCACATAGCAAACTTAGTATTAAAGAAAAAACTCAAGGAGGTAAGAAATTGGAACAACTAAAACGCTCCACATTAATCTTACTGTTATTATTAGTTTCCCTTAATTTTTCTTTCGCTTCAACTTTAATGAAACAGCTTGAAGAAGAAAGGATACAGCTTGTTGACAAAACGCTTCCTGGAGTGGCTACTATTTTCACTGTAAGGGAAGTGAGAATAAGAAACCCCTTTGCGAACACACCTTTCAGTGATTTTTTCGGTTTCCCAAACAGAGATTTTATCCAGAGACAGGAAGGTTTAGGTTCAGGGTTTATTGTTAAGGTAGACAAAGATAAGAAAAAAGTTTATCTCCTTACGAATAACCACGTTATAGAAAATGCAACAGATATAAAGGTTCAGTTTAAAAATGGAACTGTTTTAAAAGGAGAAGTTATAGGAAAAGATAAACTAAGTGATGTTGCTGTTGTAGCTGTTCCTTTCAAAGAAGGAATAGAAAAGTATGCAGAAAAACATATTTTAAAACTTGGTGATTCAGATAAGTTAAAGCCAGGTCAAACAGTTATAGCAATAGGGAACCCCCTCGGACTTACAGGTACAGTAACAATGGGAATAGTATCTGCTTTAGACAGGGAGCTTGAAGGTCATCCTGGAGAAGGTTTTATACAAACTGATGCTCCTATAAACCCTGGAAACTCTGGAGGACCACTAATAAATACAGATGGAGAAGTTGTAGGTATAAACACAGCTATAATAATGGGAGCTCAAGGACTTGGTTTTGCTGTTCCAATAAATCAGGCAAAATGGGTTATGGAACAAATCTTAAAATATGGAAAAGTTAAAAGAAGTAAAATTGGTGTTATAGTACAGCCTTTAACTCCAGAACTCGCTAAACACTTCGGTGTTAAAAAAGGTGTAATTGTTTCTCAGGTTATGAAAGATTCTCCAGCTAAAAAAGCAGGAATTAAACCAGGGGATATAATCGTAGCTGTTAACGGTAAAGAAGTAGACAAAATAAATGACCTTCAAAAACTTATAATGAGAAATCCTCCAGGAACAAAAGTTAAAATCACTGTTGTAAGAAACGGAAAGAAAATTGATATTGACGTTATAACAACTTCATGGGAAGAAGAGGAAGAAGTTTCTGGAAATATGCAGGAACTTGAAGCAAAATACGGACTTATAGTAAAAGACATAACCCCTGAACTTGTTGAAAAGTACAGAATTCCAAAAGTTCCTTACGGAGTTCTTGTTTACGGTGTTAAATATGGTTCTGTTGCTGATGAAGCTGGATTAAGAAGAGGAGATATAATCCTTACTGTTAACAAAAAACCTGTTAAAAGTGCTGAAGAATTCTGGAAAATAATAAGAAAAGCAGAAAAAAGAAAAGCTGACAGTGTTCTCCTGTATGTACAGAGAGGAGATGCAAGAATGTACACAATACTACCGGTAATAAAAACCAAAGAGTAATCAAAAAGCCCCTTTAAAAGGGGCTTTTCTTTTATAATATCTTTATGATTGGTTTATATGGTGGAAGTTTTGACCCTGTTCATATAGGACATTTAAGAATTGCTGAAGACATAAGAGAAGCTTTCTCTTTAGAAAGAGTTATTTTTATCCCTGCATATCAGTCTCCCCTTAAATCAAAAAGTAGAGCTTCTGCAGAAGACAGATTTAATATGCTGAAGCTTTCTTTAAAAGAAAATCCTTTTTTTGGTATTGATGATATAGAAATAAAAAGAAAAGGAAAATCCTACACTATAGATACAGTTCTTTTTTACAAAGAGAAATTAGGTTATCCCCCTGTTTTTATACTGGGAACAGATGCTTTCCTCTCATTTCATTTATGGAAATCACCAGAGGAACTTATAAAAAATGCAAATTTTATTGTAGCAGGTAGAGACGAAATATCTTTTTATGATGTGGAAGAGTACGTCAAAGACTATTTCCCTGAAGCTGTCATAAGGAAAGACAAAAAGATTGAAAAAGGGAAAAGTGGAAATATTTATTACTTTAGTATGAGAAGACTTGATATATCTTCAACTGAGATAAGAAATAGGGTAAAAGATGGAAAGTCTATAAAGTACCTTGTACTTCCTGAAGTAGAAAGGTATATTTTTTATAAAAAACTTTACAGAGGTTAGAAAATGGGGATAGGATTTGAGACCGAGATAAAAGAAGATGTAAAGACACAGATACCAGCTAAAGTTATCGTTTATAACGACGAGTGGCACACATTTGAAGAGGTTATCTACCAGTTAATGAAAGCTTTAAAGTGTGATGTTGAAACAGCTGAGTCCCTTACCTGGGAAATACACACAAAAGGAAAAGCTGTTGTATTTGAAGGAGATTTAGAAGAAGCTTTGTACGTTTCAAATGTTCTTGAAGAGATAGACCTTTCTGTAGAAATCGTTATATAAGAAAAAAGCCCCAAAAGGGGCTTTTTTTAATGGGTAGTTCTTACAAGTTTCCAGAAGTGTAATCCAAGAACAACAAATCTGAAAAGCTGATAAATGATATTTTTACGTCTTCTTCTATCTTTTTCAGAAAATCTAAATTTTGGTTGAGCCATTTTATATTACCTCCATTGTTTTTAAGGTATAAGTTTCCATCCTGGTTTAGCCTGTAGTTTGTAAAGGAAAGCATAGTGTAACATAGCTTTAAACCAGGAACCTGCAAGACCTATTTCAGCTACACACATATCTATATCTCTTCCGTACTCAGGATACTTAGCTCTGTTTCTTGCAACTGGATATATAGCTATTGTTGCAGCTTCACCGGAAATCCAGTTATTCTTCATTGAAGCAACACAAAGTCCTGGTGTTTCTGCCATAGATGCTGTGTGAGAAGGCTCTTTTCCTTCTATCATATCAACGATATTGAGAATAGCTGCTCTACCTGAAAGCTCAGCTGTATAACCAGTCCTTGGAGGAGTTGGACCTATTGGAGTACCATCAGGAGCTTTTCCTGGTTTAGATAAAGGTCCTGGAGGTGCAAAAGCAATACCTGCAGCAAAAACATTTTTATAAGTTGGGTTCTGGTATGTTCTTGGCCAATCTGGACCATCAAGCTCTTCATAAGGTTTTCCATAGTTTGCATCAACTTTAACAAAACCTGCTGGGTTACATATCTTCTCTGTTATATCGTTTCCGTCTTTATCAATCCATTTAATAGGTTGTGCTTTAAACGGAGGAATAAGCATGGCAAAATCAAAATCAAACTCTTTTTCTTCTCCATCAAGGTTAACTGTGTATATCTTTCCATCTTCCACTTTTCTAACGTGACTTCTGATTTCCCATTTGATATCGTACTCATCAAATAGAGCCTCTGCCATCATCTCAGATGTGTAGATAAGTGAACCTTGTTTAGCTTCAAGACCATCAATACCAAAATCCCCAAGTTTTGGCTCGTTAGAAAGCCACATAATCTCAACTCTGTCCCTTAAGCCTCTATCAACAAGGTCATTGTGGATATTACAGATATACTCAAAAGCAGCTCCCTGACATGTACATAAGCCATGTCCTGTTCCTATAACTATTTTTGCTCTATCACCTTTTTCAAGTCTGTTTACAAGCTCAAGATACTTTGATGCTGCTTCTGTAGCGTGGGGAGGAGTACATATAGACTGGGTATAACCGTTTTCAGGACCAAGACCTGGAGTAGCAGCAAAGTTAAGGTAAGGACCTGTTGCAATCAGAAGAAAGTCATAGTTTACATTTTGCTTTTCCCCATTTGGAAGTTCTGCTACAACGTACTGTTCGTCTGGATGTACTTCGGTAACTGTTCCATGGATGTAGTTAATACCCATTTTGTCGTATACAGGTTTTAGGTCAAACTGGGTCTCCTCAGCAGCCATTTGACCAACTCCAACCCAGACAAGAGAAGGAATATAAGTGAATTTTGGAACTCTACTAATTACAGTTATTTCATGATGCCCCTTTCCTTTCAGGGCATCTGCACCAACCAAAGCAGCGTAATGACCAGCAAAACCTGCCCCTACAATGACTATCTTTGCCATATTCATATCCTCCAAATATATGTATGGATTTTTTAATTATAACACTACTTTTTCTATATGAGTTATCTCATACAGGAATAATAATAAATATAAAACATAAAGTTAACAAACATTAACCTTAATATAAGACATAAAATCTTCAGTTGAATTATAATAAAACCTATGAAAAGGATTAGACCTACATCAAATTTAGTAAAACAGGCCTTATTTAACATACTCTATGATGTTTCAGATTTAAACTTTGCAGACCTGTTCGCAGGAACCGGGGAGATAGGAATAACAGCCTTAAAAAAAGGAGCAAATCAGGTTATTTTTGTTGAAAAGGACAAAAAAAGGGCAGCTGATATAAAAAAGAAAATTCAGAGTTTGAATGGAAACTTTAAAATTTTTTCTTACGACGTTTTAAAATTTCTAAAAAACCACAAAGGAGAACCTTTTGATGTAATATTTGCTGACCCCCCTTACAACTACAAAAAATACAAAGAGCTTATAGAACTTTCCTTAAAAAATCTAAAAGAAGACGGCATATTTATACTGGAACACAGGAAAGATAAACATTTTAATCCAGATGAAGAAAGACAGTACGGTGATACTGTGCTATCTATCTGGAGAAAAAGATGAAAAAAACCGCTGTTTACCCTGGAACATTTGACCCAGTCCATTTAGGACACCTTGATATAGTTAAAAGAGCTTTAAATATATTTGATTTTTTAATTGTTGCTATAGCAAAAAATCCAAGAAAAAAGCCCCTATTCTCCCTTGAAGAAAGGGTTAATATGTTTGAAAACTGTGTTAAGGATTATAACGGTAGGGTTATTGTTGAGCCTTTTGAAGGCTTACTTGTTAACTTTATGAAAAAGTACAACACAAAAATAATAGTAAGAGGTGTAAGACTTTTTACAGACTTTGAGTACGAACTACAGATAGCAATGACAAACTATAATCTTGATAAAGTAGAAACCCTTTTCCTTATGCCTTCACAGGAGTATATTCATATTAGTTCAACTATAGTTAAAGATGTTGCTTACCACCATGGAGATGTTTCTTCAATGGTACATCCTTACGTAAAAGAAAAACTCAGGGAGAAATTTGGAATATGAGGTGTTTAAATTGAAAAAAATAATTGTACTTTTTTTAATCCTTCTTTCTTCATGTGGTTATACTGTAAAAAATAGCAAAACAGAGCAGGATATATACAGAAAAAACATAGCAGGAGTGAAACATACTTACTGTATTAAAGATATAAAACTTGAGAATAAAATGGAAACTGCCCTTGATATCATAACAAGATACACTTCACAGGCAATACTAACATCTGGAAACAAAATAGAATGTTCTTCTAAAACAGATAGATTTTTAACCCTTGATATAAAATCTCTGTACATATACTCAATTGGTTATTCCATATCTCAGAGAGCTTCTATATACAAAGTAAACATTAATATGGATTTGATAGTTGAAGACAGAAAGAACAGGCCTATTTTTAAGAAAAACATTCAGGAAACAACCCAGTATGTAGGTTCAGGTCTTAGAGCAGATATAGAAAGGAGATATGCCCTTGAAGAGTTAGCAAAACTTGTTGAGATAAGAATTTACTCAATTTTGACAGGAAGTAAATGAAAGAGTTAAACATTGTTCAGCTTATAAAAAATAAGGACTTCAGTAGTTTAAAACCTGTTGTTTTTGTTTTTGGAAATGAACCTCTGCTTAAAAAACAGTTTGCAGACATACTTAGGAAAAACACAAAAAAAGAAGTACACACATTTTGGGGAGATGAGATAAGTATAGAGGATTTATCACAGGTATTTTCCTCAGGTTCCTTATTTTCTGAAGGAAACCTGTGTATAGTTTTTGAAAGTGATAATTTTTTAGATAGGATAACAAAAAAGGAACTTCCTGCTTTAAAAAGTATACTTGATAGTCTTTTACCAGAAAAAGACCAGGTAGTTTTTATATCATCTAAAGAAAAAATACCATCTAAAGAACCTTACAAAACAGTAAAAGAAAAAGCAAGTTTAGTTTTATCAACAAGATTAACACCTAAAGCGTTCTTAATATCAGTTAAAAAAAAGATTGAAAACAGTGGAAAAAAAATAGATGACGAAACATTAAAGTATCTGACAAAAAAACTGAACAATGACCTTTTATACGCAAAACAGGAGATAGAAAAGCTCCTTGTGTATACAGAAGGTAAAAAATCTGTAGAAAAAGAGGATATTGACGCTGTTGTTATTCCCCGTGTGGAAGAGAATGTATTTTCTTTTTTAACCTCTTTCTTTTCCAAAGACAGAAGCAGTGTAAAGATGCTTGAAAACCTGCTTCAAACAGGTCATCATCCATTTGAAATACAGAGTTTAATACTTACATATGCAAACAAGCTTCTTATAATTTTTGAAAAAAAATCCCATGGAGTTCCTTTGGAAGAAGTATTTGAACAGACAGGTGTAAAACACCCTGCCCAGAAAGGAACCTTTAAAAAACTTATATCAAACACAGAAAAAAAAGAGATTTTAAATCTGGTAAAAGAGCTTTATAACCTTGAGTTATCACAAAAAGTTTACTATGAAGATTTAGAAAAAAAACTTGAAAATTTTGTTTTAAACTACGTTTTTGGAAATGGAAGAGAAAGAGTTTAACAGCAGACCAAAAAAACTCCATCAGTTTATAGGTCAGGAAAGCATAAAAGAAAAAATAAAAGTTATCATTGAATCTGCAAAAAAAAGGAAAACCCCTTTAGACCATATTCTACTTTCAGGACCTCCTGGGCTTGGGAAAACATCTATGGCTTACATAATAGCAAATGAACTTGGTAAAAATATAAAAATAACCTCTGGACCAGTTTTAGATAAAAAAGGAGACCTTGCTGGAATTCTTTCCTCCTTGGAAGATGGGGATATCCTTTTTATTGATGAGATACACAGGTTAAATAGAGCCGTTGAAGAAACGTTATACTCAGCTATGGAAGATTTCAAGATAGATGTTGTAATAGGTAAAGGAACTTCTTCCCGGTCAATCAGGTTAGACCTGCCAAAGTTCACTTTGATAGGAGCAACAACAAGGGCAGGTCTTTTAACTCCTCCTTTACTATCAAGGTTTGGAATAATTCTCAATTTTGATTACTACGATGAAAAATCTTTATCACTTATAATTAAAAAAACCGTAGAAGAAACAGACCTCCATATAACAGATGAAGCATCATTAGAGATAGCAAGACGTTCCCGGGGGACACCAAGAATAGCAAAAATGTTAACAAAAAGGGTCATTGATTACTGCACAGTAGAAGGGATTAAAAATATAACAGAGAGGGAAGCTGTAAAAGCCCTTGATTTTTTTGATATAGATGAAAATGGACTGAACATCCTGGATAGAAAGTACCTTGAAATCCTTGTAAAAAAATTCAAAAAAAGGCCTGTAGGTCTGAACACACTAATATCCGCTTTATCTGAGGACAGGTACACTATAGAAGAAATAATAGAGCCTTTTTTAATAAGAAAAGGATTTATAGAAAAAACATCAAGGGGTAGAATTCCTACAGAAAAAGCAGAAAAACTGTTTAAATATTAAAATTCCCTTCTTTTTCATTCATTTTTGAAAAAATCTTTTTCAAAACCTGTATAATTTTAAGCTAAAAATAATTTTAGGAGGGGTATCATGGTTTCAGATTGCCACGTAAAAGATTTATCCTTAGCAGAAAAAGGGAAACTCAGGATAGAATGGGCTGAAAAAGATATGCCTGTTCTAAGACAGATAAGAGAAAGGTTTGAAAAAGAAAAACCTTTAAAAGGAACAACAATCGCAGCATGTCTTCACGTTACAACAGAAACAGCAAATCTCATGATAACTTTAAAGGCTGGGGGAGCTGACGTTTACCTCACTGCATCAAACCCTTTATCAACCCAGGATGATGTAGCTGCTGCCCTTGTAAAAGAGTATGATATTCCAGTTTTTGCAATACACGGAGAAGATAGGGAAACGTACTATCAACATCTTTACGCTGTCCTTGACAAAAAACCTAACATAACAATGGACGATGGAGGAGACCTTATATCCACACTTCACAAAGACAGACAGGATTTAATCAAGTACGTGTACGGAGGAACAGAAGAAACAACAACAGGTGTTATACGTTTTAAAGCTATGGAAAAAGACGGAGTTCTAAAGTTCCCAGTGATAGCTGTTAACGATGCTTACACAAAACACCTTTTTGACAACAGGTACGGAACAGGACAGTCAACAATTGATGGAATTTTAAGGGCTACTAACAGACTTTTAGCAGGTTCTGTTTTTGTTGTTGCTGGATATGGATGGTGTGGAAAAGGTGTTGCAATGAGAGCAAAAGGAATGGGAGCCGAAGTTATTGTTACAGAAGTTGACCCTCTAAAAGCTCTTGAAGCAAGGATGGATGGTTTCAGGGTTATGCCTATGGAAGAGGCTGTAAAAATAGCTGATTTTGTTGTCACTGTAACAGGGAACATAAATGTTGTAGACAAAAAACATTTTGAGGTTATGAAAGATGGATGTATTGTTGCAAACTCTGGACATTTTGACGTAGAAATAAACATAAAAGCCCTTGAAGAGATGGCTGTATCAACAAGGGAAATAAGGGAAAACGTAAAAGAGTACAAACTTCCTGATGGAAGAGTTGTTTATATCTTAGCAGAAGGAAGACTTGTAAACCTTGCGGCAGCAGAAGGACACCCTGCTCAGGTTATGGATATGTCCTTTGCAAATCAAGCATTATCCGCCGAATACATCTATAAAAACCATGAAAAACTTGAACCTAAAGTTTATAAAGTTCCTGATGAACTTGATTTTGAAGTTGCAAAACTTAAACTGAATGCTCTAAATATAAAAATAGACACATTAACAGAAGAGCAAAAAGAGTACTTGTCAAGCTGGGAACACGGTACCTAATTAATAAATAAACTATAAGGAGGCTTGAGATGACAAGAGAGGAAATAATACAGAAACTACTTGAAACAGACCCTGAGTTTAAAGAGTGGTACGAAGAGCATCAGGAACTAAAATGGAAGGTTCATAAGTTAGACAAACATTTCCCTCCTGACCCGGAAATAGAAGCAGAAGAAGAAAGATTAAAAAGAAGAAAACTTTACCTGAAAGATTTAATGGAAGCCAGAATAAAAGAGTTTATGGAAAAAGAAGGTATTTCAGCATAATTCTTGAAAAAAAATATAAATAAGAATATAATATATGCCTCTGAACACGGAGGGTGTAGCTCAGCTGGCAGAGCACGAGGTTGTGGCCCTCGGGGTCGCCGGTTCAAGTCCGGTCACCCTCCCTTCCATTTTAAAGTTCACCTAATCCCCTCCCTTTGATAAAAAAATCTCAAGAAATAAATTATCCAATTTAGTAATATCTTTTTAAAGGGGAAATAAACATGAAGTTTATAGATAAAGCAAAAATACATGTAAAAGCTGGTAATGGTGGAAATGGTTGTGTTGCATGGAGAAGGGAAAAGTTTGTCCCTATGGGGGGACCTGCAGGTGGAAATGG
>CAZOTZ010000051.1:0-11322 GCA_964582875.1 uncultured Aquificales bacterium | reverse complement strand
TTATTCTTATGCTTAATATCCTGTTAACTAATAGCATAATTATAGACTATATTTTTTCAGAATATTATAAAGCTTATCTATATTCCACCCTTTCTTAGTTGACACAACAACTGTTTCTTTATTTCCTGTTAACAAAGAGATATCGCTATCTTCAAGAAAATCCTCTGATGGTATAAGTTTATCAATTTTGTTAAAAACAAGAACCTGTGGCTTATCATCTACTTTTATCTTTTTTAGAATTTTTTCTACGCTTTCAACTTTTTCCTGCCAGTTCTCATCTGAGATATCAACAACATGTAAAATTAAATCTGTATCCTCAAGCTCTTCTAATGTTGCCATGAAAGCATCCATTATCTCTTTAGGCATATTTTTCACAAAACCAACAGTATCAGTTATAACAGCTTTTTTACCTATATCAGGAAAGTTTATGAAAGATGTTTTTGTGTCAAGGGTTGCAAAAAGCTGGTCTGATATATATGTATCCCTTTTTGTTAATCTTTTTAAAAGTGTAGATTTTCCAACGTTTGTATAACCAACAAGAGCAACTTTCAGTATATTTATATCTTTATTTCTCCACTTCCTTTGCTGGTATCTCTGTTTCTTTATGTTTTCCAGTTCTTTTTTTATCTTAGCTATTCTATTTTTTATTGTTCTTACCTTGATTTCCCCTAATTTTTCACCGGCACCTTTAGTCTTCATTCCTCCCCCTATTCTGGACAGAGCTTTTCCTTTCTGTCCATAAACCCGGGGAAGTTCATGCTCAAGCATAGCAAGTTCCACCTGGAGTTTAGCCTGTTTCGTTTTTGCTCTTTTTGAGAATATCTGAAGTATAAGGTCTGTCCTGTCTAAAACATCTACTTCTGTTATTTTTTCAATGTTTGATATCTGAACAGGGGAAAGCTCAGCATCAAAAACTATAGTATCGGCGTTTATTCCTTCTGCCAACTCTTTTAACTGTTTTACTTTACCCTTTCCTATGTATGTAGCTGGGTCAGGATACTCCCTAATCTGATAGAGTTTTCCAAGGGTTTTTCCTTCAGCTGCTTCAACTAATCCTTCTAACTCTAAAAGGGAATTTTTAAACTCTTTTTCTTTTTTGTCTTTTGTTTTGACACCAACAAGTATAGCTCTCATAAAAACTCTTTATGTTTCAAAAATTTTAAGGATAAAATAGCCTGTTTATAAATAACTGCAAGGAGAAAGGGCATAAAATGCCCTTTTTAAGTTTCAGCAACTATTGTGCTTATAGCGTGTTTGTATATAAGCTGTTTCTCACCGTTTACATCAAGTAGAATAGTAAACTGGTCAGCAGCGAGAATTCTTCCTGTAATTCTTGTTCCCCTTGTAAGGTAAACTGTGATTTCCTTCCCCTCTTCTTTAAGTTCTTCTAAAAGTTCATCCTGGATATTCATGGGAGTCCTCCATATATTTAGTGTTTATTTTTCATATTTTTTAATAATTTTATCTAAAACTTCTTCTTTTGTATAGTTTGAAACGTTCAACCACTCCCATTTATTTTCGTCCTTAAATTTTGACCTGAAGGAACGTATCTGTCTTTTTGCAAAACTTTTTGTGTTTTTTATTATTTTTTCTTTTGCTTCTTCAATAGATATTTCACCTTTTATATAAGGAATAAGTTCTTTATACCCTATAGCCTGCATAGATGTTATTGCATTTTCAAATCCCATTTCTATGAGTTTTTTAACTTCCTCTACAAGTCCTTTTTCAAACATTCTTTCAACCCTTTTTTCAATCCTCTCCATAATCTCTTCTTTAGGTCTGTTTAAAACAAAACCTGTAAAGCTGTACCTGCTTTTTCTGAAAGAATGCTCTTTTAAAAAACTTGAAAAAGGTTTTCCTGTTGTAATATAAACTTCTAAAGCTCTTACTATCCTTTTTTTATCATTTGGGTGTATTTTTTCAGCATAATCTTTATCTACTTCTAAAAGTTTTCTATAAAGTTTATAACTGTCCTCTTTATACAGTTTTTCCCTTAAATCCCAGTCTGTTTCAGGAGCATCAGCAAGACCATACAGAAGAGCCTGTATATAAAGCCATGTCCCTCCTACAATGATAGGAGTTTTTCCCTTTGAATATATTTTTTTTATACTCTCATCTGCTTTTTTTAAAAAATCTTTAACTGAAAAGCTTTCAGAAGGTTCTACAACATCAATTAGATAGTGTTCTATTCCCTGCCTTTCTTCTAAAGAGGGCTTTGCTGTTCCAATATCCATGTATTTGTAGACCATCATTGAGTCTGCACTTACTATCTCACCATTTAACTTTTTTGCAAGCTCTATTGATAAATCGGTTTTTCCTGTAGCAGTTATCCCTGTAATAACAATCAATTTCATGTTGTTCTCTACAGAATTTATTCACAGGGGTAATACTAAGAAAAAAACAGGAAAATTCAAGGGAGAAGCAGGAAGAAACCTGCTTTAGAACTCGTATCCTGCACCTATATATCCTATAGTTGTATCCATTTTTAAATCACTTACAGGAACCATTATAAGGTTTCTTATACTTATATTTTCTATCTCAACATCTTTTACAAGCCATTTTTTATATCTGAAGCCTGCTGTTATATAAAAGTTTGAAAGTTTGTTTTTTTGTGAGATAAGTGGATAGTAGTCAAGACCAGCATTAAATGTGAAGAAAGAACCTTCCACACTTGCATCTATATAAAAACTGTCATTTTTAACCCATGCTTTTTGGAAAGCAATAGCTGTATCCCCATGAACTACAAGTCCAGGAATTATTTCGTATGCTCCCCTTAACTGGGGTCCAAACTTGAATGTCATAACATCTGTCTTTGTATCCCTCATTAAATCCATAAAATCCTTAGAGTAGTCAACAGCTCTTTTTCCTTTAATCCATGGGAAAGTTGCTCCAAGTATTACCCCAGCTCCTAAATAGCTTTTCTTGTTTTCAGACTGCCAGAGGTCATAACCAAGCCCAAAGTTTATATCAAATCCCACAACCTCGTATTTACCAAAAGGACACTGGCTGCAAAAATCTGCACAGTAGGAACATGGGGGGAATGGACATAAATCACACATACTACAGGCGTCATCAGCAAACCTGTTGTAAAGGTCTAACATCTTCTTCTCTGTATCAGACTGAAAGTAAGTTAAATCAAAATTGAAGAAAAATCTGCTATCAAAAATGTTCCTGTGGGTCTCATTTAAAGTAATTGTTGTTATATCTGTATTAACCTTTCCTGAAAAACCAAGAACAGCCATTTCCATTGAAAAATCACCTTTACCAAACTCAATATCAACAGCTTTTGCCGGAGTGATTACAGCTAATACAGGGATAAAAAAAGCTGTTAAAAGTAGTTTAACTTTCTGCACCTCAATCCTCCTATTTGAATATTCTAATATTTGAATATAAGAATAATACAAAAATTTGCGTTTGTAAACTTTTTTTACATAAAAAGGTCTTCCATAATTTCTGTATATTTTCACCATAAATCACTATGATAAAATTATTCAGTCGTAAAAATTGATTATCTGGAGGTATTTATGGGAGTAAAAATAGGAATTAACCAGATTAAAAAGGACATGTTTATTGTTCACGATGGGCAACCTTATAGGGTCTTAGGGTACGACCATGTTAAACCTGGAAAAGGACAGGCTTTTGTTAGAGTTAAAGCAAAAAACATGAAAACAGGAAACGTAATAGAGATAACCTACAAATCCTCAGAATCTATAGAGCTTGCTGATTTTGAACAAAGACAGATGGTTTACTCATATTTTGATGGGGACTCTTACTGGTTTATAGATGAAAACACAGGGGATATGATAGCTGTACCTGCTTCTTTAATGGAAAATGAAGCTAAATTTTTAAAAGAAGGTATGGAAGTTTATATATTCCTGGATAAAGGTCAGCCAATTGGTGTTGAGCTTCCAAAATCAGCAGTTTACGAAGTTGTAGAAACTGAACCAGGTTTCAAAGGAGATACTGCAACAAACACGTTAAAACCTGCAAAAATAGACACTGGTGCAACAGTTCAGGTTCCCCTATTTATAAACGAAGGAGATAAAATAAAGGTTGATACAAGAACAGGAACGTATATTGAAAGGGTAAACGAATAATAAAGGGGTTTTATTATGGATAAAAACCTTATATTTGAGATAATAGAGAAGATAAAGAACACAAAAATAGAAGAAGTTGAGTTTGAAACCCCAGAAGGAAAAATAAAAGTAAAACAGTACGTTGGACCTAAAGAAGTTATAAATGCTGTTTCACCTCAAACACCAGTTGTTGAAGTAAAAGAAGAAATAAAAGCCGGTGTTCCACAGATAGAAGTTGAAACCAAAGCAGAGAAAAAATACCATGTTATAAAATCTCCTCTTGTTGGTACTTTTTACAGAGCTCCTTCACCAGGAGCACCACCTTTTGTTGAAGAAGGAGATATTGTCTCTAAAGGTCAGGTACTATGTATTATAGAAGCCCTTAAAGTTATGAATGAAATAGAAAGTGATGTAAATGGTAAAGTTGTAAAAATTCTTGTTGAAAACGGTCAACCTGTTGAATATGGACAGGAACTTTTTTATATTGAACCAACTTAGAGAGGTTATGAGATGGTTAAACAAACAACAAACATACTTATAACAGGTGGTTCTGGTTTTATAGGAGCTAATCTTGCTTTAACATTACAGGAAAAGTATCCCCAGAGTAAAATCCTGATTCTTGATGATTTTTCAAGTGCAAGTTTTAAAAATCTGAAAAAGTTTAAAGGGGAAGTACTCGCCTGTGATGTATCCACAGATGAAGTATTCTTTAAACTTGATGATTTTCAGCCAAACTTAATATTCCACCTTGCATCAATCACAGACACAACTGTAACTGACCAGGAACTTATGATGAGAAAAAATGTTGACGGCTTTAAAAATATTCTTGAAATTGCATATGACAATGAAGCTGTTGTAGTATACGCCTCTTCTGCATCTGTTTACGGAAATGTCAAAGAACATGTCCCTTTAAAAGAAGACAGGGAAAAATCCCCAGAAAACGTTTACGCTTTTTCAAAATACATAATGGATAACATTGCAAAAGATTTTTCAGAAAAAACAGGTTTAAAAACTGTTGGTGTCAGGTATTTCAATGTTTACGGTCCCGGGGAAGCCCACAAAGGAAAGTTTGCAAGTATGATTTATCAGCTTTACCTACAGATGAAATCAGGAAAAAGACCGAGAATTTTCAAATGGGGAGAACAAAAAAGGGACTTTGTTTATGTAAAAGATGCTGTTGAAGCAACAATTCTCGCAAAAGAGGCTCCAAAATCCACTGTTTACAACATAGGTAGTGGAGAAGCCCGTTCTTTCAATGAAGTAATAACCCTTCTAAATAAAGCTCTTGGAACAGATTTTGAACCTGAGTATTTTGACTGTCCTTACGATTTTTATCAGGAGTACACACAGGCAGATATGACGAAGATAAAAAAAGAGCTTGGTTTTGTTCCAAAGTACAACCTTGAGAAAGGAATCACTGAGTACGTTGCAATACTTGAAGGAAAATTAGATTACCCAATTAAATAGGATAGACAAAATGAAAATAAATGTTAAGGTTCCTGCTACTACCGCAAATCTTGGGGCAGGCTTTGACACCTTTGGTCTTGCCCTTACCCTTTACAACGAATTTATTGTTGAAGAAAGTGATACTATAGAGATAGAAACCTATCCAGAAAACGAGCTTTTAAAAAATCCAGAAAAGAACCTGTTTGTTAAAGTTTTAAAAAAGTCATGTGAACTAAACGGTAAAACATTCCACGGTGTAAAACTAAAACAGATAAACAACGTTCCTGTTGCAAGGGGATTAGGTAGCAGTGCAACAGCTATTGTCGGTGCAATACTTGTTAGCTTTTTTGTAAATGGTAAAGAGCTTACAGATGAAGAATTTTTCAAAATAGCTTATATGTTTGAGCCTCACCCTGATAACCTTTTACCTGCATGGAAAGGAGGATTTATAACAGCTCTTTTAGACAACGGAAAAACGTTTTACAGTAAAATACCATTTCCACAGGAAGTTAAAGCTGTGGTTGTTATCCCAGATTTTGAACTTTCAACAGAAGAAGCCCGTTCTGTCCTGCCTGAAAAAATACCTTTAAAAGACGGTATATTCAACGTTCAGAGAGTTGCCCTTTTCCTGTCTGCTATTCAAAATAAAAGATTTGAATTACTCAAAGTTGCAATGGAAGACAGATTTCATCAGCCTTATAGAAAAAAACTGATACCAGGATTTGATAATGTTATAAAAAATGCGTATGATGCAGGAGCATTAGGAGCCTCTTTAAGTGGAGCAGGAAGCACAATACTCGCTTTAGCAGACAAAAATTTTGATGAAATTGGAAAAGCAATGAAACAGGCTTTTGAAAGGGAAGGAATTAAATCTGATTACAAGGTTCTTGAGGTAGACACAGAAGGGGCAAAAATAGAAGTTCTTAAATAGGAAGGTATTGTATTGCTTAAAGTAGGTCTAACAGGCTCAATAGGAACAGGAAAATCAACAGTCTCAAAAATATTCAAAGAACTTGGAGCTTACGTTATAGATGCAGACCAGATAGTCCATTCCCTTTTAAAAGAAGAATCTGTTAAAGAAAAAATAAGGGAAATCCTTGGAAATGTTTTTGATGATAAAGGGGAAATAGACAAAAAAAAGGTAGCTGAAATTATTTTTAACAATCCTGAGAAAAAGAAACAGTTAGAAGCTTTAATCCATCCCCTTGTCTTTGAAAGAATACAGGAAAAAATAAAAAATATAGAAAAGAAAGACCCAGATGCTGTAGTGGTAGTTGAAGTACCATTAATGATAGAAACAGGTTCGTATAAAAACTACGATGTTGTTATAGTAGTTTACGCACCAGAAGAAATTCAGCTTAAAAGACTTTTAAACAGAGGAATGGAAAAAGAAGACGCTTTAAAAAGAATAAAATCCCAGATGCCTATAGATGAAAAGGTAAAATACGCAGATATTGTTATAGAAAACACAGGAACCTTAGAAGAACTTAAGAAAAAAGTTGAAAACGTATACAGAGAGTTAAAAAGGAGAGGAAGATGAAGGAAAAAATACTTGTTCATATATGCTGTGGAGTTGATGCAGTATGGGCACTAAGAAAAATAAAAGAAGAGTTTCCTGAATCACATATAGAAGGTTTCTTTTATGACCCAAATATACATCCGGAAGAAGAGTACGAACTTAGATGGATAGAAACAAAAAGAGTTTGCGATAGCTTAAATATCCCATGTATAAAAGGAGATTACGAACTTGAGAAATGGTTAGAAAAAACAAAAGGGTATGAAAATGAACCAGAAAGGGGTGAAAGGTGTACCATATGCCATGACCTTAGACTTGAAGAGACAGCAAAGATAGCTAAAGAAAAAGGCTTTAACAAAATAACAACAGTCTTAATGATGAGTCCTAAAAAAGATTTTCAGGTTTTAAAAAAGGTAGGAGAAAGTGTTGCATCAAAATACGGTTTAGAGTTTGTAGCTATTGATTTTAGAAAGCAAGGTGGTATTGAAAAGATGAACAGACTTTCAAAGGAAATGGAACTGTACCACCAGAACTACTGTGGGTGTTTATACGCCCTTTTTCAACAAAGAAAAGGACTTGACTTTATTCCTGAACTTGTTTCTTTTGGTAAAGGTAGAATTCCAGGAAGCAGGGAAGAGCTTCTTTTTATAAAGGAAATCAGAGACTTTGCTGAAGGATTAGGACTTTCCTGTACAGAAGAGGAGTTTGATTTTATAGGATGGAAACTGATTTCATCAACATTAAAAGTTAATAAAAATCCTGTTCCCCATACAGTACTACCAATGTCAAAGTCTATAAGGGGATTACTTAGAGCAAAAGTAGCAGAGATAAAGGAAGAAGAAGAAAAGTTTGTGGCAAGGTTAAACAAATCAAATACACAGCTGTGGATACTCAAAACAAAGCTTATAGAAGTTCCCTTAAAAGAGCCAAGATTTTTTAACAATCCTGTTTTTATTGTAGGTAAAGAACAGATAGGCGAGATTAAAGAAGGAACAAAACTTGAATTCACCCTTAAAGCAGAGTTTGATACAGATGCAAAATCAAGAAACCTTATTATTGGAAATATAGAAGCCAATAAAAAAATATTTTTCCACAGTGATACAATGCCAGATGGGAGCTTCAGCTGTGATTTAACTACTATTAAAGAAAGTGTAAAACAAAATAAAGATGAGATAATAAAAGGAGATATAGCTGTTGTTATAACAGGATGTGAAACATTAGGAGGTTTAGGGAAAATTCACCACGAAAAACAAGTGAAAAAGGAAAAAATTAATAATTAGCTTTAAAATTTCTGATACAGATAGTATAATTAATATGTATCGGCGCTTATTAATAAAACTTAAGAGGAAAAGTTGCCAGCTTTATCAGAAATCGGGAAGATTTTAAAAGAGGAAAGGGAAAAAAGAGGGCTTTCCATCAAAGAAGTTAATCAAAAAACAAAAATTTCCCTGGAGACATTAAAGAACATAGAGGAAGACCCTTCTTATCCGGAAAGGGAACCGTACGCCAAATATTTAATAAAACAACTTATAAAAGAGTATGGACTTGATATTCATATAGAAGAACCAAAAAAAGAAGAACCTGTTGTAGAAGTAAAAAAAGAAAAAAAGAAAAGCGTACCTCCTGCTTTAATCTCAGCTATAACCAAACTTTTCAAATTTTCCTTTGTCTCAGCTTCTATAGTTTCAGTTATTTTTTTATCAAGAATTACAACAAAAGCTGAAAATAACTTTTCTTTTAAAGAGTTTATTCAGAGTATATCTTATCCTAAAGAGCCTGTAGAGATAATCTCTTTTAAAGAAATAAAAAAAGATGGTAAAAAAATCAACGATATAACACTCAAAGCAAATTCTAATGTATGGCTTACTGCCTACGTTGATGGTAGAGAATTTATACTAAAGCTAAGAAAAGGAGAAAAGAAAAAAATATCCTTTTGTAAAAAAATAAGGTTTGAAACAATAGGCAATGCAGACAAACTTGAAGTTGTTTTTGATAACAAAAAAGTAAGACTCTCACAGAATAGAAGGGTATTACATAACGTTTTTGTAGATTCTGACGGAATATTTATTAACGGCTCAAATATAGTAGAATGATACCAGCAAAAGAAGAGATAAAGAAAGCAATTCAGGAAGTTGGCAAATACGTAAACCAAAGGATATCCCAGTTTAAAAATCTCAGGGAGAAAGGAATAACAACCTTTGATTTCAAACCGTTTGTTAACATAGAACCCTATGAAGCAGATATATTTTCAGAAGCTTCTTTCTGTATTCTGACTGCAAACTCATCAGCTGTAATGGGAATAAAAATACAAAAAGAAGTAGGTATAGAAGGATTTCATAAATACCCACTTGAAAAACTATTTGAGATTATAAGGTCAAAAGGACACAGATTTGCTATGCAGAGAGCAGAGAGGATAGTAGCTTTAAGGGAAAAAAAAGAACTACTTGAGGATATTGTCAAAAATTACACAAGTGGAAAAGAAGCAAGGGAAGTGCTGGTAAAAGAAGTAAAGGGATACGGATATAAAGAATCAAGCCATTTCTTAAGGAATGTAGGATTTGAAGATGTTGCAATCATAGACAGGCATATATCCAGGTTTTTATTTGAAAAAGGTCTTGTAAAACCAAGGAAAACAATCACAAAAAGAGTTTATTTAGAATGTGAAGAAGCCCTTGAAAAAATAGCTGAAGATTTTGGATTAACACAGGGAGAACTTGACCTGTATATCTTCTATATTAAAACAGGAAAAGTTCTGAAATGATACAAAAACTAAAGGAACTTTGTGAAAAAAATGGTATACACCTTTCCAGTGAACAGTTAGAAAAATTCCAGATTTACCTTGAAGAAATATCTAAATGGAACAGGGTATATAACCTTACATCTATAAGAAAAAAAGAAGAGATTATCACAAAACATTTTTTAGATAGCTTATCCCTCGTAAAACTCTTTGAAGGAATAGGATTAGATGTTGTAGGAAAAAGTATTGCTGATTTAGGAACAGGAGCTGGTTTACCAGGAATTCCACTAAAAATATACTATGGAGATGATATAGAGCTGTTTCTCATTGAAGCTGTCCAAAAAAAATGCATTTTTTTAGAACTTATCAAAAAAAGGTTAGACCTAAAATATACAGTTTTATGTAAACGGGCAGAAGATGTGGAAGATAAATTTGATATTGTTGTAAGTAGAGCTGCAGGGGAAACATTTGAAGTACTAAAATGGGGAAAAGATTTATTAAAAAAAGGTGGCTACCTTGTGATAATGAAAGGCAAAAAAGTTGAGGAAGAACTTAAACAGTTTACTTACTCCCTTAAGCTTATTGGTCTTCCAGAAAGAAAGTTTATCGTTATTCGGAAAAACCATTAATATTGAAAATCAAAAAAATTATTTTAAAATATTTTTTTGTGCTTCCAGTTTCTTAACTTCCGCTAAAAAACATAACAGAGGAGGTGGAAGTTATGGAGCTGTGGCTTTCTGTGTCTGGAGAAAAGAAAAAACTCCAGGGTTCATTTAAATCTGTTATGGAAGAAATAGTAAATATTGGCAAAGGTAAGGAACTAAAACTTCTTTCTGTTCACGCCCCTAAAAAAGAGCTAAGAAGATTAAAAAGGGAGCTTAGAAAACACGGTAAAGACCTTTATTCTACAGCAAAAGACATAGCTATATGGTTCTTGACTTCAGAGTACAGAAGGGCAAACAGATGTGCAAAATACTACAGAAAGAAAACAGATAAACAGTCTAAAGAACTGTATAAAAAATACTCTGAAAAACTAAAAGAAATAGAATCTAAGTGTGAAACCTTAAAAGCAGCTTAAAAAGGAGAGGTTTTCACCTCTCCAGTGTCTCATCTATCCAGTTAAGGTAATCCTGAGAACCTCTAACAACAGGGATAGCTATTATCTCTGGTACTGTATAAGGGTGGATTTCTTTTACTGTTTCCTCAAGTTTCGTAAATCTATCTTCCCGTGTCTTTATAATAAGTAAAAACTCATCTTCCCTTTCAATATTCCCCTGCCAGTAGTAAACAGAATGAACTTTCTGGGTTATATTTACACATGCAGCAAGTTTATTTTCTACAAGGGTATCTGCTAACTTTTTAGCTGTATCTAAATCTGGTGTTGTTATATACACAACAATATAACTCATACCTGCTCCTTATCTCTTTTCTTCAAGTTTTGCTTCATCTGTTTCTGCAGTAGGTTTTTTTATCTCAACAGGGGAAATTTTTACAAAATTACTTATTTCTTCCTCAAAATTAGCAAGTATCTTTGAGGCAATTTCACT
>CAZOTZ010000050.1:0-12189 GCA_964582875.1 uncultured Aquificales bacterium | reverse complement strand
AAGATACCAGAACCAGGAAGGTTTATATATATGAATGTGAACATGAGGTTTTAAGGTGCCTTCAGGCACCCTTTTCCATTGTATACCTTCACTTTATTTTTTCCTTCCCTTTTAGCTGAGTAAAGGGCATCATCAGCTTCCTTTAAAAGTTTAGTTATACTCTTCTCTGGGCTGTACTGGGATATTCCAAAACTTGCTGTAATACTTCCTATATCATCAAACTTACTTTTTTCAAGTAATTTTCTTAGCTTTTCAGCGAGGAGATAGGCTTCTCTTGTTGTTGCTTCTGGAACAATAATAATAAACTCTTCACCACCAAATCTACCAAAATAATCAGTTTTCCTCAGGTTTTCTTTAAAAAGTTTTGCTATTTTTTTTAAAACTTCATCCCCTTTCTGGTGTCCGTATGTATCGTTAATCTGTTTAAAATTGTCA
Source organism: uncultured Aquificales bacterium (assembly GCA_964582875.1). GTDB lineage: Bacteria > Aquificota > Aquificia > Aquificales > Hydrogenothermaceae > JAADDV01. The sequence continues at coordinate 11,754 of CAZOTZ010000050.1, read as the reverse complement.
ATATCAAAAAGTACTATTGAGAATACTTTCTGGTACCTTTTTGCCCTTTCAACTTCCATTTCAAGAAGTTTCATTATTTGAAATCTGTTAAATATCCCTGTGAGACTATCTGTTGTTGCCAGTTTTTCTATCTTATGGTAGCTGTAGTTTATGTTTGATTTTATAAAAAGAAGAATGATAAAAATTGAAGAGTATGTGATAAGAGAAAAAATCAGTATGTTTGTAGGATAAGCAAGTCTTAAAAAACCTTTTTCCTGTAAAAAAATAAGACCAAGGATTGAAAGTAAAAAGAAAAAGTTCCAGTATACTCCTTTCAGTTTATCTTTAAGAAAGAAAGCAAGGGTAGGGTAAAAGTATATCCAGTAAATACCTGTGTTGTATAAACCACCGTTTATTATCAAATAATCAAAGAAAATAATCATAGCTAAAAGAATAATACTACTTGAAAGCTCTTTATTTCCTGTTTTTTTGTAAAAAAACATATTTATAAATGAAAAAATCACAAGAAGGACTTCAATAGCTGCTATACTATAATCTTTCCTGGCAAAATGAATTAAAGAGTACAAAAAAAGATAAGAAGTTCCTATTAGAGATATTGAATATATAGGGTTTGTATTAAAAAAGTACTCTCTTTGGAAGATTTTTAACAGGTTTTTTATAAACATTATGTTAATATTTTAAATCATAAAAACAAAAATAGCTTTAGTAATAATGAAAAAGTTTTTATCAAAAATTTACGGAAATTTAGCTTCTTTAAGAAGGAAACTTTATAAAACAGGAATTCTGAAAAAGAAAAGCTTTGATATTCCTGTAATTTCTATAGGAAACCTTTCTGTAGGGGGAACAGGGAAGACACCTGTAACTATTGCTACTGCTAAAGAACTTCAAAAAAGAGGCTTAAATGTATGTGTTTTATCAAGGGGTTATAAAAGAAAATCAAAAGGTGTTATTATTGTTTCAGATGGAAAAGATATCTTTGTTGATGTGGAAACAGCAGGGGATGAGCCTTTCCTGATTGGGAAAAATGGAATTCCTGTTGTTGTTGGAGAATCAAGATACGAAGCTGGATTAGAAGCTTTAAAAACATTTCCTGTTGATATTTTTATACTTGATGATGGCTTCCAGCACTACCAGCTTAATAGAGATGTTGATATTTTAGTTATAGATGCAACAAGGCCTTTCTGGAAAGATAATCTGCTACCTTCAGGTAAATTAAGGGAACCGAAGTACTTTAACAAATACGCTGACGCTTTTGTTATAACAAAACTTTTCCTTTTAAATGAAACCCAGAAACAGGAATTTTTTTACTACCTTAACCAGTATGCTAAACCTTACTTTTTAGCTAAAGAAAAGTTTGTAAGACTTACCAATGGTGAACTTGAGTATAACTTTGACATAATGGTTAATGTTGATGTTGGGATTTTTGCAGGTTTAGGAAATAATAACCAGTTTTTCAGATATATGATGGACTGTGCAGATAAATGTGGGTTCAGGATAAAATACACTAAATCTTTTCCTGACCATTATGATTATAAAAAGCTTGACCTTTACAAAGACGTTGATTTCTGGATTACAACATACAAAGACTTTGTAAAACTATCTAAGGAACAGATAAAGGAAAATAAAGTGTTTGCTCTTATATATGATTTAGAACTTCCTGAGGACTATTTTAAGTATTTAGAGAAGAAGATATATATCCGAAAAGGTAGAAAACTGTCAGGAAGGTAAAGATGTTTGACAACCAAGAAAAACATCCTTTTGATATCGTTCTTAAACTTATAATAAATGGTGAGATAGACCCATGGAATGTTGATATTGTTGAACTTGCAGATAAGTATTTACAGGAAATAAAAAATATGTACATACCTGATTTAAGACTTGCTTCAAAAGCTCTTGCAGCAGCTGCTTTACTGCTCAAGATGAAGGCAGAAGCTCTTGGTTTAGATGAGCAGGAGGAAGAAAAAGAGAAAATAAAGAGAAAGAGAATATTTGGAATTAAGCGTTTTTACACTGTTGATGAGATTGCCCATGTATTGAAAAAGTACATTGCACCGGTTATTGAGTTTAAACCAAAAAGAAAGTACAAAAGAAAAAAAGGCTATACAAGGAAACCTAAACAGTTAACTGTTCCCCTTTTCCACGCTACACTTGAGGAAACTATAGAATTTTTAGAAAAAGAGCTTTCAAACCTGAATGGGTTTATTTCATTTTCCCAGCTGTCTGTTCCAAACAAGGCACAGGCTTTCGTTGCTTTACTGTTTCTCCATTATGATAAAAAGATAACAATATATCAGGAAGAAGATTTTGGAGAAATTATTATAGAAAAATACGAAGAAAGTTATGAAAAAACAGCGTAAAACCAGCCCTTAAAGGGCTGATTTTTAAATATCAAGATTTTTAACCTCTTTTGCGTACTTCATAATAAACTCTTTTCTTGGTTCCACCTTCTCTCCCATGAGTATAGAAAAAATCTCATCAGCTAAGGCTGCATCTTCAAGGGTTACCTGCATAAGCCTTCTTGTTTTTGGGTTCATTGTTGTTTCCCAGAGCTGTTCAGGGTTCATTTCCCCAAGACCTTTGTACCTCTGGACTTCTGCTCCATACATTCCAGCATCCCAGATGATACTAAACAGCTCATCAATGTTGTTTAACTCAACTTCCCTTGTTTTATAAGAGATTTTTACAGGTAATTCACCTATACTGCTTCTAATCTGTTTTTCAAGCTCAGAAAGTCTTTTATACGCATAAGAAGTTAAAAAGTCATCATCTATCTTGTTTGATACTTTTCCAAATCTTTCTTTTCTATCACAGAAAATCTCTATATCACCTTCAAAAGGATTTCTTTCGTAATAACAGTCGTACTCAGGTAGTTTTTCCTGTAGTTTCTCTACAATCTCCTTCACTTTGTTTTCATCTAAAAGGTCATCTTCAGTAATACCTAATCTAATAACTGTATCTAAAACTTCCTTATCTACTTTTTTCTCTACACTTCTTTTAAGCTCCGAGTACTCTTTTGCCATTTTTGCAATTTCTTTTATCTGTAGTTTTGTAAGTTCTCTTCCTTCAAACTTTATTTCGTCAGCAGCAAAATCTAAAACGATTTTGTTTAATTCCTCGTCATCTTTAACGTATATCTCAGAACGTCCTTTTTTTAGCTTATAAAGTGGAGGCTGGGCTATGTATAAAAATCCGTTTTCTATTATTTGTGGGAAGTACCTGTAGAAAAGTGTAAGCAGAAGGGTTGTTATATGGGCTCCATCTACGTCTGCATCAGCCATAAGGATTATTTTATGGTACCTTAGTTTTGATATATCAAATCCTTCTTCTTCTTCTGATGTTGGAAGACCAATTCCTGTTCCTATTGCGTTTATGATTGACCTTATCTCTTCATTTGACAGTATCTTATCAATCCTTGCTTTTTCCACATTGAGAATTTTACCTTTTAAAGGTAGTATTGCCTGTGTTTTCCTATCTCTTCCCTGTTTAGCTGAACCTCCTGCCGATTCCCCTTCCACTATAAAAAGCTCACAGATTTCAGGGTCTGTTTCTGAACAGTCTGCAAGTTTTCCTGGTAAAGATGTATCCTCTAAGAAGGATTTTCTCCTTGATATTTCCTTTGCTTTTCTCGCTGCTTCCCTTGCTATAGCTGCTTCTATTGCTTTTTCTGCTATTTTAAGGGCTATATCTTTGTTTTTTTCAAAATACTCAAGTAGTGCATCACCTACAACTGTTTCAACAATCTTCCTTACTTCCTGATTTCCAAGTTTGGATTTTGTCTGACCTTCAAACTGTGGTTCTGGTACTTTTACTGATATAACTGCTGTGAGACCTTCCCTTAAGTCTTCCCCTTTTACACCGCTTTTCAGCTCTTTGGGAAGTCTCATCCCAGATAGGGTTTTATTCATAGCTTTTGTTAATGCTCCTCTGAAACCTGCTACATGGGTTCCACCTTCAACAGTTTTTATGTTGTTGACGAAGCTTTCTATAACTTCGTTATAGCTTTTTGTGTACTGGAATGCTACCTCAACAATAACCCTATCTTTTTCATCTTTTATATATATGATTTCATCAAATAAAGGGTCTTTAGCCTGATTTAAAACCCTTACAAAGTCCTTTATACCTTCATGGTATAGGAACTCTTCCTGTATATCTGTTCTTTCATCTGCAGTGAAAAATCTTACCCCTGAGTTTAAGAATGCAAGCTCTCTACACCTTTTAGCTATAGTGTCATACTTAAACTTAACTGTTTCAAAAATCTCATCATCAGGCATAAATGTTACTTTAGTTCCTGTTTTATGGGTTTCTCCAATAACTTTTAAAGGTGTAATTGCTTTTCCCCTTTCATACTCCTGCCTGTAAACTTTCCCATCCCTGTAAACTTCAACAACCAACCATTTTGATAGAGCATTTACAACAGAAGCACCAACACCGTGTAGACCACCAGAATACTGGTAGGCCTTTTTAGAGAACTTACCACCTGCCCCTAAAACTGTAAAAACCATTTCAACAGCAGGTTTTCCAGTTTTAGGGTGTATATCTACTGGAATACCCCTACCGTCATCTTCAACTGTTGCTGAACCATCTTCATGGATGATAACAGATATATTTTTAGCATAGCCTGCCATTGCTTCATCAACTGCGTTGTCAACAAGCTCCCATATAAGGTGGTGAAGCCCCCTTTCTCCTATATCTCCAATGTACATAGCAGGTCTTGCCCTGACGTGGTCAAGACCTTCTACAACATCTATTGCTTCAGCGCCGTATTCTTCAACTGCTAAATTCTTTTTTTCTTCCAATCCTTTTCACCTCGTGAAATTTTGTTTATCTGCAGATGGATACTTTATTTCCATCTATTGATTTTTCAATTTTTATTAAACTTCCATAGGCATAACTATGGCTTTGTACTTATCTGTTTCATCTGAAGGTAAAAAGAGTGTCTGGGCACTTGGATTTGTAAATTTAATGATTATATCTTCACTATCAATGACATCTACAGCTTCTATCAGATATTTTGCATTAAAACCAATAGAAAACTCTTCATCTGAGTAATCTATACTTATTTCATCTACAGCTTCACCGTATTCTGGAGAAGCACTTTTCAACTCTAAAACTCCCTCTTTAAGGGTAAGCTTTAAAGGTTTTGTGTCCCCTTCAATAACAGCTGAAACTCTTTTTACAGCTTCTAAAAACTCTTTTTTGTTCAGTTTAATCTCCCTTGAAAACTCTTTAGGTATAACCTGGGTGTAGTCTGGAAAAGCTCCTTCAAGAAGTCTGCTCATGAGTATCCATTCTTTTGTTCTGAAGAAAACATACTGGTCAGTAGCTGCTACTTCTACATCTTCAAGACCAGTTAAAAGTTTTTTCAGTTCATTTAATGCCTTTTGTGGAACAATTATGTTTATATCCCCTGTTCCTGTTCTTTCTATTGTATACAGGGCTAATCTGTGTCCATCTGTTGCAACAACATCAATTGTCCCATCTAAAGATTTAAAAAGCACCCCTTGAAGGGCAAATCTACTTTCTTCTTTAGAGGTTGCGTATATTGTTTTGGAAATAGCTTTCTGGAGGTTTTCCCCAGAAATAATAAAAGCGTTATCCTCTGGAAAAGGATACATATTAGGAAAATCTTCAGGGGAAGAAACAGGTAGATTGTACTTTGTTTTTCCGGATTTTACTTTTAGATGATTATCTTCAAGTTTTATATAAACTTCATTACTTGGAAGAAGTCTTGAGATATCTGTCAGTTTTTTTGCATTCACACAGGCTATCCCTTCATTCTCAACCTTTGCAAAAACAGAAACAGACACATGAACTTCAAGGTCAGTTCCCTGTACTGTTAGTTTATCGTCTTTAGCTTCAAGTAAAAAGTTTGAAAGTATTGGAAGGGCAGACTTTTTTTCTGTAGCTGATATGGCTTTTTTTAGAACATTTTGCAAATCAGTTTTGTCTATTACAAGTTCCAAAATTTCCTCCTTGGGAAACGGCGATTTTATAACTATTTTAGCATGTTTCACAGTTTTAAGGTAAGGTGTTCATTTAACTTGTTTTTTAACTAATTCTTCCCATTTTCTTTTAATCTCTTCAGGTTCCATTGAAAGCTCTGGGTCTCTATAGGGAACAGCATACGGTGATTTATTTATCCTTTCCTTTTCCTTATCTGTTAAAGGTGGAATACTTCCTTTTATTGTAGCTACTGTTGAATAACTTCTTCTACCAACAGGTTCAACAAGACCTATTTTAAAACCAGCTTCAATAAGCCCTTTTCTAACAGCAAGGGATGCGCTGTAAGTTGCAAAAACAGCTTCTTCTTCCATAAGGTTTTTTACAGTTCTGAAAATATCAACTGTCCACATTTCTGTGTTAACTTTAGGGGAAAAAGCGTCGTAAAAAACCGCATCAAATTTGAGTTTTAAATCACTTAACATCTTTAGTGTTTTTCTTCCTTCTCCTAATATCACTTTCAAACACAAACCATTTTTTTCAGATACATACCCGTAAAACCTTGTATTTTTAATAAAAAACCCCTGAAATTTTCCAGATAGTATAAAATCGTAAGCGTCTTTTAAATTTTCTGGGATATTTAGCTGTTTAATCCTTTCAAAAACTTCAGGGTCTTTTTCTATAGATACTATATCAATACTAACGTTTTCATTTACTCTTTTAGCTTCAGAAATAGCAACAGCCACATTATAACCAAGACCAAACCCAACATCTAAAATTCTTATACTTCCTTTCTCTGCAAGGCCTTTAATCTTACACGGAATAACAAATTTGTATAAGCTTTCTGTATAGGCACCTGCCTTTGTACTATGGTAGGCTTCTTTGTATTCCTTATTAAAAAAAGTTTCAGTACCGTCAGCTGTTTTTATCTTTTCATTCATAACCAATATAATATATTTCATTCTTGAAAAATTTTCACAAAAAATGTAAGTTTTTTTATTAAATTGCCCTCATGGGGGATAAAAATGAAAAAAATAATAGTGGGGAACGTAAAGTTTGAAAAACCAATAGTAGAAAAGGTTGTTGATATCCATTATGTTCTTGAAGAAAATGGGAGAGATGTAATCAAACACAGGTACTTTATTCTGTCTTATGAGGAGTTTGATAAGCCTTTAAAAGAGCTTGTAAAAGAGCTTGATTCAGACTCTTTAAAGCTTGCTGTTGCCAATGAAACAATATCAATAAACTTTGGGGATGAGGAAATACAGAAACAAAAAGATACTGTTATTGAGTATGATGAAGAATGGATAAAAAAGTTTAACCCTGATGAAAGGGACTTTAGAACATGGCTTTTAGAGTTTGTAGATGAAATAGTATTCTCTAAACAAATACCATGCAGGATGTAAATATGAAAAAGGTTTTTATAACAGGAGTAGGTTCAGGATACGGAGAAGCTTTAGCTGAGCTTTTTTTAAAAAAAGGGTATTCTGTCTATGCCCTTAGTAGACATTTACCAGATAGGCTAAGAGGTAAAGTACATTTTAATAAAGCTGACCTCTTAGCCCTTGAAAATATTTACAGGTCTTTAGATGTCTTGCTGAAAGATGTAAATGATATAGAAATAGCGATACTGAATGCAGGTATTCTTACAGAACTAAAAGATATACACGACACCCCTATTTATGAGATGAAAATGATGATGGATTTAAACGTCTGGGCTAACAAAATCATTTTAGATTACTTTATAGATAAAAAAATAAACGTTAAAACAGTTATTGCTGTTTCTTCAGGGGCATCTGTGAATGGAAATAGAGGATGGCACGGCTATTCAATCTCTAAAGCGGCACTAAATATGCTTATTAAACTCTACTCAAGGGAAATGGAAAACACCCATTTAATAGCCCTTGCACCAGGGCTTATTCTTACACCTATGCTTGAAAAGTTCGTTTTATCAGCAGACGAAAATAAGTTCCCTTCTGTTAAAAGGATAAAAAATGCCCCTAAAATGACACCAGAAGAAGCAGCTAACCTCCTTTATGAAAAACTTGATATATTGAGAACTTTTCCTTCAGGTTCCTACGTTGATATCAGGAATATTTAACAGTTAAAACAAACTCTCCTAAAGCTTTGAAAAAATTCTTTTCTGGAATTTTCACAGTAAGTTTTTCATTTCCTTTTTCAACAGATATATATTCAAAATCAGTCATAGATAATTTAAAAAGAAGTTCAGGATTATCTGTTTCAAGATAAAAGTACTCATCACCAACGGAAAAACTATAATCCTCTATACCAAAACCAGAGCTGTTGAAAAAAACCTTGAAAGTTTGTCTGTTTACACTGAACTGTACAGAGAAGATACCATTTTCTTCAGTACAGATACCGGTTATCTCAAGCAAAAAACTACCTGAAAATTTAACATCATCCCATATCTGGGCAGTCCTGTCCTCATACTCAACCATTGCAGAAAAAGAGTTGCCGAGTCTGTTAAAAACAAGGTTTTGAAGCATCATTTTGCCTTTTTCTCCTTTTTAAATATAAGGTCATAAAGGTTCATAGCTGATACCCAGACAATAACACCACCGGCAACAACAGGCATAAGACTTTGGAGTAATTTTGCTGTCATTAATGTTTTATCCTGTATCTGAAATGCCGAGAACACACCTCCAATATTGTTAAATATTGCGTATATTCCCACTAAAATTCCAAAGACAAGAAGAACTTTTACTACCATTTCTAACCTCAAATCTTTTGTTTAAAAAAACATTATAAATGAATATTGTCTCAGTTAAAGCTAAATTATAGATTAATAACCAGAAACCCACTAGGGGGATAGATATGAATAAATCCTATGTAGAGAAAGCCTATTACCTTATGAAACTTGGTAGAGAATTTGAATACAGAGCAAAGGAAGAGTATATGAAAGGGAATATAGCAGGATTTTTACATCTGGCTATTGGAGAAGAAGCGGTTCATGTTGGGGCATCCCTTGCCTTTGGAAAAGGAGATTTATTTGTACATTACAGGGAACACGTATGGGCACTTGCAAGGGGAATGGAACCCAGGTATGTAATGGCTGAACTGTTTGGAAAAATAACAGGTGTTTCTAAAGGCAAAGGCGGTTCTATGCATCTTTACGACCCTAAGTTTAACTTTTACGGGGGAAATGCAATTGTAGGAGCCCAAATTCCCCACGCGGTAGGAGCAGCTTATGCAAGGAAATATTTAGGACATACTGAAGGGGTTATGGTAGCATTTGGAGACGGTGCCACAAACGCAGGAAATTTTTATGAATCTTTAAACCTTGCTTCTTTATGGGAACTGCCTGTAATTTTCCTCTGTGAAAATAACTACTACGCAATAGGAACAAGGGTTGATAGAGCTTCTGCAATAACAGACCTGTATAAAAAAGCTAAACCTTTTATGGTTGCAGAGCAGATTAACGGAATGGATTTTTTTGAGGTTTTTGAAGCTGTTGAAAGAGCTAAAGATTACGTTGAAACTGAAAGTAAACCTTATTTTATTGAAGCAATAACCTACAGATATGAGCCCCACTCAATGAGTGATAGTGGGGATTACCGTTCCCCAAGGGAGTTAAAAGTAGCAAAGGACAGGGACCCTATAGAAAATCTGAAGAAGAAAGCATTAGAAAAAGGACTTTTAACTGAAGAATACATAAAAAAAGTAGATGAAAAAGTGGAAAAGGAAATAGAGGAAGCTGTTAAATTTGCCCTTGAATCACCAGAGCCAGATTTAGATGAACTGTATAAAGATGTTTACTGTGAGGTGTGTACAGATGTTGTATCGTGAAGCTTTAAACAAAGCATTAGATGAGATGATGGAAAAAGATGAAACAGTTGTTATTTTAGGTGAAGATGTTGGGTTTTACGGTGGAAACTACAGAGTTACAGAGGGACTTTACGCAAAATACGGAGAAAAAAGGGCAATAGATACACCAATAGCTGAAAACTCAATTGTTGGAAATGCTGTAGGAATGGCTATAGGTGGTCTTAGACCTGTAGCTGAAATAATGACTGTTAATTTTTCCCTTATAGCAATGGACCAGATAGTTAATCAGATGGCAAAAATAAGGTATATGAGTGGAGGTAAAGTTGCCCTTCCTATGGTTGTAAGAATGCCCCAGGGAACAGCTATACAGCTTGCAGCACAGCATTCCCAGAGCCTGGAGAGAATGTTCGCCTCAGTTCCAGGTCTCAGGGTTTTTGTGGCGTCAGATTCAACCTCTGCTTACTACGGTTTAAAAGCTGCTATTGAGCTTGATGACCCTGTAGTATTTTTAGAGCATGAGCTTCTGTACCCTGTAGACTTTCCATTTAAAGAAAGGAATGATTTTAGTCCATTTAAAGCTGACATAGTAAAAGAAGGAAAGGATATAACAATTGTTTCCTATCTAAAAATGCTCCACGACACACTAAAAGCTGTACCAGTTATAGAAAAAGAGTTAGGTATTTCATGTGAAGTTATTAATCTTAACTCTTTAAATCCCCTTGATATAGAAACTATAGGGAAATCACTTAAGAAAACCAAAAGGTTTGTTGTAGTAAATGAAGAGCCTAAAACAGGAAGTTTTGCATCGGAAATCATTTCACAGGTTGTTGAACATTTCTTTTATGAGCTTGATGCACCTCCTCTAAAAATATCAGGGGAAGATGTTCCAACACCATACAACAGAAAACTTGAGCTTGCTTCTATACCAACACCTGAAAAAATAGCTGAAAAAATAATTAAGTGGGGAAAGAAACATGGAATATAAAATCACAATGCCCCGTTTAACAGACACAATGGAAACTGGGAAAATAGTCCGGTGGTTAAAAAATATCGGAGATAAAGTAGAAAAAAACGAACCTATAGTGGAAGTAGAGTCAGATAAAGCAGTTATGGAAGTTCCATCTTTCAAATCAGGAATACTTGTAAAAATACTCGCTGAAGAGGGAGATGAAGTCCCTGTTGGAGAACCTATTGCTGTCTTAGAAACAGAAGAAGAAAAAGCTACAGTTGAAAAAAAAGAGGAAAAAGTAGAGAAAAAACCAGAAAAAAAATCAGAAGAAGAATTCAAAATAAAAGTAGAAGAGGTTGAACCTGAGAAGCTTCCGTCAGGTACAGCTTCTCCAGCTGCAAGAAAGTTAGCAAAGGAATTAGGTGTTGATTTAGAAAAACTGCAGAAAGAAGGAAAAATCCCATCTCCTGCCCATGAAAAAGATATCAAAAATTACTTTTACTCAAAATTTTTCACAGAAAAAGCCCTGGAATTGGCAAAAGAGTATAACCTTTCCCTTGAGAACATTTATAACACTTACAAAAAGAAAATAAATGAAAAACTTGTTGAAAACTACATACAGGAAAATAACATTCCTCTTGTTCAAGAAATTAATTCAATCCAGAAATCTTTAATCAGTAGTCTAAAAAGGAGCCTTGAAATTCCAGTTTTTCATATATACGAAGAGTTTGATTTTTCCCTTATAAACTGGGACAAAGAAAAGACATTTACAGCCTGGTTTATAAAAGTATTAGGAGATTTTATGGTAAAAACTCCTAAACTAAGAACTGTTTATAGAGAAGGAAAGTACTATGTTTATCCAAATGTAAACATATCTGTTGCTGTTGCTACAGAAGACGGAAAACTTTTCGCTCCTGTCGTTAAGCAGGTTGATAAAAAATCTGTCTCAGAAATATCACAAATCCTCCATACATTTAAAGAGAAAGCTGAGAAAAACTCTTTTTCTTTAGGGGAACTGTCAGAGGGAACATTTGCAGTATCAAACCTTGGTATGTTTGGTATTACTTCTTTTGATGCTA
>CAZOTZ010000049.1:5899-12461 GCA_964582875.1 uncultured Aquificales bacterium | reverse complement strand
TATCAGTAGTAAACTTCTTTTAAAAAAAGCCCTTCAGGGGGAGCTATATATATTCCTTTAGATGGGTCTTCAGAACTGAGTATCTGTTTTAGTTCATCTATAGAAAGAGAACCTAATCCTACCTGTACAGCATGGGCTACTATTTTTCTTACCATATACCTTAAGAAATGAGACGCTGTTATTTCTATTTCTATGATTTTGCCATCATATCTAAGGTATAGCTCTCTGATATCAACATCTGTTCTTTTATACTCTCCTTTTTTAGCAAGGGCAAGTAAGGATTTTGAGTTTTTTATCACTTCAAGGGCATGGTTCATCTTAAAAATATCAAGTTTCTTAGATATATACCATCCAAATCCATAAAGAAAAGGGTCTGGTTTTGTGTAAATTCTGTATATGTATGTTTTCCCTTTTGCACTAAATCTTGCGTTAAAAGATAAAGGCACCTCTTCTACCTTTTTAACAGCTATATCCCTTGGAAGTGTTGCATTCATATACCTGTAAATTTCCTGAGGCTCCCTATAAGAAACTGTTTTAAAGTTTGCTACCTGACCTAAAGCATGAACTCCTGCATCTGTTCTCCCTGATGCTATTACAGTTATCTTTTCTTTAAAAAGTTCAGATAGCCGGTTCTCCACAACTTCCTGGACAGATATGTGATTTGGTTGCCTTTGCCACCCGTAGTATTTTGTCCCAATATAACTTAAGACTATTTTGTAATTATGCTTAAAAGATTTCCCCATCCCTTTTCTCTCTTCATTTTATTACTTTTACAGGTTGCAAAATCTGACCTTCTTTTATTTTTCCAATTCCTAAAAACACACCATCTTTACTGAAAACCTTTACAAGACCGTTTAAAGAAAAAGGTACCCTGAACCTCTGTCCAAATAAAAATCTTTTATCAAATCCTTTATCAAGATAAATATCAGGAAAAAAGTAAAGTGCATTTTCTATTTTTATTAAATGCTCTTGTATCTCTTTTTTTGACATTTTCAGTAAATCTTCAAGTTTCAGAGCATTATCTACAGAAAATTTGCCTACTTTTGTTCTTCTTAAGTACTTTACGTATGCTCCACAACCAGTTTCATCTCCTATTTCTTTTACAAGACTTCTTATATAAGTACCTGAAGAACAATGAACTTTTATAGTAAAAAAAGGAAGGGAAATATCAATTATATCTATACTGTATATGGTTATTTCTTTTGGTTTTAGCGGGACGTCAATTCCCTTTTTTGCAAGTTGATAAGCTCTTTTCCCTGCTATCCTTTTTGAAGAGTAAGGAGGTGGCATCTGGTTGTATGTTTTCACAAAAGATTTAATTATTTTTTCTAACTGCTCCTCAGTTATATTACATTCCTTTTCTTCTAAAACTTTTCCTTCTCTATCATAGGTATCAGTGATTTTTCCAAGCTCGCCGGTTGTTATATATTCTTTATCTAACCCTTGAAAGTACTCTGTAAAACGAGTAGCTTTCCCTACAGTTATAACCATTAATCCTGTAGCAAAATAATCTAAAGTTCCTGTATGTCCTACTTTTTTTTCTTCTATCTTTTTCTTTATTTTCTGGACTAATCTATTTGACGTTATGTTCTCAGGTTTATCAACAAGGAGTATTCCATCCATTTAAGCTTTCTCTACAAACTTTTTAAAATTCTCAAGGAGTTTTAAACCTGCCTTCTGACTTTTTTCTGGATGAAACTGGACAGCCCATACATTTTCTTTTTCAACTGCAGAACAGAACTCTACAGAGTAATCTGTAGTTGAAGCTATATCATTTTCATCTGAAGGTACAGCATAAAACGAATGAACAAAATAGAAATACTCACCTTCTTTTATTCCTTCAAAAAGTCCTTCCTTTTTCTTTATCCAGACCTGATTCCATCCCATATGTGGTACTTTATATCCCTCTTTATCTTCAAATCTGATAACTTTTCCTTTCAATATACCTAACCCTTCATGTTCTCCAAACTCGTATCCGTATTCAAAAAGAATCTGTAGACCTAAACATATTCCAAGGTAAGGTTTACCTTCTTTTATCGCTTTTATAACCTCATCTAAAAGTCCAAATCTATCAAGATTATGGATAGCATCCCCAAAAGCTCCAACACCAGGGACAACAATACCCTTTGAATTTTTTATATCCTGTGGATTTGAAGACACTTTAACATCTAAACCTACTTTTTCAAGGGCTTTTGCTACACTTCTTAAATTTCCCATTCCATAATCAACAACAGTTATCATATAATCTCCCTGAAACCTTTAGTTTCTATATATTGTATCATTTATAATGCTTCAAAAAATAAATGGAGAGGTGTTATGAAAGATTTAAAAAACGATTTATTCCTGAGGGCAGCTTTGAGACAGCCAGTAGAAAGAACACCTATCTGGCTTATGAGACAGGCAGGAAGATACATGCCTGAGTATAGAGAGTTAAGAAAAAAGGCAGGAAGTTTTAAAAATTTTTATAAAAATGTTGAACTTTCAGTTGAAGCAACAATTCTTCCTAAAAAAATCCTTGATGTGGATGCTTCTATTATCTTTTCAGATATATTAACTCCTTTAGAAAGTATTGGAATGAATTTTGATTTTAAAGAAGGAGAAGGTCCTGTTTTTGAAAATCCTATAAAAACTCCTGATGATATCTCAAAATTAAAAAAATTTAATAAAAATGATGTTTTTTTTGTTGGGGAAATCATAAGAGGTGTAAACAGAGCTTTAAACAGGGAAATCCCAACAATAGGTTTTTGTGGAGCACCTTTTACCCTTGCAGCTTATATGATAGAAGGCAGAACATCAAAGGATTTTAAAAAAGCAAAAACCTTTATGTACACCTATCCTGATGCATTTAAAGAGCTTTTAGATAAGCTTGCAGATATGTTGATTGAATATCTTAATTTTCAGATAGAAAGTGGGGCAGATGCAGTACAGATTTTTGATAGCTGGGGAGGATACCTTTCTCCAGATGATTACAGAGAATTTGCATTACCTCCAGTAAAAAAGGTAATAAAGGGTATAAAGAGGGATTACCAACCTGTAATCCATTTTACAAAAGGTGTTGCAGGATTTTTTGATGACATGATTACATCAGGAGCAGATGTTTACAGTGTTGACTGGATGATAGACCTTTCTGAGGTTAAGAAAAAGTTAAATGGTAAAGCAGCTGCCCAAGGAAACCTTGACCCGATAGTTCTTTACTCTCCAGAAGAGGTGATAGAGGAAAAAACAGTTTCCATACTAAAAAAGTGGGGAAAAGATACAGGTCATATATTTAACCTTGGACATGGGCTTATGCCTGATATGGAAGTTAAAAAAGTTAAATTTTTAGTTGAAGTTGTCAAAAAAAGAAGTTTAAGGTAGTTTATTCTAAAATAAATAAAAAATTTGGGGGAATTTTGATGTTATCTAAAAAAATACTCCTTTCAGGTCTTTTTTTATCAGTTTTTACATCTCCTGTTTCTTTTGCCTCAACGTTTATTGTGAACAGCACTGAAGGATTGGTTGATGCCTTAAATCAGGCTGCAGTAAACGGAGAAGAGGATACTGTTGTTCTTTCTCCAGGGGAGTATAACATACCTGGTACTATTTCTATTTCTGTATCCGATGGGAAATCTCTAACTATTAAAGCTCAAACACCTACAGATAAACCTGTTCTTATTATGGAAAAACAGCCAGATGATAGAACAAAATTCATTTTAAAAGTAAAAATGGATGGAGATGATTTCGGTTCAAAGGTTGAGTTTAACAGTATCTCTTTTAAGGGACCATCAATTAAAGACAAAATATTGGCACTAAATGTAAGTACTGTTAATGGAGATATTTTTATAAGAAATTGTGAATTTGATAAATTGAGAGTTCCAGCTGTGGAACTTTTTTCCCAGACAGGGAATATTTATGTAATACATAACAGATTTAAAGAGATAGATTCTTTTAATGACCATTTAGATACCCCTGTTCCTGTTATAGACTGTTCTAATATCTATTACGGAAGTGACCCGTTTTTAGTGTTTAAGGAGCTTAAAAGTGGTAGTATTACCTCAAAATCTATTAGTGGAAATATTTATCTGATTAATAACGATTTTATGGACCATATATCCCTTAAAAGTAAAGTGTCTGATTTTTCTTTGATTGATTCTTCAAATAGTAGCGAAAACGGAAAAGTTGTTGTTATAGGAAGCAAGCTGAATAGTCTGTATGTATACAAAACAGATGAAGTTATCTTAGAGAACAATGAGCTGAACAGATTAATTGCTTCTTACTCAAAAAATCTTTACGCTGAAAGAAATATTTTTAAAGGAAGTACCTATTACGGCTATTTTCATATTGGTGGGATTGTAAACGTAGAAAACTCAAACTTTAAAAACAACGTGTTTATAGCTTACCCTATATACGATTACAAAGGTAATATATATAATGGGGAATCCTCAACATTTAGCCTGTGTTTTATCCCAGACAGTGAGTACAAGAAAAAATCAAGTGTAAGGCTTATAAACAATACATTTGTTACAACTCTAAAAGGAAAGAAAAGTACATATGCTTATATAAAAGCAAAGAAAGCTACTATATACAATAATATATTTGAGTTTCTGAGTCTTGATGTTTCCGATGCAACGATAAAAAACAACCTGTTTTCTCCAGATGTAACTCTTGACCTGGATAATCCTTTCTACCATAAAGAGAACAACATAGTAGCTGACCCTGGATTCCAAACAATAAACAATAATGAACAGGATTACCATATATCTAAAAACTCACCTGCAATAGATAAA
This sequence comes from uncultured Aquificales bacterium, assembly GCA_964582875.1. Lineage (GTDB taxonomy): Bacteria > Aquificota > Aquificia > Aquificales > Hydrogenothermaceae > JAADDV01. Next base: position 7,695 of record CAZOTZ010000049.1, on the reverse strand, counting down.
GGAAGAACTATTTCAATTGATTTAGATATAGATGGAAATCCAAGGGTTGAAGGTAAAGCTATAGACATTGGTGCAGATGAGTACACAGATAAAAAGTACCCGGTTTCCTTTAAATACTTTGAGATTATCCCTGATTCTTTACATGTGGGAAAAGACTTATTCACAGTATTTGAAACACAATCTACAAAAGATTCTCATGTTTCCTGTTCCCTTTCTTTATGGAACAGGGAAAAAGGTTTTAATATCTCAGACTGTAAAGGCTTTCATATTATTAAAGGAAAAGCTTTAAATACAGGAGAATACGCTGCTTACTTTTATGTGAAAAACAATAATGATATTCTGTATGATGATTACAGTGTAGTTTTTGTAAAAGATGGAAGACCTCCGTTTATAAAAATAGAATATCCAAAAGTTATTGAATTCCCTGCAGATGTGAACTTTGACGTAGATGTTGTTGATGATAAACCAGAAAGTCTCAAGTGTACACTTGATATATATACAATACATACTCACCATGGAAAATGGTTTGAGTTATACGAACATGTGGATAGCTGTAATCCAGGTGTTATTCACTTGGATGGTTTTCCAGATGACCAGTCAGGAACGTTAGATAAAAGTAAGCTGTTAGTCAGATTTACAGCAAAGGATAACGATGGATATCAGTATAAGAAAGAGGATTTCATCTATATATCAGGTACATCTGTGGTAAAACCAGACATAAAAGTAAAAGCTTCTAAAAAAGCAGGATTTGCTCCTTTGAAAGTTGATTTTGATATTGATGTATATGACAGGTATTCTGACAATGATATATGTGAAATAGACTTTGATAATGACGGGATTACAGATAAAACTATTGAAAACTGTCAGGGATTTTACACTGTTTCATTTATATATGAAAAAGAAGGATTTTACTCTCCAGTTTTTACAGTCAAAAGTCAGTACGGCACTTCCAAAAAAATCATAAGAAATATTGAAGTAAGAGGAGGAAATAAACCTCCCAATGCTACATTTCATGCTATTCTTACAGAGAGAGAAGTCCCTTTAGGTGTTATTTTCGTGATAAAAGCAAATGACCCAGATGGCGGACTTATAAATTGTAAGATTGATTTTAATGGAGATGGAAGTGTAGACAAAGTTATTGAAGGGTGTTTTGATGAAAAGGTTCCACATATATACACAGAACCAGGAACTTATAATGCTGTGCTTTATGTAGAAGATGATAGTGGAAGTACAGTTAGCTATTCCCAAACAATAACAGCTAAGAACTTTAAAAAGAAAAAGAGAGCTTCTATAAGGTTTGATAATAAATCCTTTAATGCTATCAGGGATAAACTTAAGCTCCCTGATACACTAAAAGGAAAAACTATTGATATATTTGTTGAAACACCAGATAACAATGATAACGATAATCCAACAATAGCTCCAAAAGACGATATAGCTCCAATACCTGTAGTTGGAGAGGATTATATAAGTGATGTAAGAGAGTATGTGTTCCCATTTGGCCTTCTGAATATGAAAATAGAAGATATAAATCCTGGTGAGGAGGTTTACGTAAAAGTTAAACTTCCAGAGGAAATTCCTGAAAATGCAAAGTTTGTAAAAATTCTTGAAGATGGTACAACTGTTGATTTTCCAGAAGATAGAATAAAATCAAGTAAAGATGGTAAAACTTGGGAAGACGGTTTAGTACCAGGAAACAGGTATGTAAAAATACTTTTAAAAGATGGTGGAAACTTTGATGAAGATGGATTAGAAAACGGAGTAATAGTTGACCCTTCTGGTATAGCAGTACCAGA
>CAZOTZ010000049.1:0-5799 GCA_964582875.1 uncultured Aquificales bacterium | reverse complement strand
GTTCCGGTGGAGGATGTTCAGTAAGTAAAAATTCACAGATAACAGATATTCTTCCTTATACAGCTCTACTTTTACTCTTTGCTTTCAGATTTTTCAGAAGAGAAAGAGCCTTTTAAAGGCTCTTCTCTTAAAACACTCACCGAATACTTGTTAAATAGGTTGAGTTTTATCGGTCTTGTTAGCTTATTAAGAATTATCAAATCTATAATATCCACCTTTGGTTCTGTATTGTCTTATAATTTTTATTGTTTAATTAATTTTATTGATAGTGTTAAGGAGGAAATTCATGCGCGCATCCCAGTACTTTATGCCTACAATGAAAGAAGCTCCATCGGAAGCGGAAGTTCCAAGTCATATATATCTCCTTAGAGCAGGGTACATAAGGAAACTGGCAGCAGGTATATATGAGTATTTACCCCTTGGATTAAGGGTTTTAAGAAAAATAGAGAATATTATAAGAAAACATATGGATGAAGCAGGGGCTTTAGAGGTTTTACTTCCTATTCTTACACCTGCAGAACTGTGGCAGGAAACAGGAAGATGGGATGTTTATGGAAAAGAACTTTTCAGACTCCAGGATAGGAAAGGGAGAGATTTTGCCTTAGGCCCAACCCATGAAGAAACAATAACTGACCTTGTAAGAAAGAATATACGTTCCTATAAAGACTTACCTAAAAACTTCTATCAGATACAGACAAAATTCAGAGATGAAGCAAGGCCAAGATATGGTCTTATAAGAGGAAGAGAGTTTTTAATGAAAGATGCTTACTCTTTTGATGTATCAGAAGAGATGGCAGTAAAGTCTTACGAAACTATGAAAGATACTTATCATAAAATATTCTCGGAACTTGGACTTGACTACCTTATGGTTGAAGCTGATGTAGGGGCTATAGGAGGAAAATACTCCCATGAGTTTGTGGTAAAAGCTGCAAATGGAGAAGCTCACATAGTTTACTGTGAAAACTGTGGATATGCTGCCAATGTTGAGGCAGCGAAATACGAGTTTGAGCTTGATAAACTTCCTCCAGAAGAAGAAAAGCCTATTGAAAAAATCCATACGCCTGATGTTTCCTCTGTTGAAGAAGTAGCAAAATTCCTTAAAGTAAATCCTAAAAAAATAGTAAAAACCCTTGTTTATATTCTTGATGATGGTACAGCTGTTGCCGTCTTGATAAGAGGAGACAGAGAACTGAATGAAACAAAACTTATAAACTACTTTGGTGTTATAGATGCTCACCTTGCAACCTCTGAAGAGTTAGAAAAGTTAGGAATAGTAGAAGGTTTTGTTGGACCTATAGGAATAGACCTTCCAGTTTACGCAGACATGTCTGTAAAGGATTTACATAATTTTGTAGTTGGAGCAAATGAAAAAGATTACCACTACATAAATGTTAACATTCCAAGGGATTTTAAACCTGTAGATTTTGTTGATTTTTCAACAGCAAAAGAGGGAGACCCATGCCCGGTATGTAAAAAACCTTTAAAAGAAACAACAGGATTAGAAGTAGGTCATATCTTTCTACTTGGAACAAAATATTCAGAAGCAATGAAAGCTTATTTTGTTGATAAAGACGGTAGAGAAAAGCCAATAATAATGGGATGTTATGGTATAGGAGTAAGCAGACTTATGGCAGCTGCTGTTGAACAAAACCACGATGAAAATGGAATAATATGGCCAGAAAATATTGCACCATTTAAACTTCAGATACTTGCGTTAAACATAAAAGATAAAAATGTATTAGATGTTGCAGAAGATATATACAAGAAAGCAAAAGAGAGAGGTATAGAAGTATTATTTGATGACAGGGATATGTCCCCTGGAGCGAAATTTAAAGATGCAGACCTTATAGGTATTCCTTACAGGATAGTGGTAGGAAGAGGAGTAAAGAACGGTAAAGTTGAAGTTCAAGAAAGGAAAACAGGAGAAAAGAAAGAAATTAGTATTGAAAATGTAGATGAATTTTTGGAAAACTTAATCTGAAAGTTTATAAAAATTTCACTGAAAACCAATAAGATAGAAAACCTAATTCTGATATAATAAAAGTTTATATTTTTTAATAAAATTAATGATAAAAGGAGTAGGGAATGAGCGTTACAGTAGAAGAAAAAGGTCTTGTTAGAACACTTACTGTAGAAGAACAAGGTGAAAAAATAAAAAAGATGATTGATGATGTCGTAAAAGAAATTGCTAAAAATGTTAATGTCCCAGGTTTCAGAAAGGGACATGTTCCACCATCTATTATAAAAGCAAGGTATAAAGAAGCAATAAAAGAGGAAGTAACTAAAAAGTTCGTTTCAGAAGAACTTCAAAAAATACTTGAAGAACAGAACCTTAAACCTGTATCTCCAGATGTAACATTTGGAGATATAGAACTGAAAGGAGATAAGCTAAAGTTCAAAGTCGCTTTTGAAGTAGCCCCAGAGTTTGAATTAAAAGATTACACAGGATTTGAGATACCAGTTATTAAATATGAAGTTTCTGATGAAGAAGTAGAAAAAGCCCTTGAAACATTAAGGGAACAGAAAGCCAAATATGAACCTGCTGATAAACCTGTTGAAGAAGGAGATATGATAAAAATCCACTACCATATAATTGCAGATAATGGAGAAGAAGAAGAGGATGATTTTGAAGTGATAGTTGGAGCAAACCAGCTTAGACCAGAGATAGAAGAAAAAATAAAAGGTAAAAAAGCTGGTGAAGAAGTAGAGGTTGAGAATGTTCCCCTTTACGATGAACAGGGAAAAGAGTTTGGAAAAGCTACAGTCAAAGTGAAAATATTAGAAGTTAAGAAAAAAGTTTTACCTGAACTAAATGAGGAGTTTTTCAAAGAAGTAGGATTAGGCTCAAATATAGAGGAAGCAAAACAAAAAATAAAAGAAGACCTTCAGAAGAAGGTTGAAGAGGCAAAAGAAAGGGAAATAGAACAGAAAATCATTGATGAACTTGCAAAACAGTATGACTTTGAAGTTCCTTCTACACTGTTAAAAGCTGAACTTGAGTATCTTATTCAGGATTACGCAGAACAGCTTGAAAACTTTGGTATAAAGCCAAATCAAGAAATGTTAGCAGCTGCTGCAAGGGGTTTAGAACAGACAGCTTTAAAAAATGTAAGGATAATGTTTGTTATAAACAAAATAGCTGAAAAGGAAGGTATTGAAGTAAGCGAGGAAGAGATAAATAAAGAAATAGAAGAAATGGCAAAGGCTTACGGTGCAACATTAGAGCAGATGAAAAAGTACCTTGAAGAGCAAAACCTGATAAATAACATTGTTTACTCAATCCTCAAGAAGAAAGTTATAGATTTAATAAAAGGAAAATCAAACATAATTGAAATGACTAAAGAAGAGTACGAAGAAAAGTACGGAAAGAAAGAAGAAACCCAGGAACAGGAAGAAACCAAAGAAGAAGCAAAAGAAGAAAAACAGGAAGCAAAACAAGAGTAAAAATCTAAACGGAGGTATTTATGAGTAAAGAAATAGAAAAAATAGTTAACCAGCTTGTTCCTATAGTTATTGAACAGACACCAAGGGGAGAAAGGGCATACGATATATACTCAAGACTTTTAAAAGATAGAATAATCCTCCTTGGTTTCCCTATAGATGACCATATAGCAAACCTTGTTGTTGCCCAGCTGTTATTCCTTGAGTCAGAAGACCCAGACAAGGATATATACATGTATATAAACTCTCCAGGTGGTGTTGTTACAGCAGGTCTTGCAATATACGACACAATGCAGTATATAAAGCCTGACGTGTGTACTATATGCATGGGTCAGGCTGCATCAATGGGAGCATTCCTCCTTGCTGCTGGAACAAAAGGGAAAAGGTATGCATTGCCAAGCTCAAGAATAATGATTCACCAGCCACTTGGAGGTTTCCAGGGACAGGCTACAGATATAGAAATACACGCAAGGGAGATACTTAGACTGAAAAAATACCTTAATGAAAAACTTGCAGAACACACTGGACAACCTCTTGAGAAGGTTGAAGCAGATACAGAAAGGGACTATTTTATGTCTGCACAAGAGGCTGTTGAGTATGGCCTTATAGATAAAGTTATCACCAAGAGGTAAAAATGGAAAAAATGAACAAATGCTCATTTTGTGGGAAACCACAAAACGAAGCTAAAGTTTTAATAGCAGGACCTAATGATATATACATATGTGATGATTGTATATCCCAGTGTAATATGCTTATAAAAGAGGAGTTGGAAGGTAGAGAAAATGAAATAGAGGAGTTAAAAGAGCTACCAACTCCTCCTGAAATAAAGAAAAAACTTGATGAGTACGTAATAGGACAGGAAAGGGCAAAAAAAATTCTTTCTGTTGCAGTTTATAACCATTACAAAAGGATTTTTTCAGACAAGAAACTCAGTGATGAAGATGTTGAACTTGAAAAGAGTAATATTCTTTTAATTGGACCAACAGGTTCTGGTAAAACACTACTGGCAAGAACGCTTGCTAAGATACTCAACGTTCCTTTTGCAATAGCAGATGCTACAAATATAACTGAAGCTGGATATGTAGGAGAGGATGTTGAAAGTATACTTGTAAGACTTGTTCAGGCAGCAGACTACGATATAGAAAAAGCAGAAAAAGGAATTATCTATATTGATGAGATAGACAAAATAGCCAAAAAATCAGGGGAAAATCCATCTATAACAAGAGATGTTTCAGGAGAAGGTGTTCAACAGGCGCTATTGAAGATACTTGAAGGGACAATAGCTAACATACCACCCCAGGGTGGTAGAAAACATCCACATCAGGAGTTTATACAGATAGACACTACAAACATCCTGTTTATATTAGGTGGTGCTTTCGTTGGACTTGAAGATATCATTAAACAAAGAATTGGCAAAAAATCTATAGGTTTTGCTACAGAAATAAGGTCAAAAGAAGAAGAGAAAGATTTACTTTCACAGGTTAGAGTAGAAGACCTTATAAAATTTGGTTTGATACCTGAGTTTATAGGAAGGATTCCTGTGATTGCAACATTAGAAGAACTTAATGAAGATGCTCTTGTTCGTGTACTGACTGAACCAAAAAACGCCCTTATAAAGCAGTATAAGAAACTCCTTGCCATGGACGGTGTAGAACTTGAATTTACAGAAGAAGCTATAAAAGAAATAGCAAGAGAAGCAATTGCAAGAAAAACAGGAGCAAGGGGATTAAGAGCTATAGTTGAGGAAATAATGCTTGATGTTATGTATGAAATTCCTCAGGCAAAGGGCGTTAAAAAAGTAGTTATAGATAAAGATGTGGTTTTGAGAAAAAAACAACCAGTTATGATATTTGAAAAAGCAAGTTAAATGTCAGTAATAAAGAAGGTTCAGTTTGTAAAAAGCGCTGTCTATCCGGAGGATTACCCTCCTCCGGATAAACCAGAAGTGGCTGTAGTTGGTCGTTCAAATGTAGGAAAATCTTCTTTGATAAATGCTATTTTTAAAAGAAATATAGCTAAAGTATCCTCTTCCCCAGGAAAAACACGTCTTATTAACTTCTTCCTTCTTAACGATAAAATCTACTTTGTAGATTTACCAGGTTATGGTTATGCTGCTGTTTCAAAAGCAGAAAGAGAAAAATGGAAGAGAATGATTGAAAAATACTTTTATACAAGAGAAAACTTAGGTCTTGTTGTTCTTCTTGTGGACAGTAGACATAAACCTACAAACTTAGATTTCCTTATGAAAGAGTGGTTAGAAAGTTTAGATATACCGTATATTGTTGTAGCAACAAAAGCAGATAAGTTAAATCAGAGTGAAAAGGCAAAAGCTAAAAAGATTATAAGAGAAACATTAGA
>CAZOTZ010000048.1:0-12466 GCA_964582875.1 uncultured Aquificales bacterium | reverse complement strand
CAGAAGTATACGCAAGGGTATGGGATGAAGATGGAGATTTTGTAGACAACGTATACCTTGGAGTGGTGCCAGCCCATGGTGGGGCGATATTCTGGGGTAAGGATATTTTCGCAAAAGCTAAGTTCCTAAACCCTTCTTTAGGAGGAGGATATGGAACATTTTCAGCAATAATCACAGTAGGAGCACCTAAAAGAGATGTAGAGATAGCAGCTGGTGATTCAAGGGATGGAAAAGGTAAAATGCTTCCTGTATACGATTTAGATGGGGAGCACAAGTACTATAGGAACGCTGATTTTGATAAAGATGTTTTCAATAACTAAGGGGATATGATGAAAAGAAGTTGTGGATGTAGAAGCAAATTTAACGCTTCTTTTATGAAAAATCTTGAGTGGTATCTTCATAAAGTATATGGAGATTATAAAAGAAAATTATTTAATAAAGCTGGGAAAGACGTACTTGAAATAGGAGTGGGAACAGGTACTAACCTTCCTTACTACAAAGCTGGTACAAATCTCACAGCTATTGAACCAAGTAAGGATATGCTTAAGTTTTTCCTAAAAAAAGCTCAGGATTTTCCTCTTAATATCCATGTGAAAGAAGGAGTAGCTGAAGCTCTCCCTTTTGAAGATAACTCTTTTGATACAGTTGTATCAACGCTTGTTTTATGCAGTGTTTATTCCCCTCAAAAAGTTCTCTCAGAAATAAAGAGGGTATTAAGACCCGGAGGAACATTCATTTTTATAGAACATGTAAAAGCTCCTGAAAAAACACTGACATCTAAATTTCAAGATGTTTTTCATAAAAGCTGGAAATGGCTATTTGAAGGGTGCGATATAAAAAGGAACACAGGAAAACTCATACAGGATTTTTTTAAAACAGTAGAAATAAAAACAGTTAAGTTTAACAGTCCTTTTATACCTGTTAACTATCATATAATTGGTTTTGCTACAAAAGAAACCTAACCAAGCAGATACTCTTTCAGTCTTTTTACCCCTTCTTCAAGATGTTCTATATTTTTAGTGTATGCAAATCTTATATACTTCTCTGTATTGTTATTACCAAAATCTATTCCTGGTGTTACAGCTACATGTATCTTATCTAAAAGCTCCTTTGCAAACTCATAGGAGTTATCAGAATATCTTTCAATATTTGCCCATAAATAAAAAGCCCCCTCCGGTTTTGCGTCTATATCAAACAAAGTTGAAAGTTCTTTATAAAGAAAATCTCTTCTTTCCCTATATGTTTCTGTTATTAAAGACAAATGGTTCCAGTCAAAAGCCCCAAGCGCTCCATACTGGCTGATAGTAGGAGGAGATATAAAAACATTTTGCATAACTATCTCAGCTTTCCTGACTAAATCTTCTGGAAGAATTATCCAGCCAAGCCTAAAACCTGGCATACAAAAATACTTAGAAAAACCGTTGATAACGATTGCTCTATCTGAAAACTCTAAAGCTGTATGTTCATTCTGGTCATAAACAAGACCGTGGTATATCTCATCAGATATAAAGTATATACCGTTTTCCTCACAGTACTCTGCAAGTTCTTTCAAAACAGTTTTCTGGTAAATATTTCCTGTTGGATTGTTAGGAGAAGAAATCTGTAAAGCTTTTATATTCTCGTACTGTTTTAGATGTTCAACTGTAAGCTGATAGTTTGTACTTTTGTCAACAGGTATTAAAACAGGTTCTATATCAAGTATATAAGAAAAGTTCTTATAACATGGATAGGAAGGGTCTGAAAAGGCTAATCTTTCCCCACTGTTTAACGTTATCGTATAAGCAACTAAAAAAGCTCCTGATGTTCCAACTGTTAAAGCTATTCTTGAAGGAGATACATCAACTCTGTACTTCTCATAATAGTACTGGGATATTTTTTCCCTTAACTCAGGAAGACCTAAACTTTCTGTATAGTGATTAAGCCTGTTCTTGACAGCTCTTTCTGTTTCAGCCCAGACTGAAGAAGGAGGTTGAAGGTCAGGTTCGCCTATCTCAAAATGGATAACATCAGGAATTTTAGAGGCTTCTTTTACTATGTCCATTACAATAAATGGAGATACTTTATCAAGCCTTCCCATTACTTCTCCTTAAATCTTTTGTATGAAAAAATATCAAAATATTTGCTTCTTTTTTTGTTTTTAAATAAATCAACAAAAAGTTTTGCTGTTATTGGTGCTAAAAGAATTCCATTTCTATGGTGTCCTGTTGCGTAATACAGGTTTTCTACCCTCCCTTCACAAATAATTGGCTCTAAGTCTGGTGTTGCAGGTCTGTAACCGTACCAGAATTCCTGAACATTCCTTTCAACCATATGTGGAAATGTTTCTTTTAAACCAGAAAGAAGATGTAAAATTCCTTTTACTGTATTTCCATCTTTAAAACCTACATTTTCTTCTGTTGCACCTACAACAAGTCTTGTGTAGCTTTTACGGGGAATAAGATAAGCTTTACTTCCAAAGAAAACTCTGTCTATATCATCTGGTTCCACATCTGTGGCAAGCATTTCTCCTTTCATAGGAAAAACTGGTATATCTTCTATCTGACCAGACCAGGCTCCTGCTGCAATAATACACGCATCTCCTACAAGAAGACCTTTGTCTGTTTTCACCCCTTGAAATCTACCTTTAGTTTCAAATATTTCAAGTGCTGTTGTCCCTTCATAAAGCTTAACCATAGTTTTTCTTCTTATGTAATTTTCAAGGGCAAGCATCAAAAGTCTATTGTCTACCTGACTATCATCTGGATAGAGAACACCACCTACTATGTTTTCCCCAAGGGACTTATACATATCTTCTATTTCTTTTCTGTCTAACCAGCCTCCTGTAAGTCCGTATTTTCTATATTCCTCAAGTCTTTTTTTTAGCTCAACAGCTTCTTCTTCTGAGTAAGCAGGACAGAATATACCTGATTCCCAGTAATCAACAGACATCTCAATATCATTTTCTAACTCTTCAACAAAAGATTTGTACATATTTCTTGCTTCAATACAAAAATCAAAAAACTCATTTACAGGTAAACCTTCTGATTGAGGTGCAAGCATTCCCCCTGCAACCCATGAAGCACCCCTTCCAATCCTTTCCTTTTCAACTAAAACCACTTCAAAACCTTCTTTGTACAATCCCCTTGCTATAGAAAGACCTATAATACCTCCTCCAATTACTATAATTCTCATATTTCTTCTCCTTTAGAAGGTTACTTTCATTCCATCCTCTGCAGCTATCACCTCTAATCCACTCTCCCTTCTTAAGCTTTCAGCAACAGCCTTAGGATTTGATTTTAACATTTCTAAGCTGAAATGTGTAATTACTGCCTTTTTAGGCTTTAGTTTTTTTAACATTTTCAGAACATCCTCTGAAGATAGATGCTGAATATTGCCTTTAGGTTTTACAAATGTTGTATTAAAAATCATAATATCCGCACTCTCAGGATACCCTGAAAGCATACCTTCAAAAAATTTCCCACATGGAACATAAACAATCCTCTTGTGTTCAGTTTCAAAAGCTAATCCGTAAGTCTCTGCCCCAGCATGTATATGCTTTATTAACGTCTTTATTCTCACATTTTTAAATTCAAACACTTTCCCTTCTTTTTCAATACCAAAATTCTTTATACCTTTTCTTAAGTATTTAAGAAGAATTGGTTCTTCACCTGATATAACATCTTCAGGAGAAACAAGGAGTTCAAGAGGTTTCTTTGTACTTTCTGTTGCAGATTCTAAAACAGCGTTAAGGTCAGAGCTATGGTCTAAATGTCTATGGGAAACAACAATTACATCTATATCCCTTGTATCAAATCCTTTCTCAAATATCCTCACAAGGGAACCTGGACCTGGGTCTATCAGAATATTTGTTCCATCAAGATTTAACCACATGCCCCCTGAGTGCCTTAGCTGTCTGAATACGACTACCCTTCCACCACCTGTTCCTAAAAATGTGATTGAGTTTTTTAGCAAATCAATCTACCTCCCTCAACAGGAAGAAAAGCACCTGTTGTGAACTCTGTTTCAACTAAATATTTTACTGCTTTCCATACCTCCTTTTCTCCTCCCCATTTTTTCAAAACAGTTTTTTTCAGAGGTTTCTCCAAATCCTCAATACCTTCAGCTGGAACAATAGGACCTGGAAGAACTGCATTTACAAGGACATAAGGGGCAAACTCTTTCGCAAAAGCCCTTGTCATAGTAAGCATTGCCCCTTTTGATACTTCGTAAGCTAAAAAATCTCTATAAGGTCTTAAAGGAGCATAATCAACAATATTTACAATCCTTCCTTCTTTGTTTTCATACATTACTTTTCCAAGTTCTTTTGACAGGAAAAAAGGAGCTTTTACATGAACCTGATAAAAGATATCTAAATCTTTTTCTGTGGTTTCTTCAAGGGGAGTTTTGTAGTAGATAGAAGCGTTGTTAATAAGTATATCAATCTTCCTGAAAAACAAAAGAGACTCTTTTATAAGGAAGTAAACATCTTCCATTTTTGTTAAATCAGCTTTTACAGTTAAAGTTTTCACTCCAAAAGATTTTATTTTTTCTTCAACTTCTTTAACTTCTCTTTCCGATGAACGATAATGTAGAACAACATTTGCTCCTTCCTTTGCAAAGTTTATAGCTAACTCTTTTCCTATTCTTTTTCCAGCTCCAGTTATAAGTACGTTTTTCCCTTTGATTTCCATATTTTTCTCCTTTTGTTAAAAAATTTTAACAATTTTTTAATATTTCCTTAACACTGTCTTTCTAAAATATCCCTTGAAAAGATAAATACTAAACTGGAGGTTTTTGATGAGAAAAGTTATACTTTCGGCAGCAGCTCTGGGAGTTTTTGGTGTTTCCTTTGCTCAGGAAATACAAAACCCTGTAGTTAAAAAGCTGTATGAAAAAGGAATTATTTCAAAAGAAGAAGCTGTTCAACTTGATGAAGAACTTTACAGAGAACAAGAAGAGGCTGTAAAAGCTGACGCAAGAATTGAAAAAGAAGCGACAGAAGCCCAAAATAAGATAAAAAGCTTAAAGAAAAAAATATCTAAAATGTCCCCAATAAAATCTAAAGCAAAATGGTTTAAATTTGATGGTGTTGCGTACATAGGGTACACATTTAAAGATAGAAAGTATACTGGAGATGGTGGAGATTTTGAGATAAGAAGGGGTTATTCAATACTGAAAGCATATTTTAATGATAAAGACTACTTCAGGGTTACATTAGATGTATCCAATAAACCCCATAAACCAGGGAAAAACGAAGGAAATGAACTTGATGTTAAGTTTAAACACCTTTACTTCTACAAAAACCTATCAGACTACATTCCAAAAACTGGTGTTGAGATAGGTCTTGTTCATACACCATGGCTTGATTTTGAAGAGCACTCTGGATGGTGGTACAGAAGTATATCTAAAACATTTTATGAATCTTCAGATGGTGCACATATGCTACCTTCAGCTGACTTAGGTATTGACTTCAAAACAAAAACAGAACATTTCTCAGCAGAATACGGTGTATTTAACGGAGAAGGATACGACCATATAAGAAGACAGGACAAAGGAAACAAACCTTACAATGTATCTTTAGAAGGTAGATTTACATGGCATATATTTGGTGGAGGTACACTTAGATATATAAGAGGAACAGGAAAAGTACCTAAGTTAAATCCAAGAAAAGACACTTACACAAATATATCACTCCACGTTGTGGACAGTATAAATCACAGAGGTTCTAATAACGACCTTAATATCTATCAAGTGCACTTTGCTTATAACCAGCCACTTTTCCTTATTGCTGCCCAATACATAAAAAGCCACTGGATAACATCAAATGAAGCTACAGGAGATGGATACTCAGTTAACTTTGAGATTAGACCTTTCTCTGATAGAAAATTTTCTCTATTTGGTAGATACGACCACTGGGAACCAGACAAAAAACAATCACCAAAATCAGGTTATTCATGGGATAAAAGAAATCAGTACATCTATGGAGTTGCCTATAAGTTTAACAAGTATTTAACATTAGTACTGAACGGAATAACTGTTGATTATGATGAAAAAGTAACCAACCCATCTTTAAAATATAGCAAAGACTACACAAAATACATGGTTACAGCTGATATAGAATTTTAATCAGGAGGTAAAGATATAATGAAAAAAGTTTTAACAGGAATTTTAACTACAGCTGTTTTATCAACAGCTACAATAGCAGGAGAGACAATAAACGGAGCAGGAGCAACATTCCCATATCCAGTATATTCAGCATGGGCATATCAATACTATAAAGAAACAGGTGTGAAACTAAACTACCAGTCAATAGGTTCTGGTGGTGGTATAAGACAGATTAAAAACAGAACAGTAGATTTTGGAGCTTCAGACGCTCCTTTAAAACCTGAAAAACTTGAAGAATACAGACTTTACCAGTTCCCTGCGATTATTGGAGGGGTTGTTCCTGTAGTGAATATTCCAGGGGTAAAAGCTGGAAAAATAAGATTAGATGGGGATACTATCTGTCACATATTCCTTGGAGATATAAAATACTGGGATAACCCTAAAATCAAAGCTCTAAATCCTGGATTAGACCTTCCCCATAAAGAAATAAAAGTAGTTCACAGGTCAGATGGCTCAGGAACAACAGCAATATTCACAAACTATCTTGCAGGTGTGTGTCCAGACTGGAAAGCAAAAGTAGGAGCTGGAAAAGCTGTTAAATGGCCAGTTGGAATAGGTGGAAAAGGGAACGAGGGAGTTGCAAACTACGTGAAAAGACTAAGATACTCAATTGGATATGTAGAGTTTGCATACGCAAAACAAAACAGACTTACTTATTCACTTCTTAAAAACTCTGCTGGAAACTTTGTAGCTCCTTCTATAGAGACATTCAAAGCAGCTGGTGCAACAGCAAACTTTGACCCTAAAAAACACTTCTATCTCTGGATGGTAAACGCTCCTGGTAAAAATGCATGGCCTATAGCTGGAGCTTCGTTTATCCTTGAAGCAAGAGAAAAAACAGAAAGCAATAAAAAAGTAAATAAATTCTTTAAATGGGCTTTTGAACACGGAGACCAGATAGCTGAGAGACTTGATTATGTTCCACTTCCAAAAGAATTAAAAGAAAAGATATACAAATACTGGAAAGAACACAACATAAATCCTTAATATATCCCTGTCCCTAATCTCCTCCTGCTGCTGTCAGGCTTCCCTGGGGCTTTTTGCCCTTTTTTGTTTTTTTTCTTTTATAATCTTTATATATATATAATCTGGAGGTCTGACAATGTCTGAATGTATCTTCTGTAAAATAGTAAATAAAGAAATTCCAGCTGATATTGTTTATGAAGATGAACTTATAATGGCTTTTAAAGATATTCACCCACAGGCAAAAGTTCATATTTTAATAATCCCTAAAGAACATATACCAAACAACCTTTATCTTGAAGGAAGACACAAACCTTTAATTGGACATTTAATCCTTAAAGCTAATGAGATAGCAAAACAGCAAGGAATAGCTGAAACAGGATTTAGACTTATTGTTAACAGTGGAAAAGACTCTGGTCAGGAAGTTTTCCACATTCACTGGCACTTACTTGGCGGTGAACCTTTAGGGAGATTAATATGCAAGTAGAAAGGGTAATAGACATAAGAAATATGTTCTGCCCTACCCCCCTTGCCCACCTTTCAAGGGAATTAAAAAAAGTTCCAGTTGGAGCAAAAGTAAAAGTTCTTGCAAATGATAAAGGATTTGAAAGGGATATAAAAATATGGGCCCATGACACAGGAAACAAACTTCTAAAACTTGAGAAAAAAGATGGAGAGTACGAGGCTATCCTTGAAAGGGGAAAAGGGTGGCATGGGGATACACTTTTAGAAAAAATAAGGTTTTATGCCATAGGAATAAAACTACACCTTCTTATGTACTTACTTGAAATATTTAAACCGAAAAAACCAAAATACCTGATAACGTTTATATCTATTCCTGAAGGTTTCAGAGCTATAGAATTTTTAGAAAGTCAGGGGATAAAAGATTTTATATCTTTACCGGTACCAGATGAGATTTATGAATACTGTGGGATAGTAATAGGCTTCAAGAATAAGAAAAGGGCTTTAGAGATTTTTAAACTTTTAAAAGAAAAAGGGTTCGGTGTAGAAGATGTAAGGGAAGTTGATAAGGAAAGAAAGTATCCTATCCTTCCTGAATCTCTTCAGTGTTAGGTGTGTAAGTGTAAGATAACGTCAGTCCCCATACTATATGCAAAAGGAAGAAAGATATATGGTCTTTCATTGACATTGTGAGAAGCTGGTATAACCATTTAGAACCACCTAAGCCAAATATAACACACACAACCATAACAGCTATATGCCATAAAATAGCAAAGGATAAACCTTTCAAAAATATACTGTCAGGAAGTTTTTTATAAAAAAAAGGATTAACAAAGAAAAGGGATAAGAAAAGGGAGTTTAGCTCATGTCCAAGGAAAAGAGCTATATCCTCTATACCCTTAAAAATACCAGCTTCTAAAAGCCAGTTTGTATACAGTTTATAGGTTCCAAATAGTCCAGACCATCCTTCAAGGGCTACGTCAACAAGGTACATTGTGTACCCTGCAAGAAGAGAAGATAAAATCCATGAAGGTATATTTACACCTTTTAACAGATGTATATTTAACATCTTAATGAACCATATGTTCGTACTGTTTTACTGTTTTATCTATAACAAGGAAACCAAACGGAAGAACAGAAGCTATAACAAACTTAATAGCTGTTTCCTTTTCTATAAGATTTGTGTCATAAACATCTTTCAATACATACAGTAGGTAAAGCCAGAGTAAACCATGAACTGTTCCAACAATTCTAACTAAAATAGGCTCTCCCATAAGATATTTAACAGGAACAGCAATAAACAGAAGGATTATCAAAGAAATTCCTTCTATAATGCCTGTTTTCCTTAATCTTTCAAGCTTTTCAAAATACCTTTTTCTCATAACCCACCCCCTGATTAATAATATAAACATATCATAATATTTTAATAATGCCTGAAAATATGACTCAGATTATAAAAAGATTGGAGTTACTTTCTTGATTTTTCTGACTTTTCTTTGATGATTAGATAAGCTTTTTTGGCGGCCTTTGTTTCAGCTTCTTTTTTAGAGCGACCTGTTCCTTGTGTTCTTATATCTTCTGTTATTACACATTCCATAGTAAAAGTTTTTTCATGTTCAGGTCCTTCAGCAGATATGAACTTGTATTTAGGGGTTATTCCAAACACTTTCTGGGCTATTATCTGGAGGAGTGATTTGTAATCTCTTGGGATATCTCCTTTTTCAATATCTTTTAGAAGTTTTTCTTTAAAAAGTCTGTTAAATATCTGCCTTGGAGGGTCTATAAAATATCCGCAGTCAACATACACAGCTCCAAATACAGCCTCAAAAACATCACATAAAAGAGATTCCCTTTCCATACCTTTTTGCTGAATTTCCCCTTTACTTAAAAGAACAAGCTCATTTAGATTTATTATCCTTGCAAGTTTTGAAAGATAGGTTTCACTTACAACCGCTGACCTTATCTGAGACAGTTCTCCCTCTTTAGCTTCAGGGAAAGCCTTTATAAGAATTTCACTAACAATTAAAGAGATAACAGCATCCCCTAAGAACTCAAGGACTTCATAATCTTTAAGTTTTTTTGAGTACTCAGCAGCAAAAGAGCGGTGGGTAAGGGCACTTAAAGGAAGAGACTTGTCTCTAAAAGTATATTCTATTAAACCTTCAAGTTTTTTTATTCTTTCTTCAAAGTCCTTAGTCAGTTTAGTCTTCATAAGCTTTAAATGCTAAACATGCATTTGTTCCACCAAATCCAAACGAGTTAGATATTGCTGCCTTCACTTCCATCTCAACAGCTTTATTAGGGGTGTAATCAAGGTCACAATCTGGGTCTGGATGTTCATAATTGATTGTAGGTGGGATAATACCTGTTTCTATTGTTTTTACTGTAGCAACAGCTTCAACAGCTCCAGCAGCACCTAAAAGATGACCTATCATAGATTTAATAGAGCTTATTTTTAATTTGTAAGCATGGTCTTTAAATACTTTTTTAATTCCTAATGTTTCAACTTTATCATTTAAAGGAGTTGATGTTCCATGGGCGTTTATATAATCAACTTCGTCTGGATTTAATCTGGCATCATTTAGGGCCATTTCCATAACTCTAACAGCACCGTCTGCATCTGCACATGGAGCTGTTATGTGGTGGGCATCTCCTGTCATACCGTATCCAACTACCTCAGCGTATATTCTGGCTCCTCTTTTCTTTGCATGCTCTAACTCTTCAAGTATAAGGATACCTGCTCCTTCTCCCATAACGAAACCATCTCTCTGGGCATCAAAAGGTCTTGAAGCTTTTTGAGGTTCATCATTTCTTGTTGAGAGGGCTTTCATATTTGCAAATCCAGCTATACCAAGGGGTGTTATAGCTGACTCTGTTCCCCCTGCTATCATAATATCTGCATCACCACGTTGAATAATCTTAAATGCATCTCCTATAGCATGGGTTCCTGTTGCACAGGCTGTTACAACACAGGAATTTGGTCCTTTAAATCCAAACTCAATTGATATATAGCCTGAAGCCATATTTGATATACCTGATGGAATAAAGAAAGGAGAAACTCTCCTTGCTCCTTTGTTAAGGAGTAAAGTTTGTTGTTCTTCAATATCTCTCAGGCCGCCGATACCGGTTCCTACAATAACACCTGCTTTTGTTAAATCTATCTTTTCAACATCTAAACCTGAATCAGCCACAGCCTCTTTTGCTGCGACCATTGCAAATTTAACAAAATCACTCATTCTTTTTGCGTCTTTTGGATTTAGATATTTCTTAGGGTCAAAGTTTTTTACCTCTCCGGCAATAACAACAGGAAGGTTATAAGAATAAGGGTCAAAACGTTTTATTACGTCTATTCCACTTTTACCATTAATTAAACCTTCCCATGTTTCTTTTACGTTGTTCCCTAAAGGTGTTACTGCACCTATACCGGTAACGACGACCCTTCTCATGACTTTTTATTCTCCTTTTTTCTCTTTTATGTAGTTTATTACATCTGCTACAGTTTGTATTTTTTCAGCATCTTCATCAGGTATTTCAACATCAAACTCTTCTTCAAAAGCCATTATAAGTTCTACAACGTCTAATGAATCAGCTCCTAAATCTTCTACAAATTTTGATTCTGGTTTTATTTGTGCAACGTCAATACCAAGCTGGTCTGCAATAATTTCTTTAATTCTTTCTTCCATTCTTTTGAAACCTCCGATTTTTTATTGATTTTTGAGTTTATTAGAACATTCCACCATTTACGTGGATTGTTTCCCCTGTTATATAACCTGCCATTTCTGAAGCAAGGAAAAGAACCGCATATGCAACATCTTCAGGTTTTCCAAATTTACCAACTGGTATCTGCTCAAGGTATTTTTCTTTTATTTCTGCAGGAAGTTTATCTGTCATATCTGTTTCAATAAAACCTGGTGCTACAGCATTTACAGTTATATTTCTTGAAGCAAGTTCTTTGGCAAGAGACTTAGTGAAACCTATTAATCCTGCTTTTGTTGTTGCATAATTAACCTGACCTGCGTTCCCTGTAAAACCTACAACTGAGGATATATTAATAATCCTGCC
This sequence comes from uncultured Aquificales bacterium, assembly GCA_964582875.1. Classification (GTDB taxonomy): domain Bacteria; phylum Aquificota; class Aquificia; order Aquificales; family Hydrogenothermaceae; genus JAADDV01. Next base: position 835 of record CAZOTZ010000048.1, on the reverse strand, counting down.
CCACTTTTTCTTCATCATTCCTTTAACAACAAGCTTTGTTATCTTGAATGTTCCTGTAAGGTTAGCATTTATCACTTCTTCCCAGTCTTCATCTTTCATTCTTATAAAAAGTGTGTCTCTTGTGAGGCCTGCATTATTTACAAGAATATCAATGTTTCCAGCTACCTTTTCAATCTCCTTCCACTGCTGGGGAACATCTTTTGAAAAATCAAGTTCACAACCATAGGCATTTACATTAAATTCGTTTTTTATATTTTCTGCGACAATTTCAGCTGTACCTTTATTTCTTCCTGTGATAACAACATCAGCGCCACGTCTTGCAAACTCAACTGCTATCGCTTTACCTATTCCCCTTGTAGAACCGGTTACTAAAACAGTTTTATTCTTGAAATCCAATCACTTAACTCCACAGGGAAAAATTAAACATCGGATATTATACCACAAAACCTTTATTCAGCATAACCACCAGAAAGGTTATAATTATCACTAAAAGTATTCAGGTTTAATCATGCATGAATTTTCGGTAGTTCAAAGCTTAATGGATTTGATAGAAAGGCAGGTAGAAGAAAACAATGCAAAATCTGTTTCAAAAGTTGTTTTAAAGATTGGAAAGATGTCAGGTATAGAACCTCATCTTCTAAAAATAGCTTTTGATACTTTTAAAGAAAAAACTGTGTGTGAAAATGCACAGCTTGAAATGATTATTCAGGATGTTGTTGCCTTTTGTGAGGACTGCAAGAAAGAATTTGTAATAGAAGAAAACAGATTTATATGTCCAGACTGTAAAGGGTTCAATCTAAAAATAATAGACGGCGAAGATATGTATCTGATGAGT
>CAZOTZ010000047.1:0-12569 GCA_964582875.1 uncultured Aquificales bacterium | reverse complement strand
TCATACAGATACTGAACAATGTTGTAAGTGAAAGAGTCGTAGTTATCTATCATAAGAATTTTCATCTTTAACTCCTTTTTTTATCAACAATTATATTTAACAACTTCCTTTTTTCAAGTTAGGACAAACTCGGTTTTTTCTATTATCTGTTCTATAGGCACTGGTTTAGAGAAGTAATAACCCTGTCCATACTCTATTCCTAATTCTGTCAAGTACTTCAGTATCTCTTCATCCTCAACAAACTCTGCTATAGGAGTCTTTCCTATATCTTTACAAAACTGTATCAGATACTTGGTCAGTTTGTAATACTGATTATTATAGGGAATTTTTTTGACAACGGAACCATCAATCTTTATACATTTTGCGTCTATCTCTGTAAGATAATAAAAGTCAATATAACCTGCTCCAAAATCGTCTAAAACAATGTCATAACCGTAATTTCTCAACTTTATCACATTTTTTTTCAGAACATTATAGTTGTGAACGTCTTCTGTTTCCAAAATCTCTAACTTTATCCTTTTGACTATAGACTGTTCTGCAGAAAGTAAAATATCAATAATACTCTGATTAAGAAAATCCGACGGAGACATGTTGATACTAACCCTAAGTTCCGGGTATTTCTTTAGAAGATTTATATTGTAATCAATTACTATCTTAGTAAACTTAAAATACAGAAATGTTCCCTTTATAAGGTCTATATACTGAACAGGAGATAAGTACTCATCCTTGAACTTAATCCGTGCTAATGCCTCATAATAAAGAACTGTTCTGTTTTTTATATTTACTACTGGCTGGTAGAAACAGATAACTTGATTTTGTTCTATTAGGTCTTTTATCTCTGCAAGAGAAACCTCTTTGCTGAGTTTGCTGCTTTCTTCATATATCTCTATCCTGTTTCTACCTAACTTTTTTGCTTTGTACAAGGTGATGTCAGCTTTCTTGATGGCATCCATAAGGTTCCTTGCCTTATGAGTATCAAGGTTTAAACCAATAGATGCAGTTAACTTTATGCCTTTATACTCGTATTCTCTGATTTGTTGAAGGAGTTTTTGAGCCACTTGCAAACTCCACTTTCCTTCTGTGTCATCCTTTCTTTTCCTGAGTAGGATAAGAAATTCTTCTCCTCCGTATCGGATTATGATGTCGTCCTCTCTTAAACTTTTTTTCAGCAGATTAGCAATACCCTTTAGTATCTGGTCTCCAACTTGATGGCCGTACGTATCGTTTATATTCTTAAAATAATCAACATCAAGCATTAAAACTGTATAGCTATTCAGGTCTACAACGTCTCTTATGTCCTCCAGATAGTTTCTGTTATATATACCTGTTAATGTGTCTATATATGCTCTCTGTTTGAGGATAACATTTTTGTAAAAGTAGTAAACAGTTATTATCAAGAAAAATAGTATAATTCCTGAAGATACTAAAACGGCTCTTTTAATAAGAGTAATAAGAGATTTTATCTCTTGTAAAACACCAAAGGAAAAATCTGCAATTATGACTGATTTTACCACACCATTTTGTACTACAGGGATGTAGTAAGTTATCCCAATGGTATTCAACTCTTTATGTATCTCAAATCTATGCTTCTTTGTTTTATATACACTTTCTAATATTTCTTTTTCTTCCTTCAGTGGAATAAACAGCAGGTTCAGTAAACTCTCTTTTGAGAGGACGTCTAAAAGATATTTATATCTGTTATCCCTGTCTTTATATATTATGAATATGTATTTCAGTCTTTCAGACAAAAATACTGACAAGTCATTTTTCAATCGGCTATAGTATTTCGGGTCTTTTTTCAATTTTTCTACAAAGTCTTCCTGTGGAAGCTTATTGTATATAGTCTTTCTTATTGAGTTTATTATGTCTGAGGTAGATATGTTGATAATTTTTGTTTCTAATTTATTTTCAAGAACAGGTATAAGCGAATACATGTAAATATACACAATAAACGAAACTACAAGGACAAAAATAAGATAAATGAAATTTTTACGCCTATTCTTAATGTTCATCTTTTACCGACATTTATCATTCTACTTTCTATAAAATAGTCATACTCTTTTGGTAAAACTATTCGAAACTTATTAAGATTTTCTTGAAAAAGAATCAGTATAGGTCTGCCATTTTTCCAGGAAAAAACTCCTATACAGTATTTACAGTGTCTGAGAGAGCTAAAATCTAATGCAAGAGTTGGCTTATAAGCATAAAATTTCCTTTTTCTATTTTTTAAAAAAATAAAGTCTGCTTTATCTATGTTTACAGCTTGTCTTAGAGTAGATAGCTTTAAAATCACTGATACTTTTTGTCTTTTTAGCCCAACAAAATAAACATATGGTCGCTTTTTCTTTGTTATATCTTTGACTAATTTTTCTAAAATCTTGACTTCATAAATTACAGATTTATCTATCTCCTGACCTATTGCCCCCAAAACATATACCAAAGTAAGCAGTATAACTAATAATCTTCTCAAAATACCTTCTCTACAGTCAGTATTATTTTTCTGTAATTTGATGAATAAATATAATTATTCCCAAATATATCCCTGTAGATTATTTTCTCTGAGTTGTTTAATAAGTTCTCCCCTGTAATTTTGAGATAAAAATCAGAGGGAAGCTTATAACCAACAGAAATTCTTAGATTAAAAGTTTCGTTTATTTTTTTTCCATAAGGCTTATAAGAACCTTTATACAAAACATCTGAATATATGTTAAGTTTGCCAAACTCTTGGGCAAACCTTACATATCCTCCCCTTTCTGGAGAGTATCTATCCTTTCCTACATCTGTAATCCAGTAATTCAGCTCAAAACTTGTAACCTGATTAATTTTTCTTTTAAAAAAAAATCCATACTCGTGAAAATTTCCGCTTTTATTTGTATTTACATAATATCCAGAATTTTTGTCAAAAGATATTATGTCTTGAACATTGTAATAAGAATAGAAAAACCTTATCTCATTATTTCCAAAAATATACTTTACCTCCGATGAAAATACTGTTGATTCCATGCTATCAAGCTTTTTATCTTTGGAAGACTCTATAAGGAGCATTGAAGGCAGGACATAGTAATGGGAAAGAAAACTTTTTAGCATAATGCTGTGATTAGCAAAAGCTATAAATCCTATTCTTACATTTACACGGTCTTTGCTTTTTTGACCATAAAACTTGAATTTGTCATATTTTAATCCTGCTATAACAAGTTTTTTTTCATCAATGTTATAACTATTTTCTACATAAAAAGAGCCTATATAAAAGTTTTTCACCCGGAAGGCTGTCTTTAGGTCATACAGTCCTAAAGAGTTTGCATATTCATTTTTTGCAACGTCTTGTATGTAATACCTTAAGAATGCTCCAAGCAACAGGGCGTTTTTTCCTTTTTTTATTTTTTTATCTAAAGCAAAAGCAAACTTGTGGAAGTTTAAATCTTCGTAGTAGTATACAGGGGGATTAAAAAAGTTATAAATGTTAGGGATAAATATACCCCCCTCTGAGGATTTGTTTCTCTCTTTATACTTCCTTTTCTGGTAGTCGTATGAGAATACAATCTTTGTATTATCATTAAAATCCTGCTTCACAGAAAGATAGCTATCTAAAGAATATATATTTGAAAAATCTGGTGATTTGTCTGCTGAATTTCCTGTAAACCCACCTCTTTTCACATCAACAGCGGAAAACTCAACAGTTGTGTCTAAATACCTGTACTTTAAAAACAGATTTTTCCTGAACTGATTTCTGTGCAAGGTCTGATTATTTATACTTATTTCAGGAAACTTAAAGTATGACTTAGAGAAGCTTACTAATATACAGGAGCTGTCATTTAACCTTTTTGCATTAAAAAAACTTAACGTGTAAGATTTTTTTGAGTCTAATGTTCCCCGTATTTTAGTAGTATTTTCTCTGGAAGGTAGCTTAGTATACATCTTAATAATCATCTGGGATGGTTCGTTTGAGACAGAGATTGCCCCTGCAGAGAAATATATCTCAATGTGATTAATATGGTCTAATGGGTACCTGTCGTATGTAAGAAAGGGACTGTAAGTATGAATAGAACTCACTTCATGGTCATCTATGTATAATCTATAAATAAATGGAACTGTTAAAGGTCTTCCCGGATTTGCTAAAGTTTCAACGCCGTATTTATTAGGAAGGAAGTTAGAGATAGGGACAAGTCTTAAAATATCTGCTAATGTGTAAGCCTGCATATTTTCTATATCTTTTCTGGTAAAGATAATTACGTGTCCTAAGCTTTCTTCTTTTGTTTTTTTGAATAAGACCGATTCTTCTTCATACTTTTTCATCAATGAGAGTATAGTTTCTTCTCCGTAAGTAATACTAAAAAACAAACTTATAACAACAATAAGCGTTGAAAAATATTTTCCCATTCCAACCTGCTGTGTTTTATTTTCAATAAATAATTTTAATTTCTCCTTTTGTTTTTGCCACTTTTATTATACACTCAAAAAGTCTTACTTATGCCCAGCCATATTGTTCTGTCATAGCTACCATATGACGAAGGAGTTCCATACGGGAATGCTCTAACTACTTTTGCTGACCTGTCAAATAAGTTCTGTCCCTTAAAAATAACCGTCCAACCGTCAAAAAAGTCATAACTTACAGAAATACTATAATCAATACTATCTCCAAAGTTATAAAACAGTGGTTTGTAAGACGATTTATACACTAACTCGTTGTAAATTTTAAAAGATTTGTATTCAGTGAAGATTTTGATGTATCCCCCTTTATTGGGAGAAAAAACAGTATCACCTTGATTTGTTAACCAGTAGTTAACCTCAATACTGTTAAAAAGATTTGGTTCAAAACGATAAAGGAATGACAGCACTTTATAACGCTTGCTGTTTCCGTTGATAAACCGTTTTTTATTTTTGTCAAAATCATAATGGTTTTTCGCTAAATAGTCCTGAACTAACAGGGAGATTTTGTGTTTAGAGTTTATCTGATATCCGAGCTCTGACGAGAAAACATAAACAGTGATAGGCTCAAGCTTATTTTCATAAGCATTTTCCAAAAGGAAAAAGGAAGGTAATAAATAAGAACGAGACAAGAATCCTTTTAGGTATACACTGTTACCAAGAACTGAAGCCACTCCAATCCGCAGTATATAATCTGTCTTTGATTTCATCGTATAAAATTTATAACGGTCTACTTTTAGACCACCAATGATAGAAACATTTCTCTCTAACTGGAATATTTCTTCTACATACAAAGATATTATTTTTGAAAACTTTTCTTCGTTATAGCTGTCTGAAACTGTGTTATCTGCAAGTCTATAGTTTATTCTATTTATAGTTTGCCTATTGTATATAAAACTCACTCCAGTAAGAAAACTGTTTCTTCCTTTATTGAACCTCTTTTCAAGATTAAAACTGTATCTTTCAAACTTTCTACAATCGTTGTACTCCACCACTGGATTGTCAGGATTAAACACTTGTAGAGGGTAAAACAGTCCTTCTCTGTTTAGCTCGTAATAATCCCTGTTTTGAACGTCATAAGAAATAACAAATTTTAAAGAATTATCTGCTAACCAATGGGAAGCAAAGTTTATATAAAAATCTTGCGTTTTTATGCCTCCCTTATCAGGAACAGAGTTTAGTGAAAAACCTGTAAAAATATCTCTATCACTTGATGTATAACCTGTTTCTAACAAAAGATTTTTGTATCTATATTTAAAGAAAAAGTTTCTTACAAGAGTATCCCTGTATATGTTACCATTGGGAAGGGAAACTGTTTTGTAATTGTAAAAGGATTGATTTACCAAAAACAGAAAAGACTCCTTATTACTTATATTCCTTGTTATAAGCAAACTTCCTGCATAATCACTTTTCTGAGAGTAGGCTCCCCTTACAGATGAGCTGTTCTCTCTCTCTGGCTCTTTAGTATACAGTTTAATGATTAATTGAGATGGCTCAGAGGAAACAGATATGGCACCTAATGAATAATATATTTCAACATGATTAATATGGTCTAAAGGATAGTGGTCGTAAGCAAGGAAAGGATTTGATGTATGGATTGAGCTAACTTCTTGATTATCAATAAATAGGCGATACTTTATAGCAATTCCTGCCCTCTCTCCGGGGTTGAGCAAAGTATAAACGCCAAATCTGTTTGGAAAGTAATGAAACATTGGTATAGACCTGAGAATGTCTTTAAGTGTTCGAGCCTTCATAATATCCAAGTCTTTCCTTGTCAAAACATAGATATGCCCAAGGGTTTCTCTTTTTGTTTTTTCAGACAGGTCTGATGTCTCTTCGTATTTCTTCATTAATGAGATAATGTTCTCCTGTGCAGAAGCTAAACCTACATAAAGGATAAACAAAATCAAAAAAACTCTTTTTTCTAACATTAGCATATTCAAATATATTTTTTAATAAAATTATACTTCAATTATTAGATTAATGAAAATTTATTTTTCACAGGTTAAAATATAGCTGTTGGGAGGGCTAAAAATGAATAAAAACGAGTTGTGGACGGTAGAAAAGATAAAAAGCAAAAGAAAAGCATTCTTCTCAAAATTCAGAAATTTTTTTATCTTTGATATAGAAACTGTTCCTGACGATGAAATGGTGAAAAATGTGGGCACAGAAGAAGAGATTGAAAAACTTGAAAATGGAGAGTTCCTACCTACACCTTTCCACAGAATTGTTGCTGTCAGTTTTATGACTATAAAAAACTCAGCAGTAGAACGATTTATATCTTTCAGCTCAGAAAGTGAAACTTCTCTTTTAAATCTATTTTGGGAAAATTTTAAAGATGCCCACACAAAAGAGAAAAACGGAATAAAAGAGTTCCCCGTAATTATAACAGTAAACGGTAAAGATTTTGACATTCCTGTTATAAAATCAAGGTCTCTAAAACATATACATCACATAAAATACAGCTTCTACATAAGCATCTTTTTAGACAGATTTGATAGATTTGAGAATGAGTATCCCCGTTATACTAACCGATATACTCCTTATCATATAGACATTCCGTTAGACATTTTCGGAAAGAAGATGTCTTTGAAGAATCTGTGCTACCTGTGTGATATTTCTGTCAAAACAAAAGGAAGTGGCGATAAAGTTCCCCATTATTTTAAAGAAAAAAAGTTAGAAAAAATCGCACAATACTGTTTAGAGGATGTTAAAGCAACAGCACAGCTATTTGCCTACATTAATCAGTTCTTTTTATTTGGTAGTTATTACTTCCCTTCATTTGAAAATATCAGTAACATAGAAGGAGAGATAAAGGTTATATAAATGCTTTTCTGCGGCTCCCACCACTATCTTAAAAATAACATCGTTAAAGTACTGAAAGGCATAGGAAAGGGAGAAAAAATATCTTTTATCGTACACACAAATAATCAAAAACAATATCTAAAACAATTTATAGTTAACAGTTTAGGGGCATTGTTTAATGCTGAGTTTTTTACACTTATAGATATCTCTAAACGCTTAACAGAGATTGAACCCCTCCAAGATTTTGAAAGGGAAATGATACTTAAAAAGTTCCTTTTAACTGAAAGTCCCCAGTTAGATGGAACTGCCAACGAATTAGGAATGATAATCCAGCAGTTAAAAGAGTTTAGTCTCAGCATTGATGATATAAAATCTGACGTTGCAAGACAAGTTATCAAGATGTATGAAAGATTCAAAGGAGAAAAATACTACGACAGAGAAGACACACACAGATTAGCTATCCAAAAAGAAAGCCCATTTTTCACAGACCATTTATTTATATACGGAATAAAATCTGTTCCTCCTTTACACAAAAATCTATTTGTAAAACTAAAAAAACTGTCTAAAAAAATTTATATATTTCTGCCTATAAGCAGAAATTCAGGCTACTACCAAAACTACATACATTTTAAAGAAGTGATAGACTTTTACGAGAGTATATCCTCAGGCAAATATGAAGAGGAGACCACAGATATTAACATCACAGTAGCTAACAAAATATACCGCTTTGAGTATGGAGATATTACCAAAAATAAAAATGTAAACCTGATAAAAGCCGATGACGAAATTGATGAAGTTCACTTTGTAGCAAATCAGATAAAGTATCTCACTGCACAAGGGGTATCTCTTCACAAGATTGCTGTTGTTATTCCTGACTTAGAAAAATACATTCCATATATCAAGCATATTTTTGAGGCTGGTCAGATACCTTACTACCTGTCAGAAGAAACAAGATACATAGACCAGATGAAATTCAGAAAACTTTACACACTTTTATCCCTGAAAAATTATAACTTTAGTAAAGAGCTCCTTCTTAAAACCCTATCAGATTTTCTTTATGAAGATTTAGAGAAGTTAGAAGAAATCATACTAACTGCTCCTATAACAGAAGGGTTTAATGAATGGGAAGATTATCTATCCAAAAAAAACAGTTCACAGTTTCTTACCCTGTTAAGAACTATCAACCAATTTCCTGAAAGTTCTACAATTAATGAGTATATCAGCATTTTACAGAAAATAGGAAAAATAATCACAGACCAAGAGATAAAAATATTTTTAGAAGAGATAGTAGAAAACATACAAACCTCTAATCTATATGCAGACCTATTTCCAAACATAGATTACAAACAGTTTATTTCTATATTGGAAAGCTTCTTTAGAAAGGAATATCCTTCTTCAAAACCTGATTGCCAAACAGTACAAATACTAACCCCCATCAAAGCAGAAGGAGGTAATTTTTCTTACTTATTCTTCTTAAATCTTAATGGGAATATGTTTCCTTCTGTTTCAGAGACTGGGTTTATAACGGAAAACTGGATTGATTATCCTTTTCATTTACTTATGCAACAGCTTGCAAACTTCTGTAATCTGTTTGAGCCCCAAAGAGTCATATTTTTGTCTTACATATCCCAGTCTGTTTACGGAAGCAGTCAATCACCTTCTTTCCTTGTAAAAGAGTTAATGAGAATTACAGGAATCATACCAGAAAACACAGAATCTATAAACCCTGAAAAATTAAAACTCAAACACGCTCACCTTCTAAAAGAGCAGTTTTCTGACCTTAAAGAAATTTATCAAAAATTATCAAAACAAAAAAATCCAAAAAAAGAAGCATTCATATTCAACATAAAAACCCCTATACCAATTTCTCCTACCAAATTCTCTGTGTATGCGACCTGTCCTTACAAATTCTTCTTTGAAGAGATACTAAACTTTACTGAAGAAGAGATTTTTGACAGAAAAAAGATACCACCAACAAAGATAGGCGAAGAAATTCACAAAGTAATAGAACAGTTTTACAAAAGAATACCAGAAAACCCTTCAGAAAAAGACGTCCAAAAAGCGTTAAATCTATTACACCAACAGGTAAAAAAAAGATTGGAACCATACCTTAAAGAGCTTTACCCTACATACATACCATTTGAAGAGGAAAAGATAAACCAACTTACAGAAAACCTAAAAAGATTTATTTATTACGACCTAAAAAGATTAAAAACAGAAAACAGAAAAGTAAAAAAAGAGTTTTTAGAAAAGAAGATAAAAAGCGAGATATTCATAGGAAGGGTAGATAGGGTAGAAGAAGACAGGGAGGGAAACTACTACATATATGACTACAAAACCACAGAAAAGGATATCAACCTTGAAAAAGAGATAAAAAACAGATACATTCAGTTAATTATTTACAAAAGGATGCTCAACTACCTCCCTGTAAAAAATGTTGGTATACTTGCGGTAAATAACAGGAAAGGGAATTACCACTTTTCTCTAAAAGATGAAAAAGTTTTAAGTGAAACACAACAGTATCTTGACGCTCTTATCCAAGAACTTCAGCAAAACTACTACTATCCTAAGGAAAACCAGTGGTGTGATTACTGCTCCTTTGCTTACTTTTGTCCCAAAAGTTTGGAGGACAACGATGCCTAACATAAACTTTATTGCTTCAGCAGGAACAGGCAAAACTTACAGTTTAATTGAGGAGGTTACAAAAAAAATTATTAGCGAGAACATAACACTAAAAGAAATGATGATACTTACCTTTTCAGAAAAGGCAGCCACAGAGATAAAAGATAAGATTGGACAACAAATAACACAGAAGCTGTTAAATCCCGAAATACCCGTAGAAGACAAAGTAAAACTCCACAGACAGTTAATATTTTTGGATAGCAGCCACATAGGCACATTCCACAGCGTATTTTTAAAAATACTAAAAAGATTTCCAGAAATCAGTGGCATAGATAACTCTTACCAGATACTAAAGGAAACTGACATATTTTTATCAGAAGGATTTGAACTGTTTGTTGAAAAAGACTATAACAAGGACAGTCATAACTGGAGCAAGATAATCAGTCTGTTTGGAGGTAATTTCCCTCGTCTAAAAAATGTATTTATCACACTTTACAATAACAGATTAAAACTCAGTAATATAGAAGAAAACAGCAATTCTGAGGAGATTTGGAAACAAATAGATAATTTGACCTACAAACTTAAGAAACTGCTACAAACATTCAAAGAGAATTACCCCCACTTAATCACACACACAGAACTGTTTAATGTTCCTCTGCACCGCTTGGAGATTATCACAGAACATCCTGCAGAGATATCCATAAAAGAAAAATTTCTGATAAAAAGAAACATTGGTGGCATCAAAAATATGCCAGAAAGCAAAAAAAATTTTTATTACAAAGACGTTAAACCTTTATTTAATGACGAGGCCTTCAAAGATATTGAAAGGGATATACTAAACACAGCATACCAGATAAACCTACTATCAAAAGATTACAATGCACGAACAGTTTTACAAAAATTCTATCAATTTTCTAATTTTATAAATAACCTAAAAAAAGAAGAAAAACTGATAGACTTTAACGACATTCTTGAAAAAACAGTATCGTTAGTAAACAATCCTTACATAAATCAACATATAAAAAACAATCTCAAATATATTTTTGTTGACGAGTTTCAAGACACAGACTTAATACAGACAAAAATATTAAAAGCCCTCTCAAAAGACAACATATACCTGTTTGGAGACCCTAAACAGTGTATATACACGTGGAGGGAAGCAGACCTGAATGTTTACTTCCGTTTTCTACAAGAGAACAATTTTCAAGATGTAGTTTTAGATACTAACTACAGAAGTAGCGAAAAACTTGTTCAGTTTTTTAACGAAATTGTAAAAAGTGAAAAATTCCTGTCTCACATTGACAAAAAATTTAAGACTGAGCTAAAGTCTAAGCATAAACTACCCCACTCACAGATAAAACTATACCACCTGAAAACAGAAAAAATATCTATTAAAGAAGAGGCAAGATTCACAGCAGAGCTAATAAAAAACCTGTTGACTGAAGGGTATAACCTGTCAGACATTTTTATCCTCTTTTTTAAAAATGAAGACTTAAAAATCTTTAGAGATATCCTTTCTTCTTGTGGACTGCAAGCTTCAGGTAAAACACCTTACAGCCTTTACAGCACATTTGAAGTTCAGACAGTGATAAACATTCTGAAGGTAATAAATAACATAGAAGACGAGATTTCTCTTTTGAATGTTCTAAAATCTCCACTAATCCTGATGGACGACACAGAGATAATAAAACAAAGAAGCAACCTAACAGATTTAAAACATCCTGTTTTAAATCTGATTAAGCAGCTTTCAGATAACAAGCATTCTACATCTTTAAGAGATATTGTAAATAAAATCTATGAAGAGACAGATTTGCTGAGATTATTCTCTCTAACAGACAAAGGATACAATGCTGTAAAAAATCTTAATAAGTTTCGTAGTATTGCTGAAGGTTATTCCTTAGAAGGAATTACACTGCCAGAATTCCTCAATCACATAGAAAACAGCAAAGAAGATGAAGCAGATGAGGACAGTGAAAACAGTATAAAACTTCTGACAATGCATAAATCAAAAGGTTTAGAAAGTAAAGTGGTTATCATTCCTTTGCTGAATAAAAATCTGAAAGCCATTATCAATAGCGTAAACATTGTGGAAGGAAAACCTATATTAAAGATAGACAGAGCTGTAAGTAAAGAGTTTGAACAGTGCAAAGAATCTCTAAAGCAAGAGATTATAAATGAATGGGAGAGGCTATTTTATGTTGCAATCACAAGAGCTAAAGAAAAGCTTTTTTTCATATCTTCCGGTTCAAAGGTAGAAAAAAATTCCTTTTACAGTATGTTAATCTCTTCAGTAAATCTGAAAGGAATACAGGAGGAAATTCCACCAATTCAAAAAACAATAAACGTAGAGACGGTTAATCAGACTATTTCTGATAGTCTGATACAAAAGGTAAAAGAAACAGAAGAAATAACAAAAAGAAGTAAACACATACTATCCCAAAAAAAACCAGCTTTGTTTGTATCTGTATCCAAAATAATGGAAAAAGAAGAGGATAATTACTCTGGAAGAGGAGGAGAAACAGCTGTTTATGTAGGAATACTGACCCACAGCGTTTTAGAAAATATTAATCTGAATGATTTTCGTTTAGAAGAAGCGAAAGCTGTTGCACAGCGCCTATCGTCAAACATCCCAGAAAACATCAGAGAAACTATACTGTCTCAGGTGATAAAACTTTTAGAAAAATATCCAGACTCACAGATAGACAGGGAGCTGAAAA
>CAZOTZ010000046.1:0-13199 GCA_964582875.1 uncultured Aquificales bacterium | reverse complement strand
TTACCTCCCTTAAATATTTTGCTGCGTCTTCTGGTGGAGTTGGGTTTATGTAGTACTGGGTACCAAGTTCAAATCCTGCGTGTATAGCAATCCTTGGAAGTATTTCAATATACCAGTGGAAAAACTTATCCATATTATAAAAATAATCTGGGTCTTTCTCATTGTCACGTATTGGAGGCGATGTGTATAAAATCATATTAAAAGGAGGATTAACGAGAGCTTTATGTAATCTTCTAACAGCCTGTTGTGTAGCATCTGAAAGGAGGGTCATAACCTTGTTATCTATCTGTGTAAAATCATGGTAGTGTTTCTTAGGTACTATTTTTATCTCAAATGGATAGAAAGATGCGTAAGGACAGAAAACTAAAAATTCCTCATTTTCATAAACTAATCTGCTTCCATCTAAAAGCTCTGCTTTTATTTCATCACAGGTATAACACCTTCCTTTTTCTCTGTAATGTTTTCTTGACTGGGATATTATTGTGTCAGGTTGTTTAGGTATCTGTGAAAGTGCTATTAGCTGGGAGTGGGAATGGACTAAACTTTTACCTGCATCTTTTCCATGGTTTTTGAAAACATGAACGTATTTAATTCTAATATCTTTATAAAGGGAGCTTATTCTTTCTTTAAAAGCTGTGTAAAGGTAGTTTAACTCCTCTATGGAAAAGTCCTGTATATGTTTGTAATGGTCTGGGGTATCTATAATAACTTCATGGGCTCCAAATCCCCCTGCTTTATCATAGATAAAATAAAAATCCTTCTTATCTGGCTCTTCTATCCTTAGTGCAGGGTATTTGTTTGGTATAACTCTAACTTTCCAACCTGGGGTGTTTGGTGCTGTTCCTGGTTCTCTTATTGCAAATATTTCTGGGGGTGTTTTACTTTCATTTCCTGGCTCAAAGGGACATTTTTTTATATCCCCGTATTCTTCATAAATATGTGTTGAATAATCGTGGGGTCTTCTTGCCCTTTCTACAGCTATAACAGTCCAGCTATCTTTCAAATAGTTGTATCTTAATTCAGACATTTTTTCTCCAACGATTTATGTATTCTACAAATCTGTCCATTCTAAGTCTTGCTTTTCCTTCAAAATCAAAACCTACAGTTGTCCCTTTTTCAGAAAATCTTTTGTATCCTGTAAACGCAACCATAGCTGCGTTGTCTGTACACAGGTACAAAGGAGGAAAATAAACGTTTAAACTGTGTTTTTCACCTTCTTTTTGTAATTTTTCCCTTAACATAGAGTTTGCAGATACTCCTCCTGCAACAACGATGTTTTTTATACCAAATTCCTGTGCTGCGTCTACTGTTTTTGCCACAAGAACATCTGTTGCAGCTTCCTGAAATGAACGTGCTATATCTTCTTTTCTGTATATACCTTTCTCAACTTCTCTAAGAACAGCACTTTTCAATCCACTGAAAGAGAAATTAAACCTGTTTTTTCCTTTTTCTTTTATCATAGGTCTTGGTAGTTTTATAACCTCTTTCCCTTCTTTAGAAAGTTTATCTATAACTGGTCCACCAGGGTATCCAAGCCCTAACATTCTTGCTACCTTGTCGTAAGCTTCTCCAACTGCATCATCAAGGGTTCCACCTAAGTACATGTAATCTTCAAATTCCCTCACTATATAAAGCTCAGTATGTCCCCCTGAAACAACAAGGGCAATAAATGGAAAAGGAACTTTTTGTGAAAGGAAAATGGCAAATATATGGGCTTCTATATGGTGTACTGGAACAAGGGGTTTTTCCAAAGACCAGCTTAACGATTTAGCTGAAGATATACCAATAACAAGGGATACAATCAAACCTGGAGCAACAGTTACAGCAACAGCGTCTATATCCTTTAAGGAGATATCTGCTTCTTTCAGGGCAGTATCAAGAACTGGAAGAATATTTTTTGTGTGTTCCCTTGCAGCTAAATCTGGATAAACGCCTCCCCATTTTTCATGGAGTTTTACCTGTGATGAAACTACGTTTGATAATATACCTTTTTCACTGCTGTAAATAGAGACCCCTGTGTCATCACAGGAAGTCTCTATTCCTAATACAATCATCAGTTCAGTCTTTCTTTTCTTGCGAAGTTAAGTATTTTTATAGCGTTTATAGCAGCGTCAAGTTGAGGGTCTTTTATTTTTACATTTTTCTCTCCTTTCATTTTAGCTTCCCTTTCAGCTTTAATCCTTTCCATTTCTTCTTTCTCTGTCATATGAACAATAATATCAGGGGTAATTCCTTTATTCATAATGAGCTTTCCTGATGGAGTGTAGTAATGGGCTGTTGTTAGTTTTATCCCTGAACCATCAGGGAGAGGTATAAGTGTTTGAACAGAAGCTTTTCCGTATGTTGTATCGCCAACAGCTAAGGCTCTGTTGTTGTCTCTTAGAGCTCCTGTCAGTATCTCTGAAGCACTTGCAGAACCTTTATTTACTATAACAACCATAGGGATATCCGTTGGAAGGATTGGGTCAGATGTAGAGTAGAACTCTTCATTGTTTCTTTTGTCTCTTCCTCTTGTGTAAACAACTAAATCACCTTTTGGTAGTAACATATCAGCTATATGCACAGCTGTGGTTAAAAGACCACCTGGATTATTTCTAAGGTCAATGATAATACCTTCTTTATTTTTAAACTTCTCTAAAACTCCTTTTAGTTGTTCATCTGTTTTTTCCTGAAACTGGGTAATTCTTATATATCCAATTTTTCCATTATCAAGTTCTTTGTATTTAACACTTCTTATCTTGATTATTGCCCTTGTTATAGTAACTTTGAATGGTTTATCAAGTCCCTTTCTCCATACAGTTATTGTAACCTTTGTTCCCGGTTTTCCCCTCATTTTCTTAACAGCCTGCATAAGTGTCATCTTGTCTGTTGGTTCCCCATTTATCTCAAGTATGATATCTCCAGGTTTTAAACCTGCTTTCCATGCTGGAGTGTCTTCTATTGGAGCTATAATTATTAGCTTGTGATTTTCCATTGTTATTTCTATCCCAAGACCTCCAAATTCCCCATGGGTTTCTGTTGTGAACTCTTTAAACTCTTCAGGTGTAAAAAATGTTGAGTAAGGGTCTAAGGAAGAAAGCATTCCCCTTAATGAACCGTAAACAAGTTTTTTTGAATCAACTGGCTCAACATAATGGTCTTTTACTATTTTAAAAACTTCTGTGTAAAGTCCTAAGAGTTTGTAATCATCAACAACTTCTTTCTTCTGGGTTTTTGCGTTTAAGCCAAAGTTCACACCGGCTATAAAAACAATAAGTACTCCAAGGACTATAGAAATCTTACTTTTCATTTAGAACCTCTCCTTAATTTTTTCTTTTTAAAACCTTATTATATGCCAAATGTAATAATTGTGAAAAATCCATCTGATATAATTATTTCAAAAAAAATAAGGAGAGCTTATGGGCGTTATAAGATTTCTTAATGCTGGTGAGTCCCATGGTCCAGCTCTTACAGCAATAATTGAAGGTTTTCCATCAAATGTGAAAATATCCTCAGAATACATAAACAATGAGCTTGCAAGGAGGCAGAAGGGATACGGTCGCGGCGGTAGAATGAAAATTGAAAAGGACAGGGTAGAAATTCTTTCTGGGGTAAGGTTTGGATACACACTTGGTTCTCCTATAACCCTTATGATAAGGAATAAAGACTGGGAAAACTGGACAGATATAATGGCTGTAGAAGGAAAACCTGTTGAAAAAAGGGAAATAACAAATCCAAGGCCGGGACATGCAGACCTTGTTGGGGGTATAAAGTATGGATTTTCAGACCTTAGAAATGTTTTAGAAAGGGCGAGTGCAAGGGAAACCACAACAAGGGTTGCTGTAGGTGCTGTATGTAAACAGCTTCTTGAAGATATTGGGATAAAAATTGGTAGTTATGTTGTTTCAATCGGGGAACTTTCTGTAAGGGATTTAATAGAAGAAATTCCCCTTGAAGAAAGGGCAAAAAGGGCAGAAATCTCTGAAGTGAGAATTCCTTTTCCAGAAGAAGATGAAAAGTTTAAAAAGCTGATTGATTTAGCTAAGGAAGAAGGGGAAAGTTTAGGTGGGGTTTTTGAAGTTTTCGCAACAGGAGTTCCTATTGGTCTTGGTTCTTATGTCCAATGGGATAGGAGGCTTGATGGTAGGATAGCACAGGCAATGATGAGTATACAGGCGATGAAAGGGGTTGAGATAGGAGAAGGTTTTAAGCTTGCTGAAAAGTTTGGTTCCCAGGCTCATGATGAGATTTTTTACGATAGAGAAAAAGGCTTTTACCATAAAACAAACAGGGCAGGTGGTATTGAAGGTGGAGTAACAAACGGTGAACCTATAGTTGTAAGGGTTGCTATGAAACCTATTCCAACACTTATGAGAAAAAAGTCTTTAAGGTCTGTGAATATAAAAACAAAAGAGCCTTTTGATGCTGCAAAAGAACGTTCAGATGTTACTGCTGTTCCTGCTGCTGCAGTTGTAGGTGAAGCTATGCTTGCTATAGTTCTTGCTAATGCTGTTGTTGAAAAGTTTGGAAACGATAACTGGATTGAGATAAAAAGAAGAATTAAAGAGTACATAGAGTACACTAAAAACTACTGAACCAGTTTTTCTACTAAAGACAGGATTTTTTCCTGTCTTTCCTTTCCTTTTGGCAGGGAGTTTCTGATTCTATAAATCTCTTCTAAAATCTGTTCTATATCTTCTGGTAGGCATTTTTCTATTTTTTTTCTTATTTTTCCTGATAATCCTGGAACTTTTCCTGAAGTTGTTATTCCTATAACTAAATCACCTTTCTTTACATAAGCCGGAAATATGAAATCACAATAATCAGGGCTGTCAACAGAGTTCACAAGTATATTTTTTCCTCTTGTGTAGTTGTATATATCTTTCTGAAGCTCCAGGTTATTAACTGCTACTATCACTATGTCTGTGTTTTCTAAATCTGTGTACCTGAAAGCTCTTTTCTCATAAGGGATATTGTACTTTTTTAGTAAAGAGATTGTTTTTTCTGGAAAATCTTTAGAAACCACTTTTATCTCAGGTTCAAAAGGGATTAGCTTTTCTATTTTCCTTAAAGCGACATCCCCACCACCAACAATGAGTATTTTTTTATTTTTCAGGCTGATAAAAAGTGGGAAAAGTGCCATTTACGTTTCCCATAGGGCTGTTGTAAGGTATTTCTCACCACCGTCAGGACATACGAAAACTATCACACCTTCTTTAATTTCCCTTGCTAACTGGATTGCTGCCTCAAAAGCAGCCCCTGATGACTGTCCAACAAAAACCCCTTCCTTCCTTGCAAGGCTTCTTGCCCTTTCATAAGCAATATCTGTTCCTATAAACATAGTCCTGTCAAGTCTATTCTCATCAAATATTCCTGGTTTTATGGAAGTTTCTATATACTTTAGACCTTCTATACCGTGGAATGGGCTATCTGGTTGCACACCTATAATCTGTATATCTGGATTAAACAGTTTTAATCTTCTTCCTGTTCCCATTATAGTTCCACCTGTTCCTATCCCCGCAACAAAGTGGGTTATTCTATGGTCTGTCTGTTCCCATATCTCAACAGCTGTTGAGTAAAAGTGGGATTTCCAGTTTGCATCGTTGTTGTACTGGTCTATATAGTAGTATCTATCAGGGTGTTTTTCTATAAGTTCCCTTACAAAAAGTATGGCTCCGTCTGTACTCTGGAGAGGGTCTGTGTAATGTATTTTTGCTCCGTATGCTTTTATAATCCTTTTCCTTTCATCGCTGACGTTTGCAGGCATAGCAAGTTCAACTCTGTACCCTAAAGCTGTTCCAACCATTGCAAGGGCTATTCCAGTATTTCCAGATGTTGCATCAAGTATTATTTTATCCTTTGTTAATTTTCCAGACTGGATAGCTTCAACTATCATTCTTGTGGCAGGTCTATCTTTTACAGAGCCTCCAGGATTGTATCCTTCAAGTTTTGCGTATATTTCAACAGGTTTTTCTTTTATATCATCTGGAAGAGATTTTTCTAACTTTATCAAAGGTGTATTTCCAACAAGCTCTAATATAGATTTCCGTGTTTTTCTTATGCTTTCATCATGCTCGCCTAAAATCCACAATTTAGCCCACCCTTAGTATATTTTTTATATTTAAAGTGGTTTTTATTATAGCACTATTCTTTTTTTCCTCTCAGCTGATAATCTTATGACCCAAATCATTTATAAGATTTAAAAAGGAAATAAGTTTTATAAAGCTCATGGTTAGCCACCCCTCCCCCTCTAAGTTTCTGTGGGCTGGGAACCAGCCCACCTTTTTATTTTCTTTTCCTTTTCATTTTTTTGAAATAGGAATCAAGCCATTTTAAAGCTTTTTCTGGTGTTTCTATAAGTTTTTCCTGTCCGTTTTTTATTAGAATTGCCTTCTGTTTTTCTGAAAGCTGGTAGTTTTTCATAGCCTCTTTTTTTGCTTTATTTATCCATTTTTTAATTTTTTCTTTGTCTTCAAGAACCTCTTCAGGTAGTTCTAAACCTGTTTTTTCTGCGAGGGATTTCGCATAGGCTATTTGCTTTTCAGAAGGTTTTGTCTCTTTATGCTGGTCTATAAACTCCTTAAGCTTTTCAGGGTCTTCAAGAATGTCTGTTATATCTTTTCCGTGTTTTTTGGCAAGGTCTAATGCGTAATCTTTCATCTTCTTACTTACAACAGATTTAGCTCCTTCTGTTGACTTCTTGTAAAGTTCTTTCACAAACTCCTTCCAGTTTTTCTTTCTCTCTTCTACTGCGTCTAAAAAGTCTTCCATTCTTTTTGTAAAATCGTAATCAATTACCCAGTTGTATTTTGAGTTAAGGTAATCTATCAAATGAAATGCATTTTCTGTAGGTCTTAAAGAACCTCCTTCTTTTACAACATATCCCCTTTCTTTTATTGTTTTTATTATTGTTGCGTAGGTTGAAGGTCTACCTATGCCAAGTTCTTCAAGTTTTCTAACTAATGAACCTTCTGTGTATCTTCCAGGGGGTTTAGTCCATTTTTCTTCTAACTTTTCCTCTACTTTTTCTAAAATCTCTCCTTTTTTCAGTGGAGGAAGTTTCTGTGTTTCTTCTTTATCTTCTATGTTGTAGAGTTTTTTGTATCCGTCAAATTTGAGTACAGAACCTGTAGTTTTAAATCTGTATCCTTTTATATCAAAAACTGCTGTTGTTCTATCGTAAACAGCTTCTTTCATCTGACTTGCAATAGTTCTCTGGTATATAAGCTGTAAAAGCTTAAAATGGTCTTCAGAAAGTCCTTTTTCTTGCAGAAGTTTCTTTTGTCCTTCTAAATCAACAAAGTTAGTTATTCTTATTGCTTCGTGGGCATCTGCCTGTGTATTTTTTGATTTATACCTTCTTATTTTCTGTGGCAG
The DNA here is from genome assembly GCA_964582875.1 of uncultured Aquificales bacterium. Taxonomy (GTDB): domain Bacteria; phylum Aquificota; class Aquificia; order Aquificales; family Hydrogenothermaceae; genus JAADDV01. The sequence continues at coordinate 5,843 of CAZOTZ010000046.1, read as the reverse complement.
GTATTCGTTTCCAAATTTTTCTTTTATAAATTTTCTTATCTCTTTAATTGCCTCTTCTGAAATTCTTACGCTGTCTGTTCTGTGGTATGTTATAAGACCATTTTCAAATAAATCCTGTGCTATCATCATTGTTTTTTCAGGGGAAAACTTTAACTGGGAGCTTGCTGTTTGCTGAAGGGTTGATGTTGTGAATGGTGGTTTTGGGTTTTGTTTAACCTGTTTCTTCTGTATTTCAACAACTTTTGCTTCTTTTTCTGTTTTTATATCCTGGTATATCTTTTCTGCTTCTTGCCTGTCTTCTATTCTCTGTTTCTCGTAATAAGATACGAAGGGTATGTTTTCTTTTTTCAGTGTTGCTGTTATAACGTAGTAAGGGGTTGGTTTAAAGTTTTGAATTTCCCTTTCCCTTTCAACAATAAGCCTTACAGCTGGAGACTGGACTCTTCCTACAGAAAATCTTCCTCCTATCTCTTTTGATGCTATAGGAGAAAGGGTATATCCAACAATTCTATCTCCTACTCTTCTTCCTAAAAAAGCTTCAAAAAGACCAAAGTTTGTTTTTTCAAAAGGTGGTGCTTTTTTTATAACATCTTTTACATGTTTTTCTGTTATTTCATGGAATTCTGCTCTTTTAATATCTTTTGCTTTTTTCTTAAGTTCCTGATACATAAAATAACCTATAGCATAACCTTCTCTGTCTGGGTCTGTAGCTATAAAAACTTCGCTGTCTTTTGATATTTTTTTTATTTCAGACAGTATTTTTTTATGGTTGTTTGATTTTATGACAAAAGAAGGTTCAAAGGTTTTTAAGTCTACTCCCATTTCTTTTTCTGGAAGGTCTTTAAAATGACCTACTGTTGCTTTTACTGTGAAATCTTTACCTAAAAACTTTTGAATTTCCCTTGCTTTTTTAGGAGATTCTACAATAACTACTTTCTTCTTTTCTTTTGTTGCCATTTATTCCCCACTTAGTTTTATTGTTTGAAACTAAACTATTAACTTTACTGTTTTTTTCAATATCTGAAAAAGCAGTATATCACAACAGAATATCTTTTATTATCACAGGTTTCTTTTGTAGAAATTTGTATAAATCTTCTATTTTTGTGGTGTTTTTTACAAAGTATATCCTGCCTCCTTTTGGATTTCCCTTTTCTTTTAATGGGAAAAGTCTGTAGTAGTTCTTTTTGTTTGCTACGTATCCTGTTGTGTAATCTGGTTCATCAGATATACAGTATTCAGCTATTATGTCTGGGTGAAACATATTCTTTGTTACAAGTGCTACAGCATCAACTGTTCTTTCTGTGTATCCTTTTGATATAGCTTTTTTAACTACAGTATCCCTGTCTAAAAAGTCAACTGTGGTTGTTCTTACTCCCCTATACTGGTCTAACTCAATCCTTTCTCCGTTTTGATTTACTATCATTGCTCCTCTCATATTGTCCCTGTCAGGGGCAGCTCCAGAATGAATGATTTCTATAAGTTCTTTTAATCTTTTTTTGTCTATACCTGTTTCTTTGAAAAGTATATCAACAGCTTTTTTATTTGCTTCCTCTACAGATTTAAACTTGAAATCAATAATTGGGATTGTTTTCTCTACTACTAAAGGCTTTTCTTGGATAGGCTCAATCTTTACACTTATAAAGTCTGGGTTCTTTTTACAACTCCTTTTGAAAAGCTCTTCAGCTTTTATTTCCAGTTCCTTTTCTCTTACTATTCTTTCTGAGCCTGACAGGTGTTTTCCTTTTCTTGATGCCCTTACTTTTATACTGTACAGCCTTTCCATAACTAACATATATACAAAAAACCAAACTTATAGACAAGGTATTTCTGTGTGATATATTGTTTGTATGGAAATTCTTAAATATTACAGAAGTAGAATTGCTTACTCTAAAGTACTTCCTCCTGTTGAACCTGAGTTTGGAGAGTATCCATTTAAAAACAGGAATATTTTTTCTTTTTTAAAAAGAAAAGGGATTAAACTTTACTCCCACCAGGTATCTGGAATAAAAAATGTTTTAAACGGGAAAAGTATTGTTTTAACTACTCCTACAGCCTCAGGTAAATCTTTTGTTTATATTCTTTCTGTTCTTGAAAGGTTTGCTGAGAACCCTTACACAAAAGCTATAGTCGTTTTTCCTTTAAAAGCCCTTGCAAGAGACCAGTATGGAAAGATATCAGACCTTATAATAGAGACAGGTATACCTGCAACTGTTGAGGTTTATGATGGAGATACTCCTAAAGAAAAAAGAAGACAGATAAAGGAAAACCCTCCAACATTTTTAATAACAACTCCTGATATGCTTAATGCAGGAATTCTTCCTTACCATTATGGGTGGAGTTCTTTTTTTGAAGACCTGGAATTTGTAGTTCTTGATGAAATTCACGCCTATAGAGGTATCCTTGGTTCCCATATTGCAAATATAATAAAAAGATTAAAAAGAATTTCTTCATTTTATAAATCAAAAAAGCCTGTTTTTATAACAAACTCAGCTACTATTCATAACCCTTCAGGCTTTGCATCAAATCTAATAGGTGAAGAAGTTATTGAGATATCAACCTCAGGAGCACCTTTACCAGAGAGAGAAGTCCAGATTTTTAAAGGTCTAAGGTCTTCTGAAGTTGCAGAGCTTATAGCAAATACTGTTATAGAGGACATATCAAGTATTGTATTTGTAGATAGTAGAAAGGAAGCTGAGATTTTGGCTTTAAGGGTAAAAGATATCCTTATAAAAAAAGGTAGGGAAGACCTTGTAGATAAAGTAAGTCCCTACCGCTCCGGGTATACTCCTGAGGAAAGAAGAGAGATAGAATTTAAACTCTTAACAAGGAATATCCTTTCAGTAATATCAACAAGTGCATTAGAAATGGGAATTGATATAGGAGACCTTGAAAGCTGTGTTCTTGTAGGATATCCAGGAACCCTTGCTCAGGTTTGGCAAAGGTTTGGGAGAGCAGGAAGAAGGGACAAAAAAGCGTATAACATTCTTATCCCAAAAAGAAATGCCTTAGACCAGTATTTTGTAAAAAATCCAGAAGAGCTTTTCAACAGACAGATGGAAGAACCTATTATAAACCCACTTAACAGGTATATCCTGAAAAAACATATTCCTGTTATGGCAAGTGAATTACCTATAAGAATAGATGAGCTTACAGAGGAAGAAAAGGAAGTTGCAAGGGAACTTTTCAAAGAAAAAAAACTTAAATTTTTAAATAACAAGCTTTATGCTTCTAAACAAAAACCTTTTAGTATCCGGTCTGCTGGAGAAAGTTTCAAAATAGAAGAAATTACAACAGGTAGAATAGTAGGTGATATATCAGAAGATATACTTATATACGAAGCTCATCCAGGAGCAGTGTATCTTCACAATGGGGAAAAGTACATAGTTGAAAGCATAGATGACAAAACAAAAACTGTCTATGTTGTCAGGTCAAACGTTTCTTATATAACAGAGCCTTTGAAGGAGTCCTATATAGATATTTTACATGTTGATAACAGTAAAAAAATCGGGGATATAGAGATTTTTAAAGGTAAAGTTAAGGTAAAAACAACAGTTATAGGATACTCCATGAGGGATATAGAGTATGACGAGAAACTTAAAGATGAGATGTTTCAACCTGAACATTTCTTAACAAGGGAATTTGAGACAGTAGCTTTCTGGTGGACAATGCCTAATCAGTGGGAAGAAGAGATAATAGAAAGAAACGTTAAACACAATGCAAGACTCTTATTTGAGTTTATAAAGAAAAAAGGAAGACTTTACACAGGAGATTTTGTTTATGAAACTCTTGTTTTTGAAAATTTGCTTTCTTTTAGAAGAACATTTGATATAGATAAGTTCTTATTTGCCCTTAAAGCTGTAGAAACTCTAACAAACAGGTTTAATCAGAAAGAGAAAGATGAATTTAAAGAGTACACAAAAAGAATAAAAGAAAGGAAGAACAGCTTCTTAGGAGCTTTACACGGGGTAGAGCATGGGCTTATTGGTATATATCCATTGTACGCTATGAATGATAGATGGGATATTGGAGGTCTTTCAACACCGTTTTTCCCAGAAACAGGAAAACCTACTGTATTTATTTATGATGGGTATGAAGGTGGAGTAGGTTATTCTGAGGTAGGTTTTAACAGACTAAAAGAGATGATGGAAAGTACATATAAAACAATATCAAAGTGTACATGTATATCTGGATGTCCTTCCTGTATATACTCACCAAAATGTGGAAATTCTAATGATTATTTAGATAAAACAGCTTCAATAATTCTTTCCCATAAAATACTTAAAGAGCTTTCAAAACACTAACAGGAGAATAAAAAGATGGAAAAGAAAATAGGACTCTGGGAAGCGGTATCTATAGCTGTAGGAACAATGATAGGGGCAGGTATATTTTCAATCCTTGGTGTAGGTGCCCAGATTTGCCACCAGAATTTACCGATTGCATTTGCTATCTCTGCTCTTCTCTCTTTATCTGTGGCATACTCTTACGCTAAACTTGGTTCAAAATTTGTTTCAAATGCAGGACCTATAGAGTTTATTATCAGAGGTATAGGAGATAACGTTATAACCGGTTCCCTTGCAATTCTTATGTGGTTCAGTTATGTAGTTTCTATATCCCTTTTCCTTAAGGCTTTTGCTGGATATTTTTTAGCTTCACTACATTTGCCTATAAACTCTGTAAACTCAGCTTTTGTTGAGACAGCTGTTATTTTTGTCTTTACAGTCTTAAACTTTTTCGGTTCAAAAGCAGTTGGTAAAGCTGAGTTCTGGATAGTTCTTATAAAAGTTTCTATCCTACTTTCTTTTGTTGTAATTGGTATATGGAGTATTCATTTTGAGTATATAAAGCCTGCTTTGGATATACACAGTATTAAGAACACAATATACGCTGCTACTGTTTTATTTTTAACGTATATGGGATTTGGTCTTATTACCAATGCTTCAGAAAATATAAAAAATCCAGAAAAAACAGTACCAAAGGCTATATACATAAGTATAATAATAGTTGCTTTTGTTTACATATCTGTAGCTGTTGTTGCTGTTGGAAACCTTGGATACGAAGGTCTTATAGAAGCTAAAGAGTATGCCCTTGCAGAGGCAGCTAAACCTTTCTTAGGTAATGCTGGCTTTTACCTTGTTGCTGTAGGAGCTTTATTTTCAACATCTTCAGCTATAAATGCAACCCTTTACGGAGGAGCCAATATCGCTTATGCCCTTGCAAAGGAAGGAGAACTTCCTGAAATTTTTGAAAGGAAAGTGTGGTTTAAGGCTCCAGAAGGGCTTTACATAACATCTATCCTGAGTCTTCTTTTTGCCCTTTTTTTAAACCTTGGTTCTGTTGCAAACCTTATAAGTACTGTTTTTCTGGTTATATATCTATTTGTTATAATCTCACACTTCAAGTTATCAGATAAAGCAGGAGGGAATAAAGCTTTAATACTTCTGAATTTTATCGTTGTACTTACAGTATTTTTTACTTTAATGCTGTATCAGTGGAAATCTAATAAAGAGAGCTTTTATGTTGGAATTTTTGTATTTGCTTTTTCTCTTGTTTTTGAAACTGTATACAGATATATAACAAAAAGAAAATTCCACAAAAGAGCTTTCTAGTAAAAATTTAACTTTTTATTAGTTCTTCTACAATTTTTTTACTGGCATTTCCTTTACCATACAAATTTGTTTTAATTTTTTCTATTTTGAAATTTAAAAATTTTGAATATGTGTTCAAAATTTTTTTGGTTTCAGCACCTACTAAAACGTTTACACCCGTTTCTATCAATTCTGTCCATTCTGTTTCATCTCTTAAAGTTATACAAGGTTTTTTAAAGAAGAAAGCTTCCTTTTGTA
>CAZOTZ010000045.1:0-13725 GCA_964582875.1 uncultured Aquificales bacterium | reverse complement strand
ATGGTGATGATGGTGGTTATTATTGTCTGTGATTGAGCACCCACAATCTTTACACATTTTTTCCTCCTTAAATGAACGATTATTCATTATTAATATAACATTAAAAATAATAACTGACAGTTTGACCACCGAAAAATGAATAAATAGATTTATAGCAGAAAGAGCAAAAAAAAGGAGGATTTATCTTGAAAGCAGTCATTATGGCAGGAGGGTTCGGAACAAGAATACAGCCTTTAACTAACAGCATACCCAAACCAATGCTTCCTATTATGAACAGACCAATGATGGAGCATATCTTAAAGAAGGTTAAAAGTGCAGGTATTACAGATATTGTGGTTCTCCTTTACTTTAAACCTGAAGTGATAACAGATTATTTTAAAGACGGCTCTGATTTCGGAGTAAATATCACATATGTGAAACCTGATGATGATTATGGAACAGCAGGTGCTGTAAAAAAAGCAGAAAAATACCTTGATGAAACATTTATGGTAGTAAGTGGAGACCTTGTGACAGACTTTGATTTTAAAGAAATAATAGGGTATCACCAGGTAAAAGGCTCAAAACTAACAATAACACTTACATCAGTAGAAGACCCTCTACAGTTTGGTGTTGTAATAACAGACAAAGAAGGTAGAATTTTAAGATTTTTAGAAAAACCCGGTTGGGGAGAGGTTTTTAGCGATACAATAAACACAGGAATATACATAATAGAACCAGAAATACTTAAATACATTCCTGAGAATGTTTCTTTTGATTTCAGCAAAGATTTATTCCCTCTTCTAATGAAACAGGGAATAACCCTTTATGGTTTTAAAGCAAAAGGATACTGGAGAGATGTAGGTAATCCAGAAAGCTACAGGGAAGTGTATAAAGATATTTTTGAAGGAAAAGTGAAGGTATTCATTCCAGGTGAAAAAGTTCAGAAAGGAAATGGTACTGTTTATTTAGAGGAAGACACACAACTCCCTGACGATATTCATATAGAAGGGACAGTAGTATTAGGAAAAAACGTTTCTTTTGGAAAGAATGTAAAACTAAAAAATACTGTGATAGGAGATAAAACAGAAATAGACGATGCTTCCTCTTTTGAGGATAGCGTATTATGGTGGAATGTAAAGGTAGGAGAAAAATGCAGTTTTAAAAATGCTGTTATATGTAATGACGTAGAAATAGGTGAAAATGTAAAAGCTGAAAAAGGTGTTATTATTGCAGAAAAAACAGAGATAGAGGATAACGTTGTATTTGAAAAGGACGTTATCGTATGGCCTGATAAGTTCATAGAGGAAGGTTCTATAGTAAGTTCAAATCTAATATGGGGAGAAAAGTGGAAAAAAACAGTGTTTGAAGGGGGAAAAGTTTCAGGTAGAACAAACATAGAACTTTCCTGTGAGATGGCTGCAAAACTTGGAGAAACATTTGGAAGTATTATTCCAAAAGGAAGTGTTGTTTTAATGTCAAGGGATTACCACAGGGCATCCAGAATGCTAAAAAGAGCTTTTCTTGGTGGGCTTCTATCAACAGGTGTAAATGTAGTAGATATGAAACTTCTGTCTCTTCCTGTTATGAGATATCTTGTATTGAACACAGAGGCTGTTGCAGGAATCCACTTCAGACAGTCTCCTTCTAACCCAACATATACAGAAATTTTATTTTACGATAATGACGGTGTACCTATAGATACGAATACAGAAAAATCTCTTGACAGGATATTTTTCAGGGAGAGGTTCAGAAAAGTTAATTTTAATGAAATAGGGGAGATAAAAGAGCAACCTCTTTTAAAAGAAGAGTATCACAAAAAGTTTTTATCCCTTATAGATACAGCAACAATAAAATCATCAAAATTCAAGATAGTGGCTGACGTTTTAAATGGAGCAATTGCTAACATATATCCAAAACTTTTAAATGAACTTGGAATAGAAAATATAACCTTGAATGCTTACTTTGATGAGAAGAAACTTGCAACTGTTCCTGTTCTCCAGAAAACAGCTATTGAAAACGTTGAAAAGATTGTTAAAACCCTTGGAATGAATGCAGGTTTTATACTTTTCCCAAGTGGTCAAAAACTGAAAATTATTTCAGACAAAGGAAATCTTATACCAAACCACAAAGCATTACTTACAATTTTACTGCTTATAGATAGAACAGTAGATAAGCAGGTAAAAGTTTATTTACCTGTTTCAGCTCCAGATGTTATAGATGAACTACTTGAAAATGTTATAGTTGACAGGGGAAAAATCACAAGTCTCAAGTCAAACTTTTTAAAAGATTATTACTTTTATGCAAACATACAGGGAAATTATGTTTTTACAGATTTATCATTTTCTCCTGATACAATGTTTACAACAGTAAAAATCCTTGAAATGTTAAGTAAAACCGGTGAGAGCATATCCTCTGTTTTAAACTGGATACCTGATTACTTCTTCAAACATGTTGTTATTGGGTGTCCAACATCAATGAAAGGAAAAATGATGAGAAAATTCACAGAAGAAGCTATGGATAAAGAAGCCTCATTTATAGATGGGGTAAAAATATTTGAAGATACTAAAAACTGGGTTCTTATGATACCTGACCAGTATGAGGATTTTATCCATTTATACATACAGGCTGAAAATGAAGAAAAAGGAAAATCTCTTTTAAATACCTACACACAAAAGATAAACCAATGGTTAAAAGAGAAGTAAGATTTTCTTAAATGGTGCCCAGGGTGGGAGTCGAACCCACACGCCCGTTAAGGGCACTGTCCCCTCAAGACAGCGCGTCTGCCGATTCCGCCACCTGGGCATCAACAGGAATAATATTATATGCAAAAGGAGTAAAAATTGCAAATGGTTTTCATTGAAAAGGGAGGAGATTTAGATGCCCTTTCTTCTGCATACGGTATAACAATCATTCATCCAGAAGCAAAAATAGTTCTGCCCCAAAACCTTTCCCAGACAGCTATAGCAACACTAAAAAAATTCCCTGAAAAATTTAAAAAAAGAGTAATAAAAAAAGAAAACCTTAAAAATGTTAAAAAAATATTCATAGTTGACAGTCATAATATAAATAGAGCTTTATCAGAACTAAAGAAATTTCTCTCAGATGAAGTTTTTATAGAAGTTTTTGACCATCACCAGATAGTAGAACCCCTTGAAGACAGATTTACTATAGATGGTATAAAAGTAAACCTTTCTTACCACTTAAAAAACACAGGAGCTGCGACAAGTATAGTAGTCAATCAGATAAAAGAAAAAGGACTAAAGATAGATGGAACTGACGCAACTATTCTTGCCCTTGGGATATACGAAGATACAGGAAGTTTTACATACAAGATGACAACACCTTTTGATATGGAGATGGCTTCATTCTTACTTGAAAACAATTTAGATTTAAACACACTTAGAGATATCTTAGAAAAAAGGATTTCTGATAAACAGCTTAGAGTTTTAGAACAACTTTCAGATAACATACAGTACATATTCACAGAAAATAAAAAAGTAGCAATATCAACAGCTTACTGTCTTGAGTACATACCTGATTTATCGTCTGTTTTAAGTATGATTGAAGCTTTTGAAAATGTAGATGCTTTCTTTGTAATACTTAACACAAGGGGAAAGATAACAGTTATTGGACGTTCAAAAACAGAAGATATAAATGTAGGAAAAATTCTCCTTAACCTTGGAGGTGGGGGACACCCATTTGCAGCAAGTGCTACTGTAAAAGGGCTTTCAACACAGGAAGTAAAAAGTATACTTGAAAGTCTTATTCTTACAAACCTGTATAAAGATGCAAAAGTAAAGGATATTATGGACAGTAATGTTTCTATCTTTCCTGAAGATACCCAGATAAATGATATACCAGAAGAATATTTAGAAAAGCCTGCTTTATTTGTTGTAGATAAAAAAGGTAAATTTCAGGGAATAGTTTTAACAAAAGTTATAAAAGATGCTTTAAGACACGGTGTAAAAGAAGCAGAGATATCAAACTTTTTACTTAACGATATATATGTATTTTCCCCAGAGACAACTTTAGGTGAAGCAGAACAGTACATACTGACTTCATCACAGGAAATCTTCCCGGTAGTAGAAAAAGGGAAAGTATCAGGAATGGTAACCAGAAACCAGATAGTTCTTGTTTTACATGGACAGCCCTTTAATTCAGAAAAAGATGTTTTTATATCAAGGGAAAGAATAAAACCTAAATACATAAGATTTTCCCACAAGCTTAAAAACTTTTTTCCAGATTACATTGTCAATCACTTTATAGAAATAGGGAAACTTGCTAAGGAGCTTGGTTTTAATGTTTATATAGTTGGTGGTGTTGTAAGGGATATTATCCTTGGTAAGAGAAACCTTGATATTGACCTTATTGTTGAGGGAGATGCTCCTGTACTTGCAAAAGAGTATGCAAAAAGAAAAAAACTAAAAGTTCATACATTTGAAGAGTTCATGACTGCACAGCTTACTATAGAGAACGATTTGAAGATAGATTTTGCAACAGCAAGAAAAGAAACATATGAGTATCCAGGGGCTTACCCAAAAGTAGAAAAAGCAACACTAAAAGAAGACCTTTACAGAAGGGATTTTACTATAAACACCCTTGCAATAGATATAACTGAAGGAAACTTTGGAGTTTTAATAGATTACTTCAATGGGCTTAGGGATATAAAAGACAAAGTTATAAGAATTCTACACCAGCTTAGCTTTGTTGAAGACCCAATAAGAATACTCAGGGCTTTAAGGTTTGCTGGAAGATTAGGTTTTAGACTTGGAAAACCTACAGAAAAACTATTAAAGCTTGCTGTTGAGGAAGAGCTTTTAAAAGTTGCTCCAACAGGGAGAGTTAACCTTGAGTTTACCTACAGTTTCAATGAGGAAAAAGCCCTTGAAATTATATACCTGATGAACAAATACAGAGTTCTTCACCAGCTTATACCTGAGTACTTTTTTAACCAGAAAAGAGAAGAAGTTTTAAACAGACTCAGGGATATGATTATAACATTTGAAATGTTCTTCCAGATAAAAGTTGATAGAGTATCTAACTATTTGCTTGCCCTTATGTACCATCTTCCGATGGATGTTTCTTATCTTTTCCTTCAAAAGTACCATTTCCACCATTCTGTAAAATTCTTTGAAGAGTTTTTCAAAAAAAGGACAATTTTTAAACATATACCTGAAAAAAACAGTCAGTTTTATAAAAATATAAAAGATATAAAAAAAGATATTCTTGTTTTTTTTGCAAGTTATCTTGATGTTGAAGTTTCAGAAAGAATTGTCCATATTTTAAAGAAAGAGGAAGAAAGAAAACTTCTTCTTTCCGGTAAAGACTTGAAAGAACTTGGGCTAAAACCTTCTCCTCTGTATAAAGAGATACTGGAAGATGTTTTTGAAAAGTACCTTGATGGAGAAATAAAAAATAAAGAAGAGGCTATAAATTATGTAAAAGGAAAGTATTTAAAACTGGCATAAGATTTGAATATACATATTATTGTGTTTGATTTAGGGGAGAGTGAATCATGAAAAGAAAAATAAAAAAGAAAATAAAAAGTTATGCAGTAGGATTAACCCTTTTCTCATCTTTTATGGTTATTGCTTTTCTTTTATACGAGTTTTACCAGTCCACAAGACCAAGGTACTTTAAACCTGATTACAACAAAATCCCAAACTACTATAAAGGAGAGTTATCAAAAGCTCCAAACTATTACAAAGGAGATGTAAGAAAACTGAAAAACTACTATAAAGGAGATATTTCAAAAAGTCCAAACTACTATATACCAAAAAGTGAAAAGGTAAAAAGGAAGAAAAATAGAGTAGAAAAGGCGGTTACTGCTGTAAGGGAATACTGGTGATTATTCACTTTTAATTCACAATCTTAAGCATAAATTATTAACCGTAGAAAAAACAGTTTAAAGGTGTAGTATGAAAATTCTTGTTGTTGAAGACAATGAAGAACTCAACAGCACCTTAAAAGAAATCCTTGAACTTAATGGTTATAACGTAGAAACAGCCTTTGACGGAGAAGAAGCTTTAGATTTTCTTACATACTCAGAGTATGACGCAGTAATACTGGACATAATGCTTCCTAAAATAGATGGTTATAAAGTCTGCCAGATAATGAGACAAAAAGGCATAAAAACACCTGTTCTTATGTTAACTGCAAAAGATACACTTCAGGATAAGGTAAAAGGACTTGATATAGGAGCAGATGATTACCTTGTTAAACCATTTGAAATTGAAGAACTTCTTGCAAGATTGAGAGCTTTAATAAGAAGGGCATCAAGTGAAAAAAGCGATATTATAAAAATCGGAGATATTACAGTAGATTTATCCAAAAGAGAAATAACAAGGAACGGAAAAAAACTTGTTATAACTCCTAAACTGTTCTGTATACTTGAACAGCTTCTATTGAATAGAGGTAAGATTGTTACGTATGAAAGTCTTATGAACAAATGCTGGAGTATTAATGACTATCCAACAAAAGAAACAGTCAGGGCGAACATAAAACTTTTAAGAAAAATCCTTGAAAACAAAGATATCATCCAGAATATTTCAGGTGTTGGTTATAAAATAGAATGAAAATAGACCAGTTTTTAAAAGCCCGTTTAAAAATAACTCTGCTTATCTCTATCATATCAACTCTTATACTTTCTGCTTTTTCAGGGTCTATTTATTACTTTTATAAAAAGCAGATAATACTTGAGATAAGTGACCAGCTTAAGAGTATAACTTTTGAGATTGCAAAAAAAGTTGAAAACCCTGTAGTAGACTTTTCTATCGTGAAAAATATGAGAATTCCCAATGATACTTACGTTTGTATATTTAACCCTCAAGCTGACGTTGTTTTTTATAGGGGTAAAATGTGTAAAATCCCTTATCACTTTTCCGGTTTTAGAATATTTGGATACGACGTTATATACGGAACATCATTTAAAAAACAATCAGGGGTATACCATATATACGCAGGAAAAAACCTTGAGAATACACTTAACCATATAGAAAAACTTAAATTTATACTTTTTTATCTTACCTTTTCTATATCTGTAATAATTCTTGCAATAGCGTTTATTATTTCAAAAAATATTATCTATCCAATAAAAGAGATTTTTGATAAACAGGAAAGATTTACCCAAAACGTCTCCCACGACCTGAGGACACCGCTTACAGTTATGTCTTCTAACCTTTACCTGATAGAACAAAAAAACTACCAGAATATAGAAAAAAACATAGAGAACATAAAAAAAACAGTTGAGTATATGAAGAAACTTGTTTCAGACCTTCTTTTCTTTTCACAGATAGGAGAAAAAGAGAAGAAAAAAATCAGAATTAACGATATTATCAAAGAACAGCTTAACCTTATGATGCCCCGTATTGCAGAAAAAAAGATAAAAGTTCTTTTAAAAGAGCAGGGGACAGCTGAAATAATAGCCTCTGAAAGGGACATGGAAATGATGTTTTCAAATCTTATAGAAAATGCTATAAAGTACAATTACGAGAATGGAGAAATCCATATAATAATAAAACCTAAAACAGTTGTTATAAAAAACACAGGGAAGATAATAAAAAAAGAAAATATAAATAAAATCTTTGACAGATTTTACAGGGAAGAAAAATCAAGAACAACTGAAGGTTCAGGTCTTGGACTGTCTATTGTTAAAGAGGTTGCAGACCACTACAAAATGAAGATAAAGGTGGAAACAGACAACAAATACAACATCTTTATCATAAGACTTTAGGTATTTTTACTATTCTCTTTACCCTTTTTGATATTCTACACATTAACTCGTATGGAATAGTTTCACATAAATCTGCAACATCATAGAAGCTTATCTCTTCTCCATTCTTTCCAATAATCAAAACAGTATCCCCGATTTCAGCATCTATTCCTGTTAAATCTACAATTGTCATATCCATTGTAATGTTTCCAACAATAGGAGCTTTTTTACCATTTATTATGAAAAAGCCTTTATTTGATAAATTTCTTGGAAGACCATCTGCATAACCAAATGCAACAATACCAACAGTCATATCTTTATCAGCTTCAAAAGTCCCACAGTAAGAGACCTTATCTCCCTTTCTGAGTTTTTTTACTGCTATCAGTTTTGATTTAACAGACATTATGTTTTTAACATCAACAGGAAAGTTTTTAACAGGCTTTTCTCCGTATATGGTAAGTCCTACTCTGACAGCGTTGCAAAAATCACATTTATAAACGAGACCTGCACTGTTCTGTATATGTTTGTAAACAGGTAATATTCCTTTGCTTTCCAATATTTTTGATATCTGGGAAAACTCATATATCTGTTTTTCTGTCAGTTCTTTATCAATGTCTGCAGAGGGAAAGTGGGACATAATCCCTTCTACATCTATACTATTTTTCTTTATGATTTCAACTATTTTACATATATCCTTTTTATAGAAACCTAAACGATGCATACCTGTATCAAACTTAATATGTACAGGTTTTTTCAGATTTTTAGATAGCTCCAGCTGATTGAAGTCAGATATTACAGGCTGTAGGTTGTAAATGTTGAACTCCTCTTCTTCCCCCTTTAAAACACCACCTAAAACAAGAATATCCTTTTCTATGCCAGCTTCCCTTAGCTCTTTTCCCTCTTCAGCGGTAGCAACACAAAGCTTTTTTACAAAAGGTATGTTTTCAAGATGTTTACTGATTTCAACTGCCCCGTGTCCGTAGGCGTCTGCTTTTACAACAGCAAATATATATTTACCTGTAAAGGTATATATCTTTTTTATATTTTCCTCTAATCTTTCTATGTCAATTTCAGCCCAGCTTCTATACAACATGTATAACCTTTCCTTTTGGATTAAACTATATTATAAATCTTTTCGTATACAGGAGAAGTATCAACAGTGAAAATTGTTGTTTTTGGGCTTGGGGCTTTAGGAACTGCATTTGCAACTTTTTTAAAAGAAAGTGGACACACAGTTTATGGGATAACAAAGATAGAGTATGAACCTCTACTAAAAAATAAAACTTTAAAAGTCTCAGGTATATGGGGAAACCACGAAGCTAAACTTGATGGTATATATTCATCAGTAGAAAAAATAAAAGATGATATTGATGTTGTATTTTTAACAGTTAAATCTTACGATACAGAAAAAGCAGTACAGCAGATAAAAAGCATTGTTGGAGAAAACACACTTGTTGTTGTTGCCCAAAATGGTTATGGTAACTATGAGACAGTTTCTTCTGTTATTGGTAAAGAACACACTCTCCTTGCACGGGTTATATTTGGTTCAAAGGTTATAAAACCTGGTGAAGTAGAAATAACAGTAAATGCAGATGATGTTAGGATAGGAGACCCATCTAAAACAATACCTGAAGAAAAAATATTAAAAGTTGCGTGTCTTATAAAACATTCTGGGATACCTGCGTCCTACGACCCTGATGTGTATAAAACACTCTGGGATAAAATTCTTTACAACTGTGCTTTAAATCCCCTTGGAGCATTACTTGAGTGTAGCTATGGTACCCTTGCGTCTATTGAAGAAACCAGAGAAGTTATGGACAGTATTATTGATGAGATATTCCTCGTTACTGAAAAGCATAATATACAGCTTAACTGGGAAAATCCTCAGGAATACAAAAAACATTTTTATGAAAATCTTATACCTCCTACAAAAGAGCATTTCCCATCAATGTACCATGATATAAAAGCAGGGAAAAAAATAGAAATAGATGCTCTAAACGGAGCTATAGTTAGACTTGCAAAGGAAAAGGGACTAAAAGTCCCGACAAACGAAACTATAACTAAACTTATAAAAGCAAAAGAAAAAATAAAAAGGGGAAAATTTAAGCGTTAAAAACTTTTTTCAAATCTTCTTCTATTTCTGTAAAAACTTTGTACCTTTTTTCTGGTTTTTTGGAAATCATTTTCATTACAATACTATCAAGTTCTTCTGGAAACTCTTTATTTATCTTACTTGGTTTTTCTGGCTCAGGTTCGTCATATATCTCTAATATGTTTGGTTTTGAATAAGGACTTTTTCCGGTAGCTTTTCTGTAAAGCTGGTACCCAAATGCAAAAATCTCTTCCTCTTCAAAATGGTTATTAAGAACATGTTCATTTAAACTGAGTCTAAGAGATGGATATCTGTTTTTTATAAGGTTGTTAAACCACACAAGAAACTTTATAGCTTCTTTAGATACCTTTCTTAAAACCCTTTTGTAGAAATTTTCAAAGCTCTCTTTTGGTTTTTTTAGGTTCATATATTCAATAATTAACTCTTCTGCGTAAAACTTTGCTTCTTCAAGGGGAATACTCTTTATAAGGAGCTTTCCTTCTTCACTTTCCCCTGTTATTGTTCCTCCGTAGTACATATCAACCCCAAGCTTTGTTTCTCCATCTTTTTTAAACTTTACCCCAACAAACCCTATATCACCTAAACCGTGAATACCACACCCTTTTTGACATGCAGACCAGTACATTCTTACTTTTCCATCTTCTATTTTGTACTTTTCTGTAAGATATCCAGCTACTTCTATAGCATCTGGTTTGTTAGGTATAACACCAAAGGGGCAGTGTTCTGTTCCAGCACATGCTATAAGGTCATTGAAGAATACAGAGTGGTTATTTTTGTATTTTTTAAAGAACTCCTGTGATAAAAGCTCATCTATTTTTTCCTGGGGAACACCTACTATATACATATTTTGTTCAACTGTAAGTCTTAGTTCTCCATTTCCGAACTTCTGGGCAAGCTCCCCTGCTTTTATCATGTCTGTACCACTAAATATACCTGATGGAACTACAACATGAATAGCAAATGTTCCATCTTTAAGCTGAACTTTTGTTTTCTCCCCTCCCTCCATTTGTGTTAGTGTGTTTCCACCGGTCTCAAAGGCCCTCCCGGCTGTTTTTTCTACTGCTTTTATTAACTCTTCCATTCCTACAGCATCAATTAAATATCTCAGTCTGTTTTTATTTCTACTGTCTCTGAAACCGTAATCTCTAAAAACTCTGGCAAGTGCTTCAAAGAATACAGGAACTTCTTCTTCTTTTAAGAATACATCAGCATAATCTGCTGTAAAACCTACCTTTCCACCTAAATAAACATTAAAACCAAACTCACCGTCTTTTTCAGCAAGAACAAAACAGGCATCATGTCCGTAAACATTACATCTGTTTGAATAAGAGCCAGAAATTGCTATGTTAAACTTCCTTGGAAGCTTACATATCCATTCTTCTTTTTTTAAAAAGATTGACTGGATTTTAAGGAGGGTATCCCACGTTTCTATAACATTATCAAATGCAAGCCCATCAAGGGGGTCTTGAAGGATGTTTCTAAAATTGTCTACGCCTGTCTGGAAACTTGTTATTCCTACCTCTTCAAGTCCTTTTATAACATCTGGTATATCTTCTATTCTCAGGTATCTGAGTTCAACCTGCATTCTTGTTGTTAAATCTATGTAATCATTGCCGTATTTTTGTGCAATTTCTCCAATTCTTAAAGCTTGCTGGGTCGTTAGTTTTCCCCCAGGAATTCTAACCCGCATCATAAATCTTTCTGGTGTAGCCGGTCTGTAAAATATGCCAAAACATTTAAAGAAGAAAGAAAGGTCATGTTCAGGAATAGAAGAAAAACCATTTTTTGCATAGTACTCAAGTTTTTCCCATGCTTCCTGTGGTGTATGTTCCTGTTTAAGTTTTTCTATTTTATTAAGTCTTTTGTTCCTTTCCTGTGAAACTTTTATTAACTTTTCCATGACTTCCCCAGAAAAAATTTTTTTATTATTACAAACAAGATATGTGCCAAAGAAATGTTTATAATTATCAATTACTTATGTATATACAGGCTTTCTAAGGTGCATTTTTTATGTGCAAACTTGCCTTTCTGTAGTTTGGTGATATTCTATAGAAAAAAGGTAGGAAAGATGCACTACACCTACATAAAAGACTTACAGGAAGCTGTAGAAAGTCTCACATTTTTTGAGTTAGATAAGTACGTCTATCTTGATACTGAAGTAGCGGTTAAAGATTTTAATAATATTGATTTTTTTAATGACAAAGTAAGGCTTATTCAGATAGGGAATGAAGAACAGATTTTCTTATACGATATGTTCAGTATCCCAGAATTTGCACAACATTTAAAACCTTTATTGGAAAGTAAGGGAATAGTGGGACATAACCTTAAATTTGATATAAAGTTTTTAAAGACAAACTTTGGGATATTTCCAGAAAAAGTTTTTGACACTATGATAGCTTCCCAGCTAATATCTGAAGACCCACAGAAAGGACATTCCCTTTCGGCTGTTTCCTTTAGATTTACAGATAACCATCTTGATAAAACCCAACAAAAGTCCCAGTGGGGATTGGAAAAATTAACAGAGGAACAGATTGAGTATGCAGCTAAAGATATACAGGCATTAAGGGAGATATTCCCTATACTGAGGGATAAATTAAATCAGATTGAGACTCCGCATAAATCAACAGGAGAACTCAAGAAAATATTCGGTATAGACAATGGAGTTGCTGCTGTTGAAATGGCATTTGTTCCTTTCCTTGCTTTAATGGAGATTGTAGGAATGCCTGTTGACGAAGAAACATTAAAAAAGCTTTACAAAGAAAAAAGCTCTTCTTATCAAAGGGAATACATAGATTTTGTGAGAAGATACGGAGTAGACCCGTTTTCCCCCCAGAAAGTTACCCACTGGCTTACTGTAAAACTTGGTTTAAAACTCCCTAAAACCCAAAAAGGTTCCCTTTCTTCCCAGGACAGTGCATTAAGGCAGTATGCAGATAAAGAGGAAGTTAAGAAACTTCTACATATAAGAAGTGAAAAAAAACTTATTGATAAGCTAAAGGAGTTAAAAGAACATACAAAAAATGGGAGGATTTACGGAGAGTTTAAACAGATAGGAGCTCCAACAGGTAGAATGTCTTCCTTTAAACCAAATCTCCAGAACATACCAAGGGAACTGAGATTTTTGTTTAAACCTCCTGAAGGAAAAAGTATGATTGTTGCAGATTACTCACAGATAGAGCTAAGAATTGCTGCAGAGTATGTAAATGAAGAAACTATGATTAAAGCTTTTAAAGAAGGGAAAGACCTTCACAGATTTACAGCTTCTTTGATACTTGGTAAGAATTACGATGAGATAACAAAAGAAGAAAGGCAGATGGCAAAAGCTATAAACTTTGGTCTTATATACGGAATTTCTCCACGTTCTTTAATGCAGTACGCAAAAAACAATTACGGCATAGATATTTCTCTTTCTGATGCCCAAAAGTTTCATGCGAAATTTTTTGATGTTTATTCTGGCTTTAAAAAATGGCATGAAGAAGTAAAAAGAAAGCTTGAGGAAAAAAGGCAAATTGTTGTTTATTCTTTACTTGGTAGAAGAATGGTAGTAAGCAGGTTTACAGATGCAGTTAATTATCCTATTCAGGGAACAGGTAGTGATATTTTGAAAATGGCTGTGGTTCTTTTCGGAAAGGCTACCAGAGGAATAGATGCTTATATAGTAAATCTTGTTCATGATGAAATCGTTGTAGAATGCAAAGAAGATATATCAGAGAAAGTAAAGGAAGTACTCTCAAAAAGTATGAAAAAAGCAGGAGAAATACTTTTAAAAAATGTCCCTGTTGAATTTGAAATAGAAAAAGTAAACCACTGGGGAGAAAAGTAAAGCTTCTTCAAAATCTAAGTAGTCTTCTCTCTTATGTCAAGACTACTTTCTGTATTCATCAGTTATAAATTTATAAATTAGATAAGAGAAAACAGGAGG
>CAZOTZ010000044.1:4867-14240 GCA_964582875.1 uncultured Aquificales bacterium | reverse complement strand
TAAATAGGAGATGGTGTTTTGAGTCTGTGGAGTTGGGAGGAAATCCAGGAGGCAAGAAAAGAATTTGCCAGGGATTTTAAGAATTTTTTTGTATTTGATATAGAAACTGTCAAAGACAACCATATGTTTAACACTATTGCAGATGAAAAAGAGGTAGAAAGAGACCAGAACGGAGAATTTCTATCTATTCCGTTTCATAAAGTAGTCTCCATAAGCTATATGATTATAAAAAACAGTGAAGTAAAAGAATTCAGGTCTATAGTTTCTGAAAATGAGCAAATCTTACTCCAGACATTCTGGAAAAAGTTCAGCGAAGCCCACTCCTTTAAGACAGAAAACAGAAAAAGGTCTATATCCATATTTCCAGTTTTGATAACTGTAAATGGGAAAGATTTTGACATACCGGTAATAAAAGCAAGAACCCTTAAATACGTTTCAGCTTTTGAAGAAAATCAGCTGATAAAAAAGTTTATAAGCATATTCTTAGACAAATTTAACAGATGGGAAGATGGATATCCAAGATACACAAACAGATATACACTATTTCACATAGATATACCTGTAGACATATTTGGAAGAAAAATATCATTAAAAAACCTGTGTTATCTTTGCAGTATTCCTGTAAAGCAAGAAGGAAAAGGAGAAAGTGTAGAGGATTATTATAACGATGGGGAACTGTTAAAAATAGCAAAATACTGTGCAGAGGATGTAAAAGCTACAGCAATGCTTTTTTCTTATATAAACTCCCATCTCCTCTTCAACACATATCCCTTTCCAGATTTTGATATGATAAAGCAGTTAGAACCAGAAATAGAAGAGAAATAAAATGCTTTACTGTGGGAGTTATTCTTATCTAAAGGAAAAACTAAAGGAACATCTTGAAAAAATAGAGAAGGGAAAAAAGCTTTCATTCATTGTACACACAAACCAGATGAAAACATACCTGAAAGAGTACCTTGTTAAAGAGCTTGGAATTGTTGTAAATGCAGAGTTTTTTACCCTTATTGACATATCAAAAAGATTAACAAAAATAGAACCTCTTCAGGATTTTGATAAAGAACTTATACTAAAAAAGTTCCTCTATGAAAAAGGTCTTCAACTTGATGGACTTCCAGAGGAGTTTAACCTTCTTCTGCAACAGATAAAAGAGTACGAAATACCTGTAAACAACCTGAAATCAGATTTTGTAAAAGATATAATCAACCTTTATGAAGATTTTAAAAAAGAGCTATATTACGATAGAGAAGATGTTCATAGATTAGCTACTGAAAAGGAAACAGATTTCTCAACAGATTACATTTTTATATTTGGGATTAAGTCTGTTCCTTCTCTCCATCAAAAACTTTTCAAAAGATTAAAAAACCTCTCAAAAGAAATATACGTTTTTTTACCTGTTAGAAAGGAAACTGGATATTATCAGAACTACCCCCACTTCAAAGAAGTAATAGATTTTTTTGAAGGATTAACAGGGAAATCCACTGAAGAACAAACATCTGATGGAAATGTACAGACAGCAGATTACATATACAGGTTTGAGTACAATATTCCTGTAATAAAAAATCATAAGATAAAGCTGATAAAAGCATCCACAGAGTATGAAGAGTTAGAATACGTATCCCAAAAAATACTAAATTTAGTAAAAGAGAAAAGTGAGTTTTTCCATATAGGTGTAGTAGTACCACAGATAAACAGATATCTACCGTTCATAAAAGAGATTTTCCAGAAGTACAAAATCCCCTATTACGTTGTAGAAGAAAACAGATATATAGATGAGCCTGTTTTCAGAAAGCTTTTTGGTATATTTGAGATAAAAGAAAAAAACTTTACAAAAGAAGCTATCCTTAATATCTTATCAGATGAGCTTTTTTCTTTTCCTGATATTCAGAAAATAGAAGAAGAAATTCTTTATTCCCCATTTTTAGAAGGATTTGAAGACTGGGAAAAGTACTTTTTTAAAGAAAATTCTTTTAAAGAGTTTAAAGAGTTCCTGTCTATTCTTAACTCTGTCCCAGATAAAAGCAGTTTAGACGAGTTTATCTCATATTTTGAATATATAAACAACACTTTTATAAAAAATGAAAAAGCAAAAAACTTTTTATCAAATCTGTTTGATACCCTAAAAGATACAACCCTTTACAAAAGACTTTTTGAAAAAATAGAGTACACAGAATTTGCTTCTATCATAAAAACTTTCTTTTTACAGGAAAATAAAGAAAACAAAATAAAAGCTAATACAGTTTCTGTTCTTACACCTATTTCAGCAGAAGGGAACAACTTCAAGTACCTTTTTTTTCTTAACCTTAACTCTGGAGATTTTCCATCAACAATCAAAGATGAAATTCTTGCTACATCTTTAGAACTCAACAACGTTAACTATCCTTATCACCTTTTACTGCAACAGATACTTAACTTCTGTAATCTCCTTGATAAAAACAAAGAAATACACCTTTCGTACATAACAAGAAGTATAACTTCAGGACAGAAAGCCCCCTCTTTCCTTATAGAAGAGATAAAAAGGGTACTACCTATAGAAGAGGAAATTTTTAAAGTAGAAAAACAGCTTACCCTTAAAGATTTTTATGTAGAAAATGCACACCTTTTAAAGGATTTTGACGCC
The DNA here is from genome assembly GCA_964582875.1 of uncultured Aquificales bacterium. Classification (GTDB taxonomy): domain Bacteria; phylum Aquificota; class Aquificia; order Aquificales; family Hydrogenothermaceae; genus JAADDV01. The sequence goes on along the minus strand of CAZOTZ010000044.1, from coordinate 11,623 downwards.
AATCTTAAAGATAAATACGAAAAGTTCAAAAAGGTAGAAAATCCACATTTAGAAGATTTTATCTTCAATATTGGCGGTATATTTCCTGTTTCACCTACAGATTTTTCAATCTATGCCCAGTGTCCTTACAGGTTTTTCTTAGAAAAAATAATAGGTATTCAGGAATTAGAAGAACCAGATAGAACAGCAATTTCACCTTTGGAAAAAGGAATTTTACTCCACAGATTACTTGAAGATTTTTATAAAAATGACTGTGAAAATTTAGAAGAGAGAATAGAGAAACTAAAAAAACAGTACACAGAAGAGATAGAAAGATTATTAGAGTTTGTTTTACCGTCTTACAGACCATTTGAATTACAAAAATCCAGAACACTTTTAGAAAGGGTTGAAGAGTTTATAAGAATGGACGCAGAGAGATTAAGTAAAAAACAGCTAAAAGTAGCAAAAGACCTGCTTGAAAAAGAATTTAAAGATGAGCATTTTATAGGAAGAATAGATAGGGTTGATGTTGATACCAGTGACAACCACTATGTTTACGACTATAAAACAGGAGAAAAAACTGTTGATAATATTGAAGAAGAAGTCAAAAGCAGGTACATCCAGCTTTTGATTTACAAAAGGTTCCTTGAAAAAGAAAACAGAAAAGTAAAGGAAATAGGAATTTTTGCTGTCAATGACAAAAACAGAAAGTTTATCTACACCATAGACAACAATCAAAAACTAAAACTCCTTGAAACACATATAGAAAGCCTTTTAAAAAAACTGAAGAACGGTTTTTTCTATCCAGAAAAAAGTGATTTATGCGATTTTTGCCAGTTTAATGATTTTTGTGTGAAAGACAGTTTAGAAACAGAAGAGGTTTAACATGCCTAACGTAAACTACATAGCATCTGCAGGAACAGGAAAAACTTACAGTCTTGTGTCTGAAGTGTTGAAAAAAATACTTAATGAAGATGTATCCTTAAAGCAGATGTTAATCCTGACATTTTCAGAAAAAACAGCTGTAGAACTAAAGGAGAAAATCTCTGAAAGGATAAAAGAAAATATAAAAAACCCAGAACTTAAAACAGAAGAAAAAAGAAAACTCCACAGGGAACTTATTTTTATAGACAGTGGTTATATTGGAACATTCCACAGCGTTTTTCTAAGACTTTTAAGGAAGTATCCCCACGTATCAAATATAGACAACTCCTTCTCTGTAATTGCCAGTAGCCTTGAAAACTTTCTCTCCTCATCGTTTGAAAAGTGGATAGAAAAAGATTTTGAAGAAAACAAAAGCCAGTGGATTGAGATAATCCAGATTTTTGGGAGTAAACACCAAAAGGTAAAAAACACATTCTTTAAACTGTACGAAAACAGACTAAAACTTGTGAAACCTGAGATAGACTTACAGAAACAAAAAGAAAAAGTAGAAGCACTAAGAAAAGAGTTAAACAACCTTTTAGATACACTTTTTGAAGAATACCCGTTTCTTTTTGATAAAGAACAGGTAGAAAAGTTTTTCAGGGTTTCCCCATTTGATATAAGAACCTATCTAAAAGAAAACAGGTTTACAGACCTTAAAACTGACGATAGAAAACCACTTTTCCTTTTTAAAAGAAGCAGAAAACTGTCAGAAGAAGAAAAAGATTTTTTTGAAAACTACCTGAAAAAAGTTATAGAAGATGAAGATTTTAAAGAGCTTGATAGACAGATATACGAAACATCTGTTAATCTGAAAGTTGAAGCCCTTGACTACAATGCAAATCTTATACTGACCAGATTTTTTGACTTTCTTAGTTTTTTAGAGGAAGAGAAAAGGAAAGAAAAAGTAATAGACTTTAATGATATTTTAGAGAAAACAGTTAAGCTTGTTGAAAAGGAAGACATAAGAAGTCAAATAAGAAAAAATTTCAAATATATATTTGTAGATGAGTTTCAGGATACAGATATAATCCAGAATAAAATATTAGAAGCAATATCAGATAACAATATGTACGTTTTTGGAGACCCAAAGCAGTGTATATACACATGGAGAGATGCAAACTTAGACCTTTACTATCAGTTTTTAGAGAAAAACAACTTTGAAGATGTAGTTTTAGAAAAAAACTACAGAAGCACAAAAACATTGATAGAGTTCTACAACAGTCTTCTGTCAGGAGAACAGTTTTTATCCCATATAGACAAAAAGTACAAAACCCCTTTAAAGCATTATAACCCTGAAGAAAAAGGCTACGTTAAGCTTGTTGAGCTAAAATCAGAGGATACAAAAGAAGCCGAAGCTTTATACACAGTTTATTTAGTGAAGAAACTTATAGAAGAAGGACATCAGCTAAAAGACATAATGATTTTATTTAGAAGGAACAAAGATATACATTTTTTTAAAAACATCCTCACAAAATACAACATTCCTGTAGTAGCAACATCTGATACTAATCTTTTTGAACAGCAGGAAGTAAAAACAGTCATAGATATCTTAAGGCTTATTGAAAATCCAGAAAGGCAGATAACACTACTAAAAGTTTTAAAATCTCCACTATTCTTTATACCGGACTTAGAGCTTTACAGAAACAAAGGCAGATTTTCTTTAGACAGTTTTCAGGGAAAGAATATAACCACAATAAAAAAGTTGATACAGAAGAAGTACTCTTTAACAGTAGAAGAAATATTGGATATTCTGTATAAAGAAACAGACCTTTTAGAAACTGTTTCTTTACTCCCTGAAGGTAAAAGGAAGATAAAAAACCTGAACAAACTAAAAACACTGGCAAAGAAAAGAACCATTGAAGGGCTTTCTTTAAGGGATTTTATTCTTTATACAGAAACATCTTTTGAACCAGAAGAAAACCTGTATGAAGATGAAAACGCAGTATTACTTTTAACTATGCACAAATCAAAAGGTCTTGAAAGCCCTGTAGTTATAATACCTCTTATATCAAAGGAACCAGATAGGATAAAACTAAACAATGTCCATATAAAAGATGGGAAACCCCTTTTAAACATAGATAAAGCAGTCAGTAAACAGATACATGAAGAAAGAGAAAATCTGAAACAGGATATAAAAAATGAGAATGAAAGACTGTTTTATGTTGCTATCACAAGAGCCAGAGAAAAGCTGATTTTTATATCAGGGGGAAAAGCTAAAGAGAACTCATACAGAAAAATATTAAATGAAAACCTTATCCAGATAGAGCAGGAAGATATAAAACAGTTGGACATAAAGCCATTAGAGACCAAAAAAGAAGAGTATATAGATATAGAAAAAATATTCAGACAGTTAGAAGAAGAAGAAAAAACAAGAGAAGACTTATACAAAAAAGCAATAAATGAAAAACGTTTTGTTTCTGTTTCAAAACTACTTGAAGAAAAACACAAAGAAGAAGAAAAAAATCTGAATTTTTCTGAGAAAAAAGAAGAAAACCTTTCCCTTTATACAGGAATTGTTGTACACAGTATACTTGAACAGTTAGATTTTAAAGACTTCTCTATAGATAAAGTATTAAAGGTTTTAGAAAAAGAGAAAAAAACCATTCCTGAAAATCTGATAGAACCTGTAGAAAAAAACGTAATAAGTATATTTAAAACCTTTGAAAACTCCCCTTTACACAAAGAGCTGAAAAAAGCTGAAATACTGTTTAGAGAGCTGCCCTTTACACTTTATGAAGATGGTAGATACATAGAAGGAAGAATTGACGTGATTTACAAAAAAGACAACCAGATAGTTGTTATGGATTACAAAACAAACAGATACACAACAGAAGAGGAAAAGAAAAAAATACTAAAAGCCTATGAAAAACAAAAAGAGTACTACCTGAAAGCTGTAAAAAAAATCTTCCCAGAAAAAGAGATTGTTTTTAGGTTAGGTCTTTTATGGAAAGGGGAGCTTTATTGACTAAAATAAGAGACAGCTTTCTTAAAGATAGATTTTACAGAGAAAACCACAGTACCTAATATAAAACCTACAATGATTTCCCCTAACCCAAAAGGAAGATTTAAATAGTGATGTATAACCTCAATGTTATGTATATAAATACCTCCAGCTACAGTAAGCATAGCTACTGTTCCAACAACAGATAGAACCTTTATCACCTTAGGCAAAGCTATAACAAGGAAATAACCAATCTTCCTTAACACAGGATTTCCAGTATCCATTAAGGAAAGACCTATATCGTCCATTCTAACTATAAGAGCAACAAGACCGTAAACCCCAATAGTCGCAAGGAAAGAAACCACACTTACAGAAATGACCTGTACAAAAAAAGGTTCATTTATAACTGTAGAAAGGGCAATTATAACTATCTCAAGGGAAAGTATAAAATCAGTGGCAATAGCAGATTTTATTTTTTCTTCTTCTGTTAGAGGTTTCTCTTTTTTTATCTCTTCTTTATGAAAGAAATAATCAATAATTTTCTCAGTTCCCTCATAAGCGAGATACAGACCTCCAATAAGAAGAGCAAGCTTTATTAAAAAAGGAGCAAAATAATTAAAAGCAAAAATTACAGGTAGTATTATAAGTTTGTTTACAAATGAACCTTTTATAATAGCCCATATAACAGGAAGTTCCCTGTCTGCTGAATAACCTGTAGTTTTCTCAGCACTTACAGCAAGGTCATCACCAAGTACAGCTGAAGTCTTTTTTGCCGCCATCTTTGTAGAAGTTGCAATGTCATCCATCAGGTAAGCTATATCATCAAGCACAGCGAATATCCCAGAAGCCATCTAATCATTCCCTATTTCTTCACTTTTGGTATACTTAATTTTAAACCTATTATTAACGAAAAGGAAATAATAATAACAGATAAGGGGATAGATATGATATTTAAAGGACTTGAGGTTTCCATAACAGGAATGCAGGCCCAAAGGGTAAGAATAGATATAGCTTCAAGTAATCTTGCTAACGTTAACTCAACAGATGCAGGAGATGGAAAACCTTACAGAAGAAAAGTTCCTGTATTTGAAACAGTTCTTGACAAAGCAGGTGAAACTCCTGTATACAAAGTAAAAGTAAAAAAAATCATACAGGATACTTCCCCGTTCAGGGCAAAATATGAACCTGATAATCCAGAGGCTGATGAAAACGGTTATGTTTACTATCCAAACGTTGACCCTGTAAAAGAGATGGTTGATATGATGTCAGCAATAAGAAGCTACGAAGCAAACCTTACAGCTTTTAATACCCATAAAGATATGTTAATAAAAACAATAGATTTACTTAAAGCTTAATAAAGGGAGAGTGGAAAATGAAAATAAACAGAGTTGATAATATGGAAAACTTAATAAGCCAGCAGATAGAAAGGAAAAAAGAAACATCTTTTGGAGATATTCTCACAGATTTTATTAAAGACGTTAACAATGACCTTTTAGCTGCCAAAAAAGCAGAAGAAAAAATAGCTAAAGGAGAAGTTGATAACATTCAAGAACTTCTATACCAGATTTCAAAATCTGATATATCTTTAAGATTAATAACAGAAATAAGGAACAAAGCCCTTGAATCTTATCAGGAAATAATGAGAATGCAAGTTTAGTTTGAAGGGAGAGTGAATTATTGAATATAGAAGATATAAAAAGTAAACTACCAGAAAAATTAAAAGAGCTAATAACACCTAAAAATATAGTTCTTTTTATATCAGGGCTTTTACTTGTTTCTTTACTTGGATTTATTGCCGTTAAAGAGATAACTAAAGAAGACTATGCTGTTTTATACACCCATCTAAACCCAGATGATGCAGGAAGTATTCTAACAGTTCTTCAGGAAGAAAAAATACCTTATAAAGTAGAAGGGAACGGAAGTATAATCCTTGTCCCAAAAGATAAAGTTTATGAAATCCGTCTAAAGCTTGCAGCAAAAGGACTGCCTTCAAGTAAAACAGTTGGTTTTGAGATTTTTGAAGAACCTAAAATGGGGATAACCCAGTTTCAGGAAAATATTAACTATCTCAGGGCATTAGAAGGGGAGCTTGCAAGAACAATAAGAGATATAGATGCTATTCAAGATGCCAGGGTAAACATAGCACTTCCTAAAGAAAGTATATTTGTAAGGGAAACTGATGAGCCTAAAGCTTCTGTAGTTGTTAAGCTATGGCCAGGTAGAGACCTTACACCTGAGCAGGTAAAAGCTATAATATTCCTTGTTTCCCATGCAGTACCAAGGCTAAAACCTGAAAATGTGACTGTAGTTGATAACAAAGGAAGAGTGTTATCTGACCTTATAGAAGAAAAAGAAAAAGAACTTTCTGCTAAAAGTATAGAAGTAAAGAAAAAACTTGAGAGACAGATAGAGAAAAATGTATACTCAATCCTTTCAAAAGCCTTAGGACCAGATAAAGTAGCAGTCAAAGCTTCTGTAGACATAGAAATAGGAAAGTTCAGACAGAAAGAAGAGATTTATGACCCTGATAGAACAGCTGTTGTAAGTGAAAGAAAAATTCAGGAAAGTGAACAGGGGGTAAAAACTCCACAATCAGGGGCACCGGGGACAGCAACAAATGTACCTCCTGTTATACAGGGAACACAGACATCAGAGAGAACCCAGAGAAACAAAAAAGATATCACTAAAAATTACGATGTAACAAAAACCCTTGTTGACACAGAAAAACCAATCTTCCAGATAAAAAGGGTTTCTGTTGGAGTTCTTTTAGATGGGAAATATGTGGAAGAAAAAACAAAAGATGGAAAAATAATCAAGAAGTTTGTTCCCCTCTCAAAAGAAGAAATAGAAAAATACAAAGCCTTAGTTGAAAGCGTTGTAGGATATAATCCAAAAAGAGGAGATAAAAT
>CAZOTZ010000044.1:0-4767 GCA_964582875.1 uncultured Aquificales bacterium | reverse complement strand
ACAAAGCCTTAGTTGAAAGCGTTGTAGGATATAATCCAAAAAGAGGAGATAAAATAACTGTTGTAAGTGTTCCATTTTCCAAAGCTGCAGCAGAAGGCTTGTATCCTTACAGAGAAAGAGCTAAGACAAACTACATTTTAATCGGAGGAATAATTTTTCTCATACTGGTTTTACTGGGAGCTGTTTTATTCCTTCTCAAGAAAAAGAAAAAAGAGGAAGAGGCAGAGCATATTGGAGCTGTACCTGGTGCATCCCCTGAAGCTGTAGCAGGACTTTATTCTATGCATGAAAAAGAGATAGAAGAATACAGGATAGAAAGGGAGCCAGTTTACAAGAAAATCCTTGAAGTTTCTGAAGAGAGCCCAGAGCTTATAGCTAAGCTACTAAGCAAATGGCTTAAAGAGGAAAAATAATGCCTTCTCTGGACATTAATGACTTTAGCTTTTTAAAGAAAGAAAAAGGAGAAATAACAGAGGGAAAAAAACAGGAAGAAGTGAAGCCTTCCCTTGAAGAGGTAGAAGAATTTTACAGACAGGAAATAGAAAAGATAAAAAAACAGTATAAAGAGGAGATTGAAAAAGAAGTAAAAAAAGCATTTGAAGAAGGCTACAAAAAAGGAATTGAGGAAAAAAAGCAGGAGTTTGAGGGTCTCTTAGAAAGTGAAATAAAAAAAGCTGTTGAAGAAGAAAGAAACAGACTGTTAGAAGAGTTCAGCAAGGTTAATAAAAAAATAGAAAATCTATTAATCCAGATAAAAGAAGAGTATGAAAAAAGGGTAAACTACATAGATGAGCTTATACTTTCTGCGTTAGAAGAAATACTTTACTATATGTATATAAAACCTGATAACCTTGAGTTTATATCAAAGGAGATAAGAAAAATAGTAAACCAGTTAAAAAACTCATCAACAGTAAAGATTGTTATACCTGCATCAATGGAAGAAATGCTAAAAGATTTGGAAGTTGAAGGAATTTCCTTAGAAATAGATGAAAATATCCCTGAAGGAAATTTTATTGTTGAGTTTGATAACATTCAGCTTGAAACAAACTTTAAGGAGAAAATAAAAATACTTAAAGATGAAATTAAAAGAGAGATTAAAAAACATTCCAAGGTATAGGATAAAGGGAAAAGTTACAAGTGTTATAGGGCCTGTTATAGAGGCTGTCTTGCCAAAAGTTTCTATAGGGGATTCCTGTTTTCTTGAAAACGGTTTAGAAGCAGAGGTAGTAGGTTTCAAAGATGGTAAAACACTCCTTATGGCTTTTGATGATACAGTGGGGGTTTCTGTTGGTAGTTGGGTTGAAGCAAGACAGGAACCAGTAAGTATAGGAGTAAGTGAAGAACTCCTTGGAACTGTTATAGACCCATTTGGAAACCCACTAAACAAAGAAAAAATAGAGTATACCCAGTCCTACTACCTGAAAAATGACGTTATAAATCCCCTTCTAAGGGACAGAATAACAGAGCCTCTTGATGTTGGAATAAGGAGTATTAATGCACTCCTTACAATAGGAAAAGGACAGAGAATAGGAATATTTGCAGGAGCAGGTGTTGGTAAAAGTACACTCCTTGGAATGATATCAAGATTTACTTCAGCAGATGTAAACGTAATAGCCCTTATAGGTGAAAGGGGAAGAGAAGTTAGAGAGTTTATAGAGGATAACTTAGGTGAGGAAGGTTTAAAAAAATCAGTTGTTATTACAGCTACATCTGACCAGACACCACTTGCAAAAATAAGAGCAGCTTACGCAACAATAGCGATAGCGAGGTACTTTTCAAACCAGGGAAAGGATGTTCTCCTTCTTATGGACTCTTTAACAAGACTTGCAATGGCCCAAAGGGAAATAGGTCTCGCTGTTGGAGAACCACCAACAACAAAAGGATACACTCCTTCGGTTTTCGCCCTCCTTCCAAAGTTTATAGAGCAGGCAGGAGCATTTTCAAACAGGGGAAGTATAACAGGTATATATACAGTTCTTGTTGAAGGCGATGATATATCAATGGACCCTGTAGCCGATGCAGCGATGGGGTTTCTTGATGGTCATATAGTTCTATCGAGGAACCTTGCAAATAAAAGAATTTTTCCAGCAATAGATGTTTTAAAAAGTGTAAGCAGGTTAATGCCCCAGCTTGTGAAGGACGAAATACTAAAATACCAGAGTATATTTTACGAAATAGAAAGTGCTTACAGAGAAACCGAAGATATGATAAACTTAGGACTCTACAGAAAGGGAAGTAATCCTAAGGTTGATTTGGCAATAGAGGTTTATCCAAAGCTTGAAGCGTTTGTAAAACAAGATATGAATGAAAAAGAAAACTTAGAAAACAGCTTTAAAAAATTAGAAGAGCTTGTAAACGAAATTATTGTTAAAGGGGAGAGTGAATATGGAATTAAGTGGAATAAACAATGAACTTCTAAAAAAACCAAAAGTAGTAGATAAAAACTACGATAACTCAAAAATGTCAAACGAGGACTTCCTGAAAGTCCTCCTTGCAGACCTCCAGTGGCAGGACCCTTTAGAAGCAAAAGACATATCAGAGTTTATCAACAACTCAGTAAAACTCAGGGAAATGGAAGTTTTAAATAACTTCCAGAAAACTGTTGATATGCTGAAATCAGCAAACGAATCAAACGCCCTTCTCTACGGTTCAAGTCTTATAGGGAAAAAAATTTCCTATGAAGGAAACTCCACTTACGTCCAGAATGGAAAATCAACAGTAAGATTTAAACTCGACGATGACGCAGATATAGTAAAAATCACCGTTTTAGATTCATCAGGAAAACCTGTTGATTCAAAAACATTTGAAAATGTTAAAGGAAACAAAGAGTTAACATTTAAAATAGAAAATGAAAACCTTCCAGACGGATACTACACAGTCTACATAGAAGCCCAGAAAGATGGAGAAAAAGTCAAATCAACAGTTTATTCACAGGCTCTTGTGGAAGGTATTCTCCGTGAAGATGGAAAAATAAAAGCTTTATTTGGAAATAAAAAAGTTGATATAGACTCAATTGTTCAAATAGGAGGATAAAGATGATTCAATCATTCTACACAGGAAACGCAGGACTAGATGCTAATAAAGAATGGTTATCCATTATCTCAGACAACATAGCAAACGTTAACACAATAGGATTTAAGGCTGAAAGGGCAAATTTTGAAGACCTTATAGCAAGGAGTATGTTCACTTACGCAAATGGCTCTCCTAAAAACTATGAGATAGGAGGAGGTGCATTTTTAGGAAGTACTACTAAAGATTTTTCCCAGGGCTCATTTATGAACACAAACTCTCCAACAGACCTTGCCCTTGACGGTGAAGGTTTCTTTATGGTTGAAGACAATACAGGAATGAGGTACTACACAAGGGCTGGACAGTTCAGGCTTGATGCTAATGGAGACCTTATCAATCTAAATGGTATGAAACTCCAGGGATGGATGTTAGATGAAAACGGAAATATCTCAGGACCTATTGGGAAAATCACGATAAAAAATGCAATCAACCCCCACGTAACGTCAAAAGTTGCATTTAAAGAACCAACAAACCTTGATGTTTCTTCCCCATTTATAACAGACAAGTTTGACGCAGGAGATTCGCAGACATTCAGCTATATAAACAACATACAGGTTTATGACTCTATAGGAACAGCCCATAACCTTGAGTACTTCTTTATACATACAGGCACAAACAAATGGAGAGTTTTTGGCTTATTAGATGACGAACCTATCCAGTATACAGGTTCAGATGGAAAAACATACGATTCGTTTGAGATTTCCTTCAACAGTAACGGAGATGTAACAAGCATAAAGTTTGTTGGAGAAGATTCAGATGTTCAAACAGGAACATGGGGAGAAAACGCTGACCTTGGTGAATTTACAAACCCATCACTTACCCAGCCAATACTCCCAGGAAGTATAAAAATTTCCCAGTTTGGAACAAATAGTGTTAGATGGATTGATGATGGACACGGCAATATTATAGACCTTGATGATAATAATAAAATAGTTGGTTCTATAAGTTATGATGATGGAAAAATACTTGTTAATATAGCAGCAGGAGATGGAAACTCAGGAACAAACCTTACTGTTGATTACAGAACCTACGATGACACAAAAAGTGTGTTTGGTGGAGATTACACAAAAATAGTTGCAAACGCTATCCCTATGAACAATCAAGACTCCCAGACTTTAAACACAGGAGCTAACCCACTTCAGATAACCCTTGATATATCCCAGATAAAACAGCTTGACTCAGATTTTATCTTCTATGCAGAACAGAATGGTTATGCAAAAGGAGACCTTTTATCTGTTGCAGTTAGTGAAGACGGTATAGTTAGAGGTGTTTATTCAAACGGACAGGTTAGAGACTGGGCACAGATAGCGATAGCAACATTCAAAGATAAAGAAATCCTTGTTAGAAAAGGAACAAACCTCTACCTTCCAAATCAACAGACATTTACACCTATCATTGTTCCCGGTGGAGTTATATCAAAAATAAGAAGTGGTTTCTTAGAGTTATCAAACGTTGATATTTCAAGGGAGTTTATTAACCTTATTACAGCCCAGAGAGCTTATCAGGCAAACGCAAGAACAATAACAACTTCTGACCAGGTACTACAGGAAACAATGAATATTAAAAGGTAAATTTTAGGTTTGTCTCATGGCCCATTCTCCTACCCTTCCTTATAGGAAGGGTTTTTTTTGTAAACAATTTTTACAGTATAATTAAAAGTCCCTTGAAACGATACCGATACTAATAAAAAAAGAAAAG
>CAZOTZ010000043.1:9898-14831 GCA_964582875.1 uncultured Aquificales bacterium | reverse complement strand
TGACGCCTGTGAAGAGTTTGGAGCTAAATAGAAACAGTCTTTTTTAACTGTTTTAAAAATTTTTCCATATCCTTTAAAGCCCTTTCTGCCTTTAAAACTTTCCTTTTTCTTTTGTCTTTTATTTTTTTACCAAGTTCAGGTAAAAGGGCAAAATTTGGGTTCATAGGCTGGAGTTCTTTCTTTGGTTCAGTTATGTATTTTACAAGCCCTCCAAGCATTGTTGTTTCAGGTGGAATGACTGGTGTTTCCCCTTTTAGCATTCTTGATACATTAATACCTGCAAGGATACCTGTAGCAGATGAAGCAACATACCCTTCAACTCCTGTAATCTGACCAGCAAAAAGGATTTTAGGATTTGTTTTCATCTGTAAGGTAGGTTTTAAAACTCTCTGGGACTGTATAAATGTGTTCCTGTGTATTGAACCAAGTCTAACAAATGTTGCATCTTTTAAAGCTGGTATAAGTTTAAAAATTCTTTTTTGTTCAGGGTACTTGAGTTTTGTCTGGAAACCAACCATAGAAAGTAAAGTTCCTTCCTTATTTTCTTTCCTTAACTGTACAACAGCAAAAGGTTGCTTACCTGTTCTCGGGTCAATCAGCCCAACAGGTTTCATAGGACCAAAGAGTAAAGTCTGTTTCCCTCTTCTCGCTATTTCCTCAACAGGGAGACAACCTTCAAAAAACACTGCCCTTTCAAAATCTTTAAGTGGCACCTGTTCTCCTTTCATAAGCTCGTTGTAAAAAATTTCATATTCCTCCTCTGTAAGAACACAGTTAAAGTAATCCCCTTCTCCTTTTGAATACCTGTCTCCCCAGAAACCCTTTGAGTAATCAACGGTTTCTGCATCTACAGTTGGAGCTATAGCATCATAAAAGTAAAGGTAATCTTCCCCTGTAAGTTTCTGAATTTCTTTAGAAAGTTCCTCTGACGTTAAAGGACCTGTTGCAATTATTACAAAATCGTATCCTTCAGGTATCTTTTTCACTTCTTCCCTTATAATTTTTATATTTGGATGGTTCTCAAGTATTTCAGTTATTTTTGCTGAAAACCTTTCCCTGTCTACAGCTAAAGCTCCACCTGCAGGAACAGAAAACTCTTCTGCAACTTTTACGACTATAGAACCAAGCATTTTCATCTCTTCCTTTAAAAGTCCTGCCCCTGTTGTTATCTCCTTACCACCTAAAGAGTTTGAACATACAAGTTCTGCGAACTTATCTGTTCTATGGGCAGGGGTAGTTTTTACAGGTCTCATCTCGTATAAATCAACAGAAAAACCTTCTTCAGCTATTTTATAAGCAGCTTCACTTCCAGCAAGCCCAGCACCTATAACAGCAACTTTTCCCATCTTACCTTCCTTTTTTTCGTAGAATATATATGTTTTTGTATTTTTAACCATATAATAATATCACCAACAAAATAAGGAGCTATGATGAAGCCCAAGGTAAAATCCCCTTTAACCCCTGAAGTTACGAAAATAAAATCTATGCTAAGAATGTTAAATCTCCACACAGTTTGTGAAGAAGCTTCCTGTCCTAATATAGGGGACTGTTTTTCAAGAAAAACAGCAACATTTATGATTATGGGAGATACATGTACAAGAGCATGTCCTTACTGTGATGTTTCCCATGGAAAACCACTTCCCCTTGACCCTTCTGAGCCACTTAACATAGCAAAAGCAGTCAGTATGTTAGGTCTAAAACATGTGGTTATAACCTCTGTAAACAGAGATGATTTACCAGATGGTGGAGCTACACATTTTGCAAAAACGATAAAGGAAGTAAAGAAATCAAATCCAGGCTGTACAGTTGAAGTTTTAATTCCAGACTTCTTAGGGGATAGAAAATCTCTTGAAACTGTAGCAGAAGCGAAGCCTGATGTTATTAACCACAATATAGAAACTGTTCCTTCTCTGTACAAAAAAGTCAGACACAGGGGGAATTATGAACGTTCATTAAAGATTATAAAGTGGATTAAAGAGATAGATAGTTCTATACACTCTAAATCTGGAATAATGGTTGGTTTAGGTGAGAAAAAAGAAGAAGTTATTAGGGTTATGGAAGATTTAATAAAAAACGACTGTGAGATACTAACTGTAGGTCAGTATCTACAACCTTCAAAAAACCATCTCCCTGTTGTTAAATACTATTCACAGGAGGAGTTTAAAGAGTTTGAGAAAATAGGTTATAGTTTAGGTTTTAAAGAAGTGTACAGCGGAGTACTGGTTAGAAGCTCTTACCATGCAGATGAGGTGTTTGATAAACTACTAAAGAATTCCTAATGCTCTTTTCACTTTTCTATAGCATATATCGCAGAAGTAGTAGCTTTTTCTATCTGTATCCTCTATTGAATTTGAAAAATGCATAACACATTCTGGGTCTGGACAGTGTCCTAAACCAAGTGTATGACCTATTTCATGAACAGCTTCTTTAGTTGTTCTGTCTAAAAAAAGGTTAAAATCTTCAGGAAGACCATAAAAGCTGTTGTGAAGTCTAAATGTTGAAATTACTGCTGTAACTGTTAAAGAAGAAGCTACACCAAAAACAAAGTTCAGGCCAGGTTCGTAAAGGTCATAAGGGACTACACCAAGTACAATATCCCCAGGTTTTTTAACAGATAACAGGTCCCGGAGGAAAAAACTCCCTAAATACTGGTTTCTTTCTCTGTTAAAAGCAGCAGATGGAATCTGTTTAGGAAATTTCCATTCCACAGGAAGAAGAAATATACTCTGGAGTCTTTCTGAAAGAACAGATTTTATATTCCCAAAATTATTTTCGTATGGCTGAACTACTATTTTATTTAAATTCATTTGAAGTCCTTTAAAGTCTGTAAGTTATTTTCTTAAGTATATATAATATCTCTATCTAAAAACTTTTCATGAGGTGAAATAAAGAAATGGAAAATATTGATAGTCTGTGTATTAACACAATTAGAGTTCTCTCTTTAGACCAGATACAGACAGCTAAATCAGGTCATCCTGGTATGCCCTTAGGTGCTTCCCCAATGGCTTATGTATTATGGGATAAGTTTTTAAAACATAATCCTAAAAACCCAAACTGGTTCAACAGAGACAGATTTATTCTTTCTGCAGGGCATGCATCTGCTATGCTGTACTCCCTTTTACACCTTTACGGTTATGATTTACCACTTGAAGAGCTAAAAAGATTTAGGCAATGGGGAAGTAAAACGCCAGGACACCCAGAGTACGGTCATACACCTGGAGTAGAAGCAACAACAGGGCCTTTAGGTCAGGGCTTTGGAATGGGTGTTGGTATGGCAATAGCTGAATGTTATTTAGCAAACTACTTCAACAGAGAAGGGTTTAATATTGTTGACCATTATACATACGCTATAGTTTCAGATGGAGATTTAATGGAAGGAATATCATCAGAGGCTGCAGCTCTTGCAGGAAGATTAAAACTTGGGAAACTCATCTATCTTTACGATGACAACCACATAACAATAGACGGACCTACAGATATAACGTGGACAGAAGATATAGAGCTTAGATTTAAAGCCCACGGCTGGCATGTAATTACCGTTCCTGATGGAGAAGACCTTGAAGCTATATACGGAGCTATAAAAGCAGCCCAGGATGAAAAAGAAAAACCTTCATTAATCAGAATAAAAACCCATATAGGATGGCATTCGCCAAAACAGGATAACCCTGCTGTACATGGAGCCCCATTATCAGAAGAAGAAGCTAAAGAAACAAAAAGGGCTTTAGGTTTCCCTGAAGATAAGATGTTTTATATTCCAGATGAAGCATTAGCCCATTTTAGAAAGGCTGTAGAAAAAGGACAGAAAGCAGAGGAAGAATGGAAAAATATGTTTGAAGAGTACAAAAAAGCCTATCCTGAACTTGCCAGACAGTTTGAAGATTTCATATCAGGAAAACTCCCTGAAGACTGGGATAAAGATTTACCTGTATATACTGACACTTCAAAGAAAATAGCTACCCGTTCAGCTTCTGGTGAAGTTATAAATGCACTTGCCGATAAACTTCCTAATTTTATAGGTGGTTCTGCAGACCTTGCTTCCTCAAATAAAGTTGTTATGAAAGGAAAAGGAGATTTTTACTGTGATACACCTTCCGGAAGGAATATACACTTTGGGATAAGAGAACATGCAATGGGAGCAGCCGTTAATGGAATGTCCCTCCACGGAGGAGTTATACCTTTTGGTGCCACATTTTTTGTATTTTCTGATTATATGAGAGCTTCTGTTAGACTTGCTGCACTTATGAAAACCCATTCTATATTTATTTACACCCACGATAGTATAGGTGTTGGGGAAGATGGACCAACACACCAACCAATAGAACATCTTATGAGTTTTAGGGTTATGCCTGATATAACTGTTATCAGACCTGCTGATGCAAACGAAACTGTTGAAGCATGGAAAATAGCTATAAAAGAAAAATCTCCAGTACTCCTTGTGTTAACAAGACAGAACATACCTGTTTTAGACCCAGAAAAATATCCTATAAAAGAAGGTGTATCTAAAGGAGCTTACATACTTGAAGATGTAGAAGCCCCTGATGTTATCCTTATTGGAACAGGTTCAGAAGTACATGTATGTTTAGGAGCAAAGGAACTTTTAGAACAGATGGGAATTAAAGCAAGGGTCGTTTCTATGCCTTCCTGGGAGCTTTTCTTCAAACAACAGGAAGATTACAGAAATAAGGTTTTACCAAAGGATGTTCCTAAAGTAGCTGTTGAAGCAGGTTCATCCCTTGGCTGGAGAGAGATTGTAGGAGAAAACGGACTTGTTATAGGTATGGATAGATTTGGAGCGTCTGCACCTGGAAATGTTCTTATGGAGAAGTTTGGATTTACCCCTGAAAATGTAGCAGAAAAAACTGCCCAGTTTTTAAAAACCCTCGTTTAAAAAAGGGGCTTTTAAAAGCCCCTTTTAAAATAAATAACCTGCTTT
>CAZOTZ010000043.1:0-9798 GCA_964582875.1 uncultured Aquificales bacterium | reverse complement strand
CTTTTTTATCTCCTCAAGTTGTTTTTCTATCCCTTCCATTTTAGCCCTCCAGTTAGTATTTATTAACCTATAAATATAATAGAAAAAAAACTACTTTCAATTTGTGTATAATTTTTTAATCAAACAGAATTGGATTTTGTTTGATTTACCTATATATTTAAAGTTAGTCTAATAAAAAACCTTTGAGACAAAGCAATGAAAAAAAGAGGCGCAAAAACATCAATTGAAAAAGCTTTAGACCTTATTGAAGCCCTTAAAGATGCAGATGACCTTGGGGTAACTGAACTCAGTAAGATACTAAATCTCAACAAGAACAACGTTTTTAGACTTCTTGCAACCCTTGAGGTTAAAGGACTTGTTGAGCAGGATGAGGAAACAGGACATTACAAACTTGGTATGAAATTCCTTTACCTTGAGGACGCTTACATAAAAGGGCTACACTTTATAAAATACGCAAAGCCGTTTTTAAGAAAATTGAGAAATGAAACAGGAGAAACTGTTTATATAGCTGTACCCCATGGTGGCGATATTGTCTACGTTTATGCAGAAGAAACAAACAGGTCTGTTCACGTTCACTCAAGGATTTCCCAGAGGTTTCCTTCCTCAACAACGGCATCAGGGAAAGCCTTAAAAGAGGCAGAAAAAAATAGAGATGATTTTCCTTTTACTGTGGACTTTGAGGAAACTGAACCAGAAGTCGTTGAAGTAGCAACTGTTATAAAAGATGAAACAAACCACCCTATAGCATCCTTGTCTATACTTGCACCTATCAGCAGATTAAATAAAGAAAAAGTAGAGAGTATAAAACCTTTAGTGATTAACACCGGGAAAAATATATCAGATAAACTAAAAATTGTGTCTAAAAAGTAAGATACTTTAAAAATGCTGTAGCTGTTCCAAGATAAATCAAAACACCTAAAATATCATTGATTGTTAGAGTTATTATCCCTGTAGCGAAGGTTGGGTCCTTCCCTATTTTAGTCATAAGAAAAGGTAGTGAACCTCCTGTAAAAGCTGCTATTATTGTGTTTATAAACAGTGATGTAGCAACAACAACACCTACTATATGATTGCTAAGCCATAGAACAGATATTGAACCTACAATAGTACTTATAACAAAACCAAGTATAAAAGCGATTTTCACTTCTCTAAATAAAAAGTGGAAAAAATCTTTAAAGTTTTCTGTTATTTTTCCTGTCAAAAGACCCCTTGCTGTGATAATTGCAGATTGGGAACTTATATTTCCACTAACAGCAGCAACAAGGGGAAGAAAAAATATAATAGGAAGGTACTGTTTGATAGTAAAATCAAACAAACTGATGATAACAGCTGAAACCATCTCACCAAAAACAGAAACAAGTATCCATGGAAGCCTTAACTTTGCTATTTTTAAAATCTGGTTTGTGTAAAAAAGCTCTTCTTCTTGAGCCCCAGCCATTTTAAAAAATTCTTCTGTTGTTTTTTCTGTTATTGCATCAAGTATATCGTCTATGTATATAACACCTACAAGTCTGTCATCTTCATCAACAACAGGTAAAGCCAGTAAATCGTACCTCTGGAATATCTCTATAGCATCTTCTTTTGTTGCATCAGTTCTTATTGATATAACGTCTGTTGTCATTATATCTTTTATCTGGACATTTTCAGGAGCAGTCAGGATTTCTTTTATAGAAACGACACCTATCAGTCTTTCCTTTTTATCTACAATGTATACGTATATAACTTCAAGGTCTTCTGGAACTGTTTTTAAAAGGTTTAAAACATCTTTTACACTTTTTTCCTCTGTTACTGCTACATAATCTTCTGTTATAAGTGAAGTTACACTATCACCGCCATAGGACATGTATTTCTCAAGCTCTTTTCTTTCCTCTTCATCAAGTTTCTGTAAAAGCTGTTTCCTTACTTCATCTGGAATTTTATCTATTAAAGGGGCTATCTCACCTGTTGAAAATGTTAAAAGAATTCTCACAGAATCTTTAACAGGTAAAGACCTAAGTATCTCTATCTGGATATCTTCATCAAGGTCATAAAGGACATCAGAAGCTTTTGATAAATCAACTTTCATTAAAATCTGGAATGTCTTTATCCTTTCCTGATGTGTAAGGTGTCTGAAAATAGCCACAATATCCCCTTTGTGGCTCTTTTGAAGTATCCTTTCTAAAGCTTTTGTATTACCTTTATATATAAGTCTTTTTACAGTCTCTTTTAAAACGTTTAAGGTTGGAGTCATAAAATCTCCTTAAGATATATACTGATAACCAAGCATTTTTAACAGTCTAATATCTTCTTTCCATTTAGGTTTGACTTTTACCCAGAGTTCAAGATGAACTTTCTTTCCAAGAAGATACTCAAGTTCCTCCCTTGCCTGCTGTCCTATCTTTTTAAGCATCTGCCCTTTTCTTCCTATTATTATTCCTTTATGGTTTTCTTTCTCCACGTATATCACAGCCCTTATTATGAGAAGATTTTTATTTTTCTTCCCCTCTTCTATACTTTCCACTTCAACTGCTGCAGAGTAGGGAATTTCATCCCTTGTGTTTTTAAACACCTTTTCCCTTATTATTTCTGCTATATAAAACTTAAGGGGCAGGTCTGTAATCTGGTCTTCTGGAAATAAGGGAGGAGATTCCGGAAGGTACTTTTTTAGCACTTCAATAAATCTATCAAGATTTGTTCCTTTTAAAGCTGAGACCGGTACTATCTCCACAAAATCATACTTTTTTGAAGATTCATCTATAAGTGGTAATAAAGTTTCTTTTGGAACTTTATCTATTTTATTAATAACAAGTATTGTAGGTTTGTTTAATTTTTTAACATAATTTTCAAGAAGCATTTCATCTTCTTTAGTCCAGCCTTTCTGGGCTTCTATTATAAGCACAAGTACATCAGCTTCTTCCATACTACTAACAGCAGATTCAACAACAGTTTTTGTGAGAATATCATTTCCCCTCTGTATTCCTGGTGTGTCCAGAAATATTATCTGGGCATCTTTATCGTGTTTAACCCCTAAAATCCTCATCCTTGTTGTTTGTGGCTTAGGGCTAACGATAGAAAGCTTTGTTCCAATTATATTATTCATAAGTGTTGATTTACCTACGTTAGGTCTACCTATTAAAGCCACAAATCCAGCCCTGAATTTATCTTCCATATTACTACCTCTTTTATTTATTTGTTAATTATAACAAAACCGCAGGAGTTGTTATGAGAGTGATAAAATAAGATAGTCTAAAACACAATTTAGGAGGATTTAACAAAAAATGGAATATGTATATTTTGAAGGAAAAATAGTCCCTGAAGAAGAAGCAAAAATAAGTATAAAAACAAACTCTTTTCACTACGGAACTGCAATCTTTGAAGGTATAAGAGCCTACTACGATGAAGAAACAGGTAAAATGTGGGGACTTTTCTTTAAAGAGCATTACCAGAGACTTTTCCAGAATATGAAAGTTTTAAATATGAGTATTGAAGAAACTGTTGATGAACTTGTTGATATAACAAAAGAACTTATTAAAAGAAACAACATAAAAAGTGATATATATATAAGACCAATCGTTTATTTTGCAGACCTGAAAATAAGTCCAAAACTTGTTGGTTATACCTCAAAAATAGCCATATACACCTATCCTTTAGGAGATTATATAGATGTAAACAAAGGTATTAAAGCTATTGTTTCCTCATGGACAAGGTTAAATGATAATATGATACCACCAAGACTAAAGGTTGCCGGTGCTTACGTTAACAGTGCATTTTCAAAAACAGAAGCAATACTTGCTGGAGCAGATGAAGCTATTGTTTTAAACAAAAACGGTTATGTTTCTGAAGGTTCAGCAGAGAACATTTTTATTATTAGAAATGGAAAACTTATAACACCTCCTGTTTCAGATGATATCCTTGAAGGTATAACAAGAAATGCAATCATAACAATAGCTAAAGATTTAGGTTATCAGGTTGAAGAAAGACATATAGCAAGAACAGAACTTTATGTAGCAGATGAGGTTTTCTTCTGTGGTACAGGAGCTCAGGTTTCACCGGTTGTTGAAATAGACAACAGAAAAATAGGTGATGGAAAACCAGGGAAAATAACCAAAGAGATACAGAAGGTATACTTTGACGCAGTTAGAGGAAAGATAGAAAAGTACAGACAATGGATTATCCCAATAGAATAAAATTCAAAAAAGTATTTCCGATAAAGAAGCTATACCAGCTGTTTGCTGGTAGCTTCTAACTTAAAGTCTGGTGCAGTATGGTGAATTCATTGAAACATCTTATAAAAGAGGGTATTTTTAGTATTTTTGAAGAAGAACTAAAAAAAGAAACATTTACATATATTGAGTATTACTTAAAAAACTGCTCACTGGAAATAGAGAACAAAAAAATAGAGATATACCCTCTGTCCTACGGATTTTCCTCAAATGATACATTAGAAGGAGAGGTTGTATCCCTTGAAACTGTCAAACCAGGATACGCATTAAAAGAAGAATTAAAAGATAAAATCCTTTTTATAAAAGACCTTAACCAGTATCATATCAAGTACTTACTTGAAATTAAACCAACAGCTGTACTAACAACATCAGACATTTATAAAACTATCTTTACAAAAGATTTTCCAATTTTTAAAACACAGTTTCCATTTATAGGAAAAGAAAAAATAAAAATAACTTTCAGGATAAAAGAAGAAGAAGAAATAGTGGAAAACTACTTTTATGACTTTGGGTTAGGAAGCTACTTTGCGTATATCCACTTTCCATACGATATTAGATTTCAGGATGAAAACTCTATATCTTTTTACAGCTCTTATCTTGTTATAAAAGATATTGTAGATAGACTGGTAAATGTTGGACACCCAAAGGGATACAAAGTTAGAGTAATTTTTACAGAGAACAAATACTCAGACTATATAGGGCTGAAAAAACATCTTGAAAATCAGGACACAGATAAAATCCTTTCAATTTTGAATATAGATTCCTGTGGCTTAGGAAATGAAAAGCTAATAACGATAAGTAATAAAAGGAAGATAATAGACAGCTTTCACAAAGAAAAGGTTAGCAACCTTATGAGAGAGTTAGGTTATAAAACAAAAAAGGAAGAACTTATGGAAAACCTTGACCTCAGTGGTATTAATGTACCATTTGTATGGTTTTTCTCCCAGCCAAATCTACATATGTACAGTTTAAAAAAAGAGTTTTTAGACGAAAGGAAACCTGTAGAGTTTTCTTCTAACCTTTTTTATTTAATAAATAACATGTACAAGGAAATGATATGATTTACTCGTTTTTTATAAGGTTCTTTGTTGTTTTAGGGGTAATATCAAGTCTTCTTATTGAAAATGTAGAATACAAATCTGCCCTTATAATTCTCTCTATTATATATTTACTTTTCTTTTCCATAATAGCAATTACAAGTGAAGGAAAAAGAAGTATTAAGTTTATATTTTATGGTGTTGATACACTGTTTTTAAGTTTTATTATCTATGTTACAGGACTTACATATCTGTCAACATTTGTAATCCCTTTCTTTTCTGAATTCACAGAAGGGAAAGAAGATTACATATTTTACGGCACATTTTCTATTGTCCCAATTGGTCTTTCCCTTTACCTGTCTAATTTCTCAGATTACATTTTCATCCCCCTTGTAATATCCGGTTTGATAGCTATGTACAAACTGAAAAAAGAGTATGAAGAAAGGGAGCTCTACTATAAAAAACTAAAATCCCAGATGGAAGAGCTTTACAAAGAGAACCTTAGTTTTCAAGAAAAGTTTGAAGAAAATAAAGCCCAGATGGAAATTATTCCTACACTGCAGGAAACTTTACAGGGTGAACTGGGCTTTAAAGAAGCTTTATACCAACTAAACGACTATCTAAAATCATCTGGTATAGCCTTCATAGATTTTTTAGAACATAAATGTATAGCAGTAGGAAATAGTGAATGTAAAAAAGAACTCCTTGCTTATGTAAAAGATGAAATTCAGATAATAGACTCTGAGGAGATAAATGAAGAAATAGATGCAGAAAGGGTGTACTCTTTAGTTATAAATGACAAAAGAGATATGGTTTTTGGAATTCTGTTTATATTGTTTAATGAGAAAAAAACTGTAAATCCGAAATTTCTCAGGGTTATAAAAGATTATATGGATTTTTATTTCAGTAAAGAATTCAAGAAACAGGAAGAAGAAAAAAAAGAAAAAGAAAAGAAAGAAAAAGAAGCTTAGAGATAATCCTTTATTCTTTCATAAATCTGTATAGTTGCTTTAGATTTGTTTAAGGTATAGAAATGAAGTCCTTTAACCCCATTTTTTAGAAGGTCAATACACTGTTGTACAGCAAACTCTATTCCTGCCTTTTCAATTTCTTCAGGTTTATCTTCAATAGACTGAAGCCTTTTAACAAGGTCTAAAGGAATTGTTGCACCACACATCTGGGCAAACTTTTTTATCTGTTTAAAGTTAGTTATAGGCATTATTCCAGGAATAATTGGAATATCAATACCTGCTTTCTGGGACTTTTCTAAAAACTCATAAAAAAATCTGTTATCAAAGAACATCTGGGTTATAGCGAACTCTGCACCAGCTTCAACCTTTTTCTTGAAAAAGAAAATATCTTCATCAAGATTTTTACTCTCAGGATGTCCTTCAGGATAAGCTGCAACACCAATACTGAACCAGTCATCAAACTCTTTTTTTATTAATGAAACAAGTTCATTTGCGTGTTTACATCCATCTTCAGGGAAAACAGAGCCTTCAAATTCTTCAGGAATATCTCCCCTTAAAGCAAGGATGTTCTGAACACCTGTGTTCTTATACTCTGTAAGAATATCTATAATCTCTTGCTTTGTATGACCTATACACGTCTGGTGTGCCATTACAGTCAGATTAGTTTCTTTGTGAACCTTTTTCACAACCCTTATAGTTCTCTCTCTTGTTGTACCACCTGCTCCATAGGTAACAGAAACAAATGTAGGTTTTATATACTCAAGTTCCTTTATTGTATTAAATAAAGCTTCTTCTCCCTCTTTTGTTTTTGGAGGAAAAAACTCAAAAGATATACTTCTTTTTACACTTTTTAAAAGCTCCCCAATTTTCATTTTTATCTCCACTTAAGATTTTGGAAACTAATTATACATAATTTTCCTTTATTTATCTTCTTATTGCAAATGATTTGCATTATATTATAAAAGAATTGAATTTTTATAAAAAGCTGATAAATATTTATTTAATAAATACCAACCTGGAGAGAAAATTGAAAAACAAATTTAGAGGTACCCTTTTAGGTGCCGCTGTTGGAGATTCTATGGGAATGTGTGTAGAAGAACTTCCTGTTGATGAAGTTGTTCTTCACTACGGTGGAGAAATAAAAGAGATATGCGAACCTCACCCTGCTTCTCCAGCGTCTTTTTTAAGAGCCGGTGAAACTTCAAGTGAGTTTGAGATAGTAAAAATAGTAGCATCCTCTTTAGCAGAAAAAGGAAAGTTAGACGTAAGAGACATACTTGAGAGATATATTGAATGGAGTGATAAAGAGGAGCTACACAGTTATGTAGACCCGGCTTTCTTAGTTGCAATAGAGGCGTTAAAAGAAGGAAAAGAGATTGAAAGAGGAGGCTCTTCAATAGAAGGAGCTTTATCTGCAATACCTATAGCTATGTACCACTACACAAATCCTGCACTTGCGGTAGAAGGGACTAAAGCTGTGGTAATGTTAACCCACAGGAATGAGTTTGTTATAGATGCTGCATCTGTCATAGCTGTAGCTGTAAGTGAATGTATCCAGTCAAGATTTTATCTGGTAGATGAGTACAGATATTTTATTGAACTACTAAAAACATTTGTAAATAAAGATGAAACTAAGTTTTACCTGGACAGGGTAAAAACCCTTCTTGATAAAGATGCATCCTATGAAGATGCTATAGAAGAGCTTGGTAATGGTTCTTTTGCTCTTGAAGCCCTTTCCCAGTCATTATTTATATTTTTAAAGACACCTGAAAACGCTGAAAATGCTATAATACATGCTGTTAACTCTTACGGTAACTATGGAGGAGATACTGACTCCATAGGTTTATTAACAGGAGCTTTTGCTGGTGCTTATAATGGAGAAGAATCTATACCAGCAATATGGAAAACAAAACTTAAAAAGTACAGAGAAATAGTAGAATTAGCAGACAAGCTTTACAAAGTTGCATTACATTAGGAGGGCTAAAAACAGATGTCAAAAAAAGGAAGGTTACAGGAAAGATTTTTAAACACAATAAGAAAAGAAAAAGTAAGGGTAAATGTATACCTTGTTAACGGTGTTAAGTTAGAAGGGAAAATAAGGTATTTTGACCCATATACAATACTTCTTAAGGAAGGTCCAAGACAGGTTCTTGTTTATAAACATGCTATAACTACTGTAATTCCTAAAAGGGAAATAGAGTTTGAGTTAGAAGAAGATTAATTTTTTTAACATTTGTATAAATCCTTGACATCTGTGTTTTTTATTATTACTATTAATAATAGTTATTAATACTAAAGGAGGAGTAAAAATGCTAAAGAAAGCTGCACTACTTGTTGGAGCTGTAGCTGTTGCTGTTTCTACAGGTGTGGCTTCAGACTCTGAACTATTAAAGAAAGCCCAAAGTTTCTTCAAACCTTTACCTAAAGAGATACCTGCTCCTAAAGATAACCCAACAACACCAGAAAAGGTAGAACTTGGGAAAAAACTTTACTACGACCCACGTCTTTCTTTAAGTGGTGTTATAAGCTGTAATACCTGTCATAACCTTGCATCTTACGGTGTGGATAATGTTGAAACAGCCCTTGGACACAAATTTAAAACAGGTGGAAGAAACTCCCCAACTGTTCTAAATGCAGGATTTCATGTTGCCCAGTTCTGGGATGGAAGAGCAAAAACCCTTGAAGACCAGGCTAAAGGTCCTATTCTTGCCCATGTTGAAATGGCAATGCCAAATCCTGACTACGTAGTTGCAAAACTTAAAACTATACCTGGATATGTAAAAGAGTTTAAGAAAGTTTTTGGAGGAGATAATCCTATAACATACGACAATGTAGCTAAAGCTATAGCAGCATTTGAAAGAACCCTTGTAACACCTTCAAGGTTTGATAAATTCCTTAAAGGTGATGTAAATGCATTAACAAAAAAGGAAAAAGAAGGATTAAAACTGTTTATTGATAAAGGTTGTGTATCATGTCATAACGGTGTTGCTGTTGGCGGTGGAATGTTTGCTAAATTTGGGATAGTAAAACAGTATCCTACATATGACCTTGGTAAATACAAATTAACAAAAAAAGAAGAAGATAAGTATGTATTCAAAGTTCCTTCTTTAAGAAACATAGATAGAACATATCCTTATTTCCATGATGGTTCTGTATGGTCTTTAAAAGATGCTGTTAGAATAATGGCTGAGTACCAACTTGGGCAAAAACTCTCCACTGACGAAATAGATAAGATAGTAGCCTTCCTTAAATCCTTAACTGGCGATATTCCTGAAAGTGCAAGAACAATGCCTGTACTTCCTCCTTCATCTGATGAAACACCAAAACCAAGATTAAGAATTCACGACTAAATACAAAAAGCCCATCTTTTGGATGGGCTTTTTTATTCTTGTATCCTTTTTCTTTTTTCCCTTGCTTCAAGAATGAATGCTAACACAATACTTGCTACAAAAGCAAAGATACCAGTAAATGAGACAATCAGTTTTTTGTTAGGTTTTGCTGGTAAATCAGGTACCTCTGGCTCATCTATAACCTGAATATAAAGGGATTTTTTTGTTTCATCTAATTTAGCCTGTTCGTACATCTGTA
>CAZOTZ010000042.1:0-15119 GCA_964582875.1 uncultured Aquificales bacterium | reverse complement strand
CAAGACCCATATCTGTATTAATCAGTGTATCTCCTACAACGCAGTACCTCATTGCGGCTGGAGGGTCTCCGTCAATAGAACCAAAGTTTCCCTGTCCCTGCACAAGGGGATATCTGAGGGTAAAATCCTGAGCCATTCTAACAAGGGCATCATAAACAGCTGCATCCCCATGGGGATGATACTTAGCTATAACGTTCCCCACTGTCCTTGCTGATTTTTTGAATGGTTTATTTGGATACATGTTTTCTTCGTACATCGCATATAAAATTCTTCTCTGGACAGGCTTTAAACCATCCCTGACATCAGGGATAGCTCTTCCAACAATAACAGACATTGCATAATCTAAGTATGCAGACTTTACCTCTTCTTCTATAGGCTGTTTTATAATCTCTGACATTAAATACACCTCTTTGATTTGTATTAAAGTAGTGTATTTTAACATACAGGAAATCTTTTTTAAATAGAAATTATTCAACAAAATGAACCACTTATGCTTTACAAGTTAGAGAGGTATAAAAAAATGAATAAACCTAAAGTTGTTTTCAGTGCATGTTTACTTGGTGAAAATGTAAGATACGACGGTAAACTGATAAACTGTCCTTTTGCAGAACAATTATCAAAATATGTAAATGTAATAAAGGTATGTCCTGAAGTCTCAATAGGACTTCCTGTACCAAGGGAACCTATTATTGCAGTAAAAAAAGACAAAAAAATCCTAATTGTAAACCCTAAAACCGGTGAAGATTTCACAGAAAGGTTAAAAAACTTTTCTAACAGTTTTTTGCTCTCTTTAAAAGATATAGATGGTTTTCTTCTTAAAAGTAAATCTCCAAGCTGTGGAGTGTCAGGTACAAAAACTTACAAAAGTTTAGATGGAACAGGATTCCTCTACAGGGGACAGGGAATTTTTGCTAAAACAGTAAAAGAAACATTTCCACATTTACCTGTAGAAGATGAACTAAAGCTAAAAAACTGGTACAGAAAATATATCTTCCTGATGAGGATATTTTTAAACAGAGAACTTAAAACTATAGATACAGAAAAATTCCACAGTAAATACAGGTTTACTTTACTTCTTTTTAACAGGAAAAAAAGCTTACTACTTGATAAAGCCGTAAAAGACAAAAAGAAATACACTGAGATTTTCAGTAAGATGTTTGTAAAACTCCCACCAGAGAAATTGATAATAAAAAGGTTAGGAAAAGAAACAGGAATAATTAGAAACTCTTTTGAAGATGTATATAAGGAACTATTGAATTCAAAGGAAAATCTACCTGAAGACATAAAAAACTTTTTAAGTATTGTTCCTGATGATATCATTTTAAAAAAAGTATAGGAGAGGATAAGTGAGAGTTGTTTTTTGGGGAACACCTGATTTTGCAGCTGAAAGTTTAAAAGCATTACTTAACTCAAAACATCAGGTTGTTGCTGTAGTTACACAGCCAGATAAACCAAAAGGAAGAGGTAAAAAGCTAACTCCTCCACCTGTTAAAGTCGTTGCCCAGGAACATGGAATAAAAGTACTCCAGCCGGAAAAGGTAAAAAATAACAAACAGCTTTTAGAAGAATTAAAACAGCTTAATCCAGATATTTTTGTGGTAGTAGCTTACGGAAAGATACTTCCAGAAGAGATAATCAGTCTACCTAAATACAGAACAATAAATGTACATGCTTCTTTACTTCCTGAGTATAGAGGGGCAGCACCTATACACAGGGCTATTATGGAAGGAAAAGAGAAAACCGGTGTCTGTATAATGGAAATCACTAAAGAACTTGATGCAGGGGATATTTACCAGTGTAAAGAGACCCAGATAAAAGAGAATGATGATATTGTTTCCCTTCATGATAGGCTTGCTGAGATGGGAGCTGAGCTTTTAATAGAAGTACTTGATAAGATAGAAAAAGGAGAAATTGAAAAAAAACCACAGGAACACGAAAAAGCAACATACGCAAAGCCAATAACTAAAGAGGAAGGGAAAATAGACTGGGAAAAATCAGCAGTAGAAATATTTAACCAGATAAGGGCGTTAAAAGTCTGGCCTAAGGCTTTTACCACTTTCAGGGATAAAGAGATAAAGATACTTGATGCTGAAGTAGTTGACACAACATCAACAAACACAATTGGAGAGATTGTTGATATAGACAAAGAAAAAGGTTTTGTTGTTCAAACAGGTAAAGGGAAATTACTTATAAAAAAGGTTCAGTTCCCAAACTCAAAACCTATATCTGCTGCCGATGCAGTAAGAGGATACCATATCCAGATAGGAGAAAAGTTGAAATAAATCAATGCTTTATTTGAAACAAGATTTAACTTAAATAACAAATCTTTTAAAGGGAAAGATATGGGAAGAATATTTTCGTTATTTGTAGTTTTCTTCCTTCTGTTTACATTTGATGAGTCAAAAAGTAAAGGAAGCTTTGGAAAAACAGGGAGTTTTAAAAGTTATAAATCTTTCAAATATCAGGCACCGGTTGTAAAAAAAGAAAAATCAAACTACTACAAAAAACACTATCTAACAAAAAAAATTAAAGAAAAAAACAAACCCTTCTTTATGTCCCCTATATTCAGATGGCTTGTTGGTGGAATGATTTTTGGGGCTTTACTGTCTTTACTTTTTGGTTATGGATTTCATATTGGAACGCCAGGTCTTCTTGAAATTATTCTTATATTAGGTGTTGCTTACCTTTTTTTTAAAAAATCCCAGAAAAAACAGATTTTAAAACAGCAAACAGGAAAGGAAATCCAAACAGAAGAATCTGTAAAAACACAAGAAAACGATGATGTTGACGAAGAGTATTTAAAGAATTTTGTTAAAAATCTTTTTATCAAACTCCAAAAAGAGTGGACTAACGGGGAACTTCTACCTTTGAAAAGCTTTCTAACAGATAAAATGTACAATCACCTTGATATGCAGCTTATTGACCTTACCGAAAGAAAATTAAAAAACGTTATAGACGATGTAAAAGTGAAGAACGTTGATATTATCCACGTTGAAGACCTTGGAGATAAAAAAGTTGTAATAGCTGAGATAGAAGCCCAGATGATAGACTATATAGAAGATGATTTAGGAAAGGTTATTAAAGGAAACAAAGAAAAACCCATCAGCAGGAAAGAGTACTGGACGCTTGTAGGTAAAGGTTTCAACTGGAAGCTAAGCAATATAAAAAGAGTAGAGGGATAAATGGAAAAAAAAGAAGAGAAGTTTGTTATATGGGGAAGAAATCCAATAATAGAAGCCTTAAAAGCTAAAAGAAGTATTGAAAAAATCCTTGTAGCCCATGATTCCCATGCACCTAAAGAGCTTTTAAAACTTGCAGAACAGAGAAAAATAAAAGTCCAAAAAGCCCCAAGGAGAAAAATAGAAGAACTTGCAGGTACAAAAAAAACACAGGGAGTTGTAGCCCTTTTAAGTCCTGTCCAGTATTGGGATGCAAATCAGTTAATAGAAAAAATAATATCTGAAGAAGGTATTTTACTTGTCCTTGACCATATTACAGACCCTCAAAATGTCGGAAACATGATAAGGACTGCTGAAGTCCTTGGAGCCCATGGTATAGTTATCCCAAGGGAAAGAAGCGCTCCTATAAATGAAGTTGTAGTAAAAGCATCAACAGGAGCTATATTCCATCTACCTGTCTCAAAAGTAGGAAGTTTAAGACAGTTTTTAGACAGATTTAAAAAGAAAGGTGGATGGGTTGTTTCAGTTGAGAAAGGTGGAAAACCTATACACAAACTATCTTTTCCTTTTCCTTTAGCTGTTGTTTTAGGTTCAGAAGGAAAAGGTGTTTCTAAATCTGTTTTAGAAACATCAGACCTGATAGCAACTATACCAATGAGAGGAAAAGTTACATCACTTAACGTTTCCTCTGCTACTGCTATTGCGCTATGGGAGATTGTAAAACAACGTTATAAACTATGATTTTTATCAGAATAAAACTTTAAAAATTTAGATTTTTGATATATGCTAATAAGTTAGATAAAACTTACTGACACAGGTAATAAATAGGAGGTTTAAAAATGGCAGATGAAAAAATGAGCAGACGTGATTTCCTCCTGTATGCCATGGGAGGATGGGCTGCGGTTGGCGCTGCTGGTGTCCTTTATGCCATGTACAAAACATGGGAGCCTCTACCAGAGGTTAAAGCCCAGGCAACAGTTACATTTGATTTATCTAAAGTAAAACCTGGACAGCTGAAAGTTGTTAACTGGAGGGGTAAACCTGTTTTTGTTCTCCACAGAACACCAGATATGGGAAAGTGTGAGAACAGAAGCGTAAAAGGGGAATACACAGTTGTAGTAGGTATCTGTACACACCTTGGTTGTATTCCAAACTGGGAAGCTGAAAAGAAAATATGGCACTGTCCTTGTCATGGTGGTGAGTACGACGCATGTGGAAGAAATATATTTGGACCTCCTCCAAGACCACTTGAAATCCCACCGTTTAAGATTGAAGGAACCAAGATTGTTTTAGGTGAGGCAGGTCCAGAATACGAAAAAATGATGAAAGGTTAGGAGGAGTGAAGATGGAGAAAAAAGGTGGATTTATGGATTGGCTTGATGAAAGACTTGCCATAAGACAGTTATGGAAGGTAATGATGTCTGAGTATTACCTTCCTAAAAACATAAACTTCTTATGGAGTTTCGGAGTTTTAACAATACTTGTTTTTGTAATTCTTGTTATTTCTGGAATATTCCTCCTTATGTACTACAAACCTGACGCTAAAATGGCTTTTGACAGTGTTAACAAAACTATAATGATGGACGTTGCCTACGGATGGGTTTTCAGACATACCCATGCGGTAGCAGCTTCAATAATGTTCCTTGTCCTCTTTATTCATATAGTAAGAGGTATTTATTACGGTTCTTATAAAGCACCAAGGGAAGTTTTATGGCTCACTGGTTATATACTATTTGTTCTCATGTCTGCTACAGCTTTCACAGGTTATCTTCTTCCATGGGGACAGATGTCATATTGGGCTGCACAAACTATCACAACACTTTTTGAAAAAATACCATTTATAGGACCAGACCTTGTTATCTGGATTAGAGGTAACTATATAGTTGAAGATGCAACACTTACAAGGTTCTTTGCTCTACACGTTACACTCCTCCCGGCTTTAATCCTTGTGTTTACTGCAGTTCATATGTACGCAGTTAGAATTGTAGGTTCTAATAACGAAGATGGCATTCCTTTAACTAAAGAAGAAAAGAAAACAAAAGGTATACCTTTCTGGCCTGTGTTTATGTCAAAAGAGTACTTTGTAATGTCTGTATTTTTACTATTTTTCTTCTACCTTGTGTTCTTTAACTACCAGTTTGCTATGGACCCTGTTAACTTCCAGCCTGCTAACTACCTACAAACACCACCCCATATTTACCCAGAGTGGTACTTCCTTGCCTTCTACGAAGTACTGAGGGGATTTTTCTTCAGCCAGAACTTAGGATTAATAGCTTTCGTTGCTTCAATGTTTATAGCAATGTTCCTACCATGGCTTGATACATCTCCTATAGTAAGTGGAAAACACAGACCTATGTTTAAAGTAATGTTCTGGATATTTATACTTGACTTCTTATTCCTAACTATATTAGGAAAACTTCCTCCTACTGGCTTATTTGCATGGCTTGGATTTGTAGGAGCAATTGTTTACTTTGTATTCTTCTTCTCTCTACCAATAATTTCTGCCATTGAGAAAAAGAAGGTGGCAAGTGGAGGTAGGCAGTAATGAAAGAATTAAAAATATTACTTGTAATAGTTGTTCTTGTTCTAATTGGATACTGGGGAATTGAACCTCTTGCCCACTCTATAATGCATAAAGAGGTTGAAGAGGCTATAGAGAAATACCACTTACCTGACTTTAAGTTCTCTGACTTGCCTGAACCTGCTGTGAAAAACGGAGACCCTGCTAAAGGTAAGGAAGCTGTTAAAATGTTCTGTACTTCCTGCCACGGTATACAAAAAGAAGGAATTAAAGCTCCTATGGATGCTAAAACAGCAGCAGCTTCCTTTGGTGTTGTTCCTCCAGACCTTTCAAACATAGGGGCAGTTCTTGATGAAAAATTCCTTATTAACTTCTTAAAGGACCCTCAAAAAGCTACAGAAAATCCAAAATTTGCAATGCCAGCCCTTGGACTTAATGACCAGCAAGCAGCAGATATTACAGCTTACCTCAAATCTATTGCTAAAAAGGATATGACTGGTAAAGAAAAGACTGTTACTGCATGTGGAAGATGCCATAGCATCAAATATCAAAAAATATACGCTCTTACTCCTCCTGAAAACCTTAAAAAATACTTAGGTAAAGTTCCCCCTGATTTATCTGTAATCTACAAAGCAAAAGGAGAAGAATACCTTAATGCGTTTATAAACAGACCTGGAAAAGTTCTCCATGGAACTTCAATGCCAAGACTTGGAATAGATGAAAAATCTCAGGAAGAGATAGTTGCTTATCTTGAACAGATAGCAGACCCACATAAAGAACAGAGACAGAAAGTTGGATTAATTGTTCTTGGTTATCTCCTTGTAATGGTTGGTCTCACTTACGCATGGAAAAAGAAAATATGGAAAAATGTTCATTAATGTATAAAGGGTAGGGCTTTCCTACCCTTCTTTTGTATAAAATATCCCATTTTGATTTTCTATTTTTTTGACTTTCCCTTCTTTTAACAGTTTTTCAAAAATCTTTTTTGTTTCCAATGAAAAGGTATTTTCTATATCTTCCTGTGTTATTGGCCTTTTAGATACAGTGTTTAATATCTCTTCCTCTGTTAAATCAAACTGGTAGCTTTTTTCAAACTTCCTTTCAACTACATTTATGTTTAAGCCATGAAAGTATCCAGAATACTTCAAAAGTTCATGGTTTGATACAGGGAAAACCCTGTAAGCTGGTGGTCTATCAACTGTTCCTAAATCTACCCTGTCTGGCTTTATCTCTCTTAAAACGTTAGCAAGTTCTTTTATGTTCTCTTCGTTATCGTTTACATACTTTACTAATAGTACTTCTATAACAAGGTAGCCTTTATACTCTTTTCTAAACTGTTTAATCCCTTCTACTATTTTCTCTACAGAAATAGACTTGACAGGTCTGTCTATCTTATAGAAGGTTTTATCATTTACAGCGTCAAGGGATAGTTTAACAATATCCAGTTTTTTCAATGCCTGTCTTACTTTCTTTATATGAATTGTAGACCCATTTGAAAGAATAAGAGATTTAGATTTTCCTTTTATATTGTTTATTTCATCTATCAGTCTGTCCAGATACGGATAAAGAGTTGGCTCTCCATTTGCGGTTATTGTGATAACGTCAGGATAGTTGTTCTTTGATAAAAAGTCTTTAAGCTCACTTAGTATTTCTTCTACAGGAGGGGGATTTTCCATATTTTCAACTGGTTTTGCCCTCTCAAGCTCACAGTAAAGACAGTCAAAATTACATACTTTTTTTTCTGGACTTAAATCTATCCCAAGGGATAAACCAAATCTTCTTGAATAAACTGGACCAAACAGATATTTCATATCTCACCTACAGTTTTAAAAAATCTCTAATTTTCTGGAAATTTTCTTCTGACCTGTCTTTCTTGTACTCTTTAGCAAGCTGGATGAGCCTGTCCCTGTCTTCTACAGGGTAGTATTGGGAGCCACTATAAAGCAAATATTGAAGAAACTGGGTGACGTTCTGGAGATTTTTTGTTTTTTTTGAACGTTCAAAATCTATAAGATAAGCATTCAGATTTTCATCAACTATAACGTTTTTATGGAGGCGGTGCATTTCTTCTTTGTTTATTCCTATTAAATCAAGTTTTCTTGCCTGATTTAAAATCTGTGATAAAAGATGTTTTGCATTTTGTTTGTTGATAACATCTTTAAAATGTTTTCCTTCTATAAACCTGTAAGCTATAAAATCTTCACCTTCGAGGAGGAGTTTTCCTCCAATTCCTTCTTTGTTTACTATTTTCAGTATTTCCCCTTCTTTTTTTATAGCCTGTTTATGGATTGGTTCAGAGGGCACTTTAAATGCCAGCTTTTCTCCATCCAGGTATCCAGAATAAACTATACCTCTCCATCCTTCACCTATCTTTTTTAAATCTTTTATTTCTTTTTTTATATCTTCAAAGCTCAATCTCGTATTCATAATGCTGGGAGTAGAAGTTAACAATAATTTCAACTATTTTATCTAAATCATCTTCTATCTGGAAAAGTTTAAAATCCTCAGGGCTTATAAAATTATTCTTCAAAACAGTTTTTTCAATCCAGTCTACAAGTCCCTGCCAGTACTCACTTCCATAAAGAATAATAGGGAATGGTTTTAGTTTTTTTGTCTGGATTAAAACAAGTGTTTCTGTAAATTCGTCAAGGGTTCCATAACCACCAGGGAAAAGAACATAAGCTGTTGCGTACTTATTAAACATAACTTTTCTTGCAAAAAAGTACCTGAAATTTAGAATAACTGTTGCGTAGGGATTTGGTTTCTGTTCCATAGGAAGGTCTATATTAAGTCCAACAGAACGGCCGTTTCCTTCTTTTGCACCTCTATTGCCTGCTTCCATTATACCGGGACCACCACCTGTGATTATGGAAAATCCTCTCTGTACAAGTTTCTTTGCAAGCTCCCTTGCAGCTTCGTAGTACTTATTCCCTTCTTTTACCCTTGCTGAGCCATAAAAAGTAACCGCTGGAATAAACTGGGGAAGAATATCAAAACCATCTACAAAATCCCCTAAAATCTTAAACATTCTCCATGCGTCTTCTTTTTTCATTTCGTTTATCTGGTATTTGTCAAGCATCTTATCCCCCTAATCAATCAATTTTTTCATCTCAACCTGTTTTTTCCTGACATAATCATGAATTAACTCTTCATACCTTGAAGATATATCTGTAAATTTAAGTCCATAACAAATTTCTGTCTCGTGTCTCTCTTCTCTTACAGGTTTTACTTCACCGACTATCGTTATATTATCAAGCTTAAACTTCAAAGTTAGTTTTTTTATGTTCTCTTCATTTCCTGGGATTTCTTCTTCTGAACAGAACTTAACTCCACCAGCACTTATGTTAAGTATCTCACCTGAAATCCAGTAAACTTTCTCAACATCTTTTTCTTCTCTAACAATCCCAAGGTTCCCCCTTAAGTTTACATTTACCCTTGCATGTTTCCTTCTCTGTATTCTGATAAGATTTAAAGAATGGGGAACTTTCATTATCACTTTTCCTTTGTCCATGTATATAGCATCAACTTTACTTTCAAACTTGTAAATACCGTCATCTGGTCTTACAAATGTTATCTCCACATCACTATCAAGGAATTCAGGGTGTATTCTATCAATATCAGATAGATGCCAGTACATATACTTTTCATCTTTATCACTGAGAATTGCCTCAAGGTATAACATATTTTTAAGAACTGTTATTCTTGCCTTCTGGAATATCTCAATATCTTTTGTTGTTGTTAGTGGGGAAAACCTGTGAACTTTATCAAAACCTAACTTTTTTCTGATGTTTTTTATGAAATCTTCATTGTAATCTTCGGTAGTGTTTACATAGTAGTGTATAACCTTTTCAAAGGAAGATTTAAACTTTAGAGGAAGAAAAGGGTCTTTGTTTAGTTTGTGGGCTAAACTGTATAAAAAATCAGCCTCTTCACTGCTAAGTCCTTTACTTTTTGCAAATTTTAAAAATTTACTTTTTGAATTATTACCAAAAAAGAGGAGTTTTATAATAACAAGAACCAGAACAACTAATACTAAAACCCCTAAAACAATAAAAAGGAGTTCCATATTTAAAGATGTTGTATGCCTGAAAGACTCTAAAGCTTCTTTAGCCCTTTCCTTCAACTGTTTTTCCTGAAAATTTTTATCTGAATAATCATTATAATTGATTATCAACAAAAATTGAGGAAAAAAATGAAATTTGGAATTGTTTTTTCCGGTGGAGCTGTTAGAGGAGCAGCCCATATAGGAGTTTTAAAAGCGTTAAAAGAAAGGGGGATTTATCCTGAGTATATATCTGGTTCAAGCGCAGGTTCTATTATAGGCGTTTTTTACGGTGCAGGATTTTCCCCAGAGGAAATGGAAAAAATAGCCCTTACATCAAGCATACTTGATTATATAAAACCATCTATACCTACAGCTTCTGCTTTATTTTCCCTTGAAAATCTTAAAAAATTTGTGGAGAAAAATATAGATGTAAGAGACCTGTCAGAACTTGAGAGAAAAGTTTTTGTATGTGCTACAAACCTTAATAAAGGATTTCCTGAGTACTTTTCAAAAGGAGATATACCAACACTTTTAATGGCTTCTTCTGCTCTTCCTTTTTTATTTAAGCCTGTTGAAATAAATGGACATCTTTATGTTGACGGTGGAATAATGAACAATTTACCTGTTGAACCTTTAATGAACAAAGTTGACTTTAAGATATGTGTGGAGGTTAACCCTTTAGGGGAAGAAGAAAATCTGAAAAATCCTATAAACATTCTTATGAGAAGTTTTTTCCTTGCTATAAGGTCTAATGTTGATGTAAGGAAAAAGTACTGTGATTTATTTATCCAGCCACCAGAGCTGAAAGATATAGGACTTTTTTCCACATGGAAGATAAAAGATGCTATTGATATAGGTTATAACTACACAAAAAAGATTTTAAACAGGTATAAATTTTAAAAACAGGTCTCCTCTTATACCTGAAGTATCTATATAACCTTTTCCTGGGATTTTAAGTGTGATAGGAGAGTGTATAGATACAGGAAGTTTAAAGTTTACAATTTCACCATCAAAATTTTTTATCCTAAAAATATTTCCTTTCTGGGCATTTTCTTTCTGTATATAAACAGTTTTATAAACGTTTTTTCCTTTTACAGTAAAACCTTTATCAGAAAAATAAACTTTTAAATATAGGTCTCCGTATTCTCCTCCATTTATACCAGAGTTTCCTCCCTTCCTTATAACTATTTTCATTCCTTCATTGATACCAACAGGTAATCTGAAGCGTTTTTCAACAGTTTTTTTTACTGTACCTTTCCCATGACAGAATTCACAGGGGTTAAGGATTAAATAACCTTTACCGCTACATTTTATACACGGAATAGATACCATTAACTTCTTTTTTACTCCTTTTCCTGAGCAACTATCGCACTCTTTAAGTATAGAGTTTTCTCCAAGACCTGTTCCTCCACAAAAACTACACTTTTCTTCTCTTATATAAGAGATTGTTTTTATACTTCCTTTTAGTCCTTCTGAAATTGAGATGTATATCTTTTTATGAATGTCCTTACCTTTTACAGGCTTAGGAGTAAAACCGAGAGCTTCAAAAATTTTTTCAGATAAGAAATCAGTAAAAGAGCTACTTTTTTTTATTTTCTCATCATAGATTTTTCTTTTTTCTTCATCTATTAGCGTCTCATAGGCAGCAGTTATTTTTTTAAAAAACTCTTCTGCTCCTTTGTTTACATCAGGATGATACTTTTTTGCTTTTTCCCGGAAAGCTTTTTTTATCTCTTCAGGGGTGGCATCTCTATCCACCCCTAATATTTTGTAAAAATCCATCAGGTTATCTCTTCCCTCTCTTCTGGTGGGATTGCGACAATAACCTTAGCAGGTCTTATAACCTTTCCTTTGTATTTATAACCTGTCTGAACAATTTTTACAATCTCATTTGGTTTATGTTCTTCAGATACAACTGTTTCTAATGCTTCATGCTCCTGGGGATTAAACTCTGTTATATGTTCTATTCTTTCTATCCCATGCTCCTGGAGAAATTTAACAAGCTGGTAATGTATCATCTGAACACCTTTTATGAATGCATTTATATCTGTTGAACTTTTTGCACTTTCAAGGGCTTTTTCAAAGTTATCAACTATTTCCATGAAACCTTTTATTATTCTTAAAGCTCCTTCATCCTTTGCTTCTTCTTTTTCTTTCCTTACCCTGACTTTATAGTCCTCAAACTCCTTCTGTAAAACCTGATACATAGCACTGAGTTTTTTCGCTGCTTCCTCTGTTTTTTGAAGTTTCTGTCTCAACTGTTCTATTTCTTTCTGGAGTTCTTCAACAGAAACCTCTTCCTTTTTCTCTTCCTGTTTCTCCTGGGTTTCTTTTACCTCCTGTTTTTCTTCCTGCTGTTGATTTTGTTCGTTCTTCTTTTCTTCCATTTTGTTTATGTACCTCCAATTTTAGCTTATTTTTATAATAAAATATAAACTTTTAAACTAAGATTCAAATTCGGCTTTATATTTTATTTTAAACCTGTGATGTTGTAATATAAAGATATTCGCATTTCTTTCTGGAGGAACTGTATTGAGTGAAACAACAGAATTGATTCTTGCGATAGTTGTTTTTGGAATAATGTTCGGTCTGATAATCTTTTTAATGATTTACTGGTCAAAAAAAGGAACAGTAGTTGATGAAAGGGATAAAAAGTGGTATGGACAGAACAAAAAAGAAGAAAATCAGTAAGCAGGATGTTTTATAAACCAGTAAACAATAAAGGCAGCGAAACCTCCTAATATGGTTAGATAAGCTGCTTTTTTCCCTTTTTCGTGTTTTATCACCCTTATATGTATTAAAAATCCATAAAAGACCCACAAAAGGGAAAGTGCTATCTGCTTTGGTTCCCAAAGCCAGTGTTTTCCTAAATAAACACTTGACCATACAGAAGAGGATATAAGAGCTAAAGAAAGGGAAACAAAAGCAAGAATTGTTGATTTGTATTCTACATCTTCAAGAAGAGCAAGCGAAGAGGAAAATTTAGAAACAAAAAATGAGTCTAATTTTTTCCTCTTCAGGTCTCTATGGGTAAGCAGGTATATAACTGCAACTACTGTTGAAGCTATTATAAAAGCATAAGCTACCATAGAAAATATAACATGGGCATGAAACCAGAAATTTTCATAAGTAAGGGATTTTTCACCTACGTTTGGTAGTGTCATAGCAATTAAAAAAACGTTTATAGGGGCAAATATTGACCCGAAATCTTTTAGTTTTTTGTGATACCTTAAGGAAAGGCCGTAATAAACAACGGCTATGAGGAAAGCAAGAAAAAATGGAAGTTCCTGATGGGTGGCTACTGCAAATGTTTTTTCCTGGAAATCCCTTAAACCTATGTATATAAGCTGAATTAGAAATCCTATGCCAAAAAATGAAAATCCAAGTTTTGTTCCTGTTCTCTTTTTGGTAAAAAGGTACATCCAGAAACCAAAAGAAGATATAAGATAAGACATGAGAGCAGCTACAAGGATTATCTTTAGCATTTACACTTCCCTTAGGGTATTTTTTATTAAAATCATTTAAAAACAGAAAGATGTAAAGGTTATTCAGCCTTTAGAATACTTAAGAATGCTTCCTGTGGAAGCTCAACTTTTCCAAGCTGTTTCATTCTTTTCTTACCTTTTTTCTGCTTTTCAAGGAGTTTTTTCTTTCTTGTTATATCTCCACCATAGCATTTAGCAAGAACATCTTTTCTAAGTGGTGGGATTTTTGCTGAAGCTATAACCTTTGAACCTATTACAGCCTGTATTCTAACCTCAAAAAGCTGTCTTGGAATAACTTCCCTCATTTTATCAACAATACTTCTTCCTACTCTGTAAGCTTTATCCCTGTGGACAATGAAAGATAAAGCGTCAACAGGTTCTCCATTTATCTTTATATCCATTCTAACAAGGTCTCCAGGTCTGTAATCTTTAAATTCATAATCAAAAGAGGCATATCCCCTTGTTGCTGTTTTCAGTTTATCGTGAAAATCAAATAAAACCTCCGCCATTGGTATGTCGTATCTGAGAATAACTGTTTTTTTATCTATATACTCAAATCCTTTTTGAATACCCCTTTTATCCTGTACAAGCTGCATAATAGCACCGACGTACTCATTAGGTGTTATTATATTTGCCTCTATGTAAGGTTCTAAAATCTCAGCTATTTGAGATGGGTCAGGCATTTGAGAAGGATTTCTTATCTCAAGTTCTTCACCTTTTTTTGTTCTTACCTTATATATAACGTTAGGAGCTGTTGTTATAAGTTCTATATCGTATTCCCTTTCAAGTCTTTCCTGTACTATTTCCATATGTAAAAGTCCTAAAAAACCACATCTAAAACCAAGTCCAAGGGCTGGTGAGGTTTCAATCTCATACGTAAGAGCAGCGTCATTTATAGAGTACTTCTCAAGGGCATCCCTCATATCTTCAAATGTTGTTGAGCCTGTTGGATATAAACCTGCATAAACCATAGGTTTAGCTGGTCTGAATCCAGGAATTGGTTCTGGAGTAGGATTTTTTGCATCTGTTATAGTATCTCCAATACGTATATCCCTGACATCTTTTATTGCCGCTGCTATATATCCTACATCTCCTGCTTTCAGGCTTTCTAAAGATGTCATATGAGGTGTCTGTGCTCCTACCTCTGTTACATCAAATTCCTTTCCTGTGGACATAAGCCTGATTCTTGTTCCCTTCTTTACTTCTCCATCAAAAATTCTTACAAAAGCGACAGCTCCTCTGTACGGGTCATAATAAGAATCAAAAATTAAAGCCTTAAGTGGTTTTTCTTCATCTCCTTGTGGAGGGGGTATTTTTTTAACAATAGCTTCTAAAATATCTTCTATACCTATTCCTGCTTTACCTGAAGCTAAAATTGCTTCTTCAGGGTCTAAACCTAAAACATCTTTTATCTGCTCTTTTATTCTGTCAACATCTGCAGAAGGGAGGTCTATTTTGTTTATAACTGGGATAATCTCTAAGTCTTGCTCAAGGGCCTGCCAGAATGTAGCTATTGTCTGAGCTTCTATCCCCTGTGTAGCATCTATTAAAAGTAATGCTCCTTCACAGGCTGCTAAAGACCGGGATACTTCATAGCCAAAATCAACGTGTCCCGGTGTATCTATAAGATGAAGTGTATATCTGTTTCCATCTTTTGCTCTGTAGTTTAATCTAACAGCTTGAAGTTTTATTGTTATTCCCCTTTCCCTTTCAATATCAAGGGTATCAAGTAACTGGTCTTTCTTCTCTCTTTCTGTAATAGCCCCTGTAAATTCCATTAATCTATCTGCAAGGGTTGATTTTCCATGGTCTACATGGGCTATAATTGAGAAGTTTCTTATATACTTAAGCCTATCGCTCATACACACCTCTTTTCTTTTTTTATACCT
>CAZOTZ010000041.1:0-15684 GCA_964582875.1 uncultured Aquificales bacterium | reverse complement strand
TGGAGGTTTACCTCAGCTATCTTGAAAGGCAAAAAAGGTTTGATGATAATCTCAGCGTAATGTTTGAAAAACCTGAAGATTTAAGTAAGAGATCAGGTTTGTGTGAGGAAAAACTAAATAATAATTCCTCCTCCCAGTAACGTATCGCTTTCATATAAGGCTAATATCTGACCTGGTGCAAACTTAGGCTGTTTTTCTTCAAAATATACTGTTATCTTGTTTTGCTCCAGTGAGAAATCTTTAACTTTTATTGGTTTTTGTTTATATCTTCCCTGTACATACAGGTTTTTAATGTCCCACTTTTCTACTTCTATATGAAAAGAAAGTTCAGTAGCTTCAACAAAATCTGTTAAAAGGAAATCTTCTTCACCAACTATTAAAAGATTTTCTTCAGGTTTTTTATCAATAACGTAAAGAGGTTTTCCCCACCTTATCCCTAAGCCTCTTCTCTGACCAATTGTGTAAAAAGGTAATCCTTTGTGTTTACCTAATGTTTTACCTGAAACATGTACTATTTCTCCTTCTTCTATAGGGAAAAAATTGTTCTCTTCTATGTACTCCCCTGGAGTTTTACCAGCAGTAAAACATATTTCAAAGCTGTCCTTTTTCTGGGAAACAGGTATTTTTTTCTCATTGGCTATTTTTCTTACTTCTTCTTTTGTATAATCCCCTAAAGGAAATATAAGTTGAGGTATCACATCTTTGTTTAAGAGAGCCATAAAATAAGACTGGTCTTTCTTCCTATCTATTCCCCTTGATAAAAGTTCTACGTTTTCTTTTTTTGTTTTTCTTATATAATGCCCTGTTGCAAAATAATCTACATTTAAAACTTCTTTTACGTATCTTGCAAGTAATCCAGTTTTAACATCTCTATTACAGATTGAACAGGGGTTTGGTGTTTTTCCATCTTTCAAGTCCTGAATAAACCTTTTTATAACTTTTTGTGAAAATATATTCTCCCAGTCTATAACGTAGTGTTCTATTCCTAAGTATGAAGCAACTTTTTTAGCATCTTTTACATCTTCTGGGGAACAGCAGACCTGAATATCGGTGGTGGAGCAGGGAGGGGAAGATAGCTTTAATGTTATGCCTATTACTTCATATCCTTTTTCCTTTAACAGAAAAGCCGAAGTAGAAGAATCAACTCCACCACTAAGACCTACCGCTACCTTTTTTCCCATTACCTTGTAATAAGTTCTCCCATTTTAAATATAGGCAAGTAAAGAGCGAGTATTATTACACCTATAATACTTCCAATAAAAACCATTAAAAGAGGTTCTATTATTGAAAGCATACCTTCAACAGCCCTATCAACTTCATCTTCAAAGAAGTTAGCTATTGTATCAAGCATCTCATCTAAACGTCCTGTATTTTCTCCGACCCTTACCATAGCGATGAATATAGGAGGAAATATATCTTTATCAAGGGAACGGTATATAGCCTGTCCCCTTTCTACATCATCTCTGGCATTTCTTATGGCCTTTTCAATAACAACATTTCCAGCTACTGATGCAGATATTTCAAGTGCCCTTGTTATTGGGACACCACCATTTATAAGGGTTGCCAGTGTTCTGGAAAATTTAGCTATAGCCCCTTTTAGAAATATTTCACCTAATATAGGGAGTTTTAAAAATAAGCGATGGTAAAACTCTTTACCAGCTTTAGTTTTATATATGTAAGCGTTTAATACAACTAATCCTGTAAAACCTACTACAAAAACCAAAAAGTTTTCTGTTAAAGCATTACTTACATTTATTATCATCTGAGTTAAAAATGGTAAACTTGAGCCGAAACTTGCGTAAAGCTGTGCAAATGTAGGAACTATAAATGTCAGTATACCTAAAACAATAAGTGTTGCTACAATAACAACTGTTATCGGGTACCACGAAGCACTTACGAGTTTTCTTTTTATCGCTGCGATTTTTTCATAATACTCAGTAGCCCTCATAAGAATAACATCCATCTTACCTGACTCTTCTGCCGCAGCAACAAGATTTACAAGGAAAGGAGGGAATGCATACGGATGTTTTTTCATTGCTTCTGCAAGCGAAACACCTGCAAGCACTTCATTTTTTACATCTTCAAGGGCTGCAGCAAGGGTTTTATTTGGAAGCTGTTCAGCAAGAATTTCTAAACTCTCAGCTATACTAATACCTGCAGAAATCATAGCCCCAAGCTGTCTTGTAAAAAGGGCAAGGTCTTTCTCTTTTACCCGGGATTTAAAAAAACTTCTTAATGTTGATGTTTTTTCTGATGTAGAAATCAGTTTTATTTTTATTTCCTGAAACCCCTGTCTGACTAATTCAGCTTCAGCAGTATTTATATCAGGGGCAATTATAGTATCTTTTCTAAGAACACCATGTTTATCCCTTGCTTGATAAGAAAACTTAGGCAAAGACTCTCCCCCTTTATACCCTTAAT
This sequence comes from uncultured Aquificales bacterium, assembly GCA_964582875.1. Lineage (GTDB taxonomy): Bacteria > Aquificota > Aquificia > Aquificales > Hydrogenothermaceae > JAADDV01. The sequence continues at coordinate 13,263 of CAZOTZ010000041.1, read as the reverse complement.
TTAAGCAACCTTGAAAGTTCCTGAGGGTCAGGAGTTACCTTCATTGCATCCTCTGGAAGGATAAGACCCTTTCTTACAGCATCCATAAGGGACTGGTTTAAAGTTTGCATACCTGTTTCTGCCTGTCCTGTCTGCATTAGACCGTATATCTGATGAATTTTATTTTCCCTTATCAGGTTTCTTATAGCTGTTGTAGGAATAAGAACTTCATGGATTAGAATTCTTCCTCCGCCAATTCTTGGAAGAAGACGCTGGGATATAACACCTTGAAGAACAAAACTTAGTTCTGTTCTTATCTGCTCCTGTTCATTTTCTGGAAAAACATTTATTATCCTGTTTATTGTCTGGATTGCTGTATTTGTGTGAAGTGTTGCAAAAACAAGGTGTCCTGTTTCAGCAGCAGTTAAAGCAGCTTTGATAGTTTCTAAGTCCCTCATCTCACCAACAAGAATAACATCAGGGTCTTCCCTTAACGCATACTTTAAAGCTGTTGCAAAATCTTCTGTATCACTTCCTATTTCCCTCTGGGCTACTATGGATTTTTTATGTGGGAAAAGGTACTCTATTGGGTCTTCAATAGTTATTATGTGATATGGATAGTTTGTGTTTATATAATCAATCATTGAAGCAAGTGTAGTTGTTTTTCCTGAACCTGTAGGTCCTGTTACCAAAACAAGTCCCATACTTTTTTTGCACAGTTCCTCAACAGAAGGTATAAGCCCAAGTTCAGACATCGGCTTTATTTCGTAAGGGATTCTTCTCAATGCTGCTGCTACTGTTCCCCTTTGTCTGAATACGTTTACCCTGAATCTACCTATTTCTTTTATACCTATGGAAAAATCAACTTCATTTTTTTCTTCAAATGTTCTTTTCTGTTTTTCATTCATTATTGAGTATATGATTCTCTGGGTATCTTTTGTGTAAAGAACAGGGAAATCTTCTGCAAGATAAGTTATCTTTCCATCAATTCTTATTGCAGGAGGAGCTCCCGCTGTTATATGTATATCTGTAGCATTTTCTTTAACTGCACGCCTTGCTATTTCTACAAGATTTACTTTATCTGCTGTACCCATAAATCACCCCTATTTTATTAAAACTCTTTCTACTTCTGCTATATCGGTTATTCCTTTTTTAATTTTTAATAAACCACTTTCATAAAGTGTTCTCATCCCTTTTTTTATAGCGAGTTCTTTTATATCTGTTGCTGTTGCTCCTGACAGAACAAGTTTCCTTATTTCATCATCTATTTCTAATATCTCATGTACTGCTATTCTTCCTCTATAACCTGTTCTGTTGCATTTTTCACATCCATCAGGGTTATGAACATAAAATAAACCGTTTTCTATATCTTCATCAGAAAAACCAAGACCTTTCCAGAATTCTGGTGGGTATTTTGCAGGGAGTTTGCAGTTATCACATAGTTTTCTTACAAGTCTCTGGGCAACAACAAGGTTAACAGCTGTCCCAACTAAAAAATGCTCAACCCCTATATCAACTAACCTTGTGACAGATGAAGGGGCATCATTTGTGTGTAATGTGGAGAACACAAGGTGTCCTGTTAATGCAGCTTTTATCGCTATCTCAGCGGTTTCCCTATCCCTTATCTCTCCAACGAGGATAATATCAGGGTCCTGTCTTAGAAAAGACCTTAAAGCTTCTGCAAATGTTAAACCTATACTTTCCCTAATCTGAACCTGATTTATACCAGGGATAGAAACCTCTACAGGGTCTTCTGCTGTGGATATATTTACATCTTCTGTATTTCTTTCCATAAGAGCCGTGTAGAGGGTTGTTGTTTTACCTGAACCTGTTGGTCCTGTTACAAGAACCATTCCCCATGGGCTGTATATAGCTTTCCTTACTTTTTCTAAATCATCAGGTTCAAAACCTAAATCTTCAAGTTTCAGATTCAGATAACTTTCTGAATCCTGAATTCTCATCACAACTTTTTCACCGTATATCGTTGGAACAGTTGAGACCCTTAAATCTATAGGTTTTCCATCTATTTTTATTCTTATTCTTCCATCCTGTGGCAGCCTTTTTTCTGCTATATCAAGATTTGCCATAATCTTATATCTTGCTATTAGGGAATCTTTCATATTAACAGGAAGCCTCTGTATTGTCCTTAAAATACCATCTAACCTGTACCTTACTCTAACTTCCTTTTCAAAAGGTTCTATATGTATATCTGAAGCCCCTTGCCTTACCGCATTAACTATGAAAAGTCTTGAAGCTTTTACTATAGGTTCCTCTTTCGCATGGGAAACTGTAGCCTCTAAATCTTCTTCTTCTTCTATGGCTGTTTCCTCTTCAACCTTAGCATCAAGCTCTATATCACCTAAAACTTCCTCTGCAGAAGCTATAGGAGCTATCTCTTTTAAAAGCCTTTCTATTTCACTATAAGAAGCAACGTAAAGCTCTATATTTTTTATACCTAAAAACTTAAGATACTGGAGTATCTCTTTATCCACAGGATTAAAAACAGCTATAGCAAGGGTTCCATCATTCTTGTAGAAAAGGGGGACAAACTTTTTCTTCTTCATATACTGGTAAGAGATGTTTCTTACTATTTCAGGGTCAATCTGTATCCTGTGTTCTTTTGGGTCAAAAGGTGTAAGATTAAGAAAGTTCACAAAGAAATCTTTAATCTTGTTCTCACCAGTTATACCACTTGTCACTATATATACAAGAACGTCTGTAAAATCCCTGTCTCTTACATTTGGATTATTCCTGACTTTTTCTACAGGAACTATACCGTGGGATACCATTAATCTAAGAAACGTTAGTTTTCTACGGCTTTTTTCCATCAACTTAACCGTTAAAATTTATTTTGTATAAGACCAGATATCTTATTTGTATTATAAAATAATATACTATTGAAAAATATTTTTACAATTTAAGGAGTAAAGTTTGTCTGAAAAACTCAGAAATATTAAGCGAATACTTATAGCAAACCGGGGTGAAATTGCAATAAGAGCTATTCGTTCAATTAGAGAGTTAGGTGGAGAGTCTATCGCTATATACTCAAAAGGAGATAAGGACTCCCTTCACAAAGACCTTGCAGATTACTCAATATGTATAGGAGATGCTCCTTCAAATAAAAGTTATCTAAACATACCGGCCATACTTTCGGCTATAGAAATATCTTACGCAGATGCTGTTTACCCTGGTTATGGTTTTCTCGCAGAAAATCCAAATTTTGCTGATATATGTGAAAGGAGCAATATTAAGTTTATAGGCCCTAAAGCTGAAACCATAAGGTTAACTGGAGATAAAGCTGCAGCAAGACAGGCAGCTAAAGAAGCTAATGTTCCAATAATACCAGGAAGTCCCCCTGTTGAAAACTTAAAAGATGCTTTAGAGACAGCTAAAAAAATAGGATACCCGGTTCTAATAAAAGCCGCTGCCGGTGGTGGTGGTAGAGGTATGAGGATTGCAAGGACAGAGCAGGAACTTGCAAGATTGCTACCTGTAGCCCAGAGAGAAGCTGAAGCTAACTTTGGAGATAGTAGAGTTTACATAGAAAAATTTATAGAAAATCCAAAACATATAGAGATACAGATACTTGCAGACGAATATGGAAATGTTGTTTATCTCGGTGATAGAGAATGCTCACTGCAGAGGAGACATCAAAAACTCCTTGAAGAATCACCATCTCCATTTATAACTGACGAAGTCAGAAAAAAAATGGGAGAAGCTGCTGTAAGATTTGCAAAACATGTAGGTTTTACAGGAGCTGGGACAGTTGAGTTTATTGTGGATAAGGATATGAACTTTTACTTTATAGAGATGAATGGAAGAATTCAGGTTGAACACCCAGTTACAGAAGCCACAACAGGAATAGATATTGTTTCCTGGCAAATGAGAATAGCAGATGGTCAAAAACTTGACTTTACCCAGGAAGACATCAAAACAGAAGGTCATGCTATAGAGTTTAGAATAAACGCAGAAGACCCTGAGACATTTACCCCTAACCCTGGAGAAATAAAAAAGCTTTACTTTCCTGGAGGCTTAGGTGTTAGAGTTGATACCCATATATATCAGGGATATAAAATTCCACCTTACTACGATTCTCTTATAGCTAAAATCATTGTTTATGGTAAAGATAGGGAAGAAGCTATTATAAGAGGGAAAAGAGCTCTTCAAGAGCTTATTATTGAAGGGGTAAAAACGACAAAAGATTTTCACTTGAAAATCCTTGAAGATGAAGAGTTTTTAAATGGAACTTATACAACAAAACTTGTTGATACTAAATACTTAAAACAGTAAGGAATTGTAAATATGATAAAAGTACTAACAGTGGGTCCTTTACAGGAAAACACAGTTCTTTATATAGATGATGAAACAAAGAAAGTAGCTATTATAGACCCTGGAGCAGAAGGAGAAAGGATAAGATTTGCAGTAGATGGTTTTGAGCCTGAGGTTATACTCGCAACACATGGGCATTTAGACCATGTAGGTCAGGTAGGATATCTAAGGAACACTTTCAATATTCCTTTTTATATGAACAAAAAAGACGAATTTCTTATTAACAACGATATATTCCCTGGTTTCTCTGAAATGATTGATGCTTACCCCTGTCCTAAACCAGATAAGAACTTAAAAGAAGGAGACATTATAAGTATAGGGAAGTCTAAACTTGAGGTAATAGAAACCCCAGGACATACTCCAGGAGGAGTTTGTTTTTTTGACAGGAAAAATAAAGTTTTAATAGCAGGTGATACCATCTTTAAAGGCAGTGTAGGTAGAACTGACCTGCCTGGTGGAGATATGAACCAGCTTTTAAAATCATTAAAAAAACTTATGGAGCTTCCGGAAGAAACAGTTGTTTACTGTGGACATGGCTCAACCACAACAATAGGTGAAGAAAAAAAATCAAATCCTTATATAACAGGAATACACAGGTTAAGATTATGGTAAAAATAGGAACCCACGTATCATCTTCAAAATCTTTAGACCTTGTTTTTGACAGAGGTAAAGAGTTAGGAGCAGAAACTATCCAGTTTTTTCTTTCATCTCCCCGTTCATGGAGATGGAAAGAAAGAACCGAAGAAGAAAAAAGACTTTTTAAAGAAAAAAGAAAAAAAACAGGTATATCACCTGTTGTAGTACATGCTTCATACCTTTTTAATCTCGCATCATCTGATAAATCACTAAGAAACAAATCTATAAAAGGTGTTATTAATGAGTTAAAACTCTGTGAAGAGCTTGGAATTGATTATTATGTAATACATGCAGGAAAAGCAAAAGGACAGGATGAAAAAACCGCCCTTGAAAATATAATAAAAAGTCTTAAAGAAGTTTTCTCAGAGGTAGAACTTAAAAATACTGTTTTTCTTTTTGAAACCTTAGCAGGGCAGAAAGGAGAAATAGGAAAAACTACTGAAGAAATTGTTATGCTAATGGAACCATTTTCAGATAAAAATACAGGTGTATGTTTAGATACATGTCATATATTCTCTGCAGGATACAAAATAAACGAAGAAGAGGGTTTCTTATCCTACAAAGAGGAGCTAAAAGAAAAGATTGGTTTTGAATATATACACGTTATACACTGTAATGACTCAAAAACACCTTTTAATTCCCACAGGGATAGACACGAGCATATAGGAGAAGGATACATAGGATATAAAGGTTTTGAACTTTTTCTAAATGACGATTTCTTCAGTAAACTACCTTTTATACTGGAAACTCCCAAATCCGGTAACTGGGATGAGATAAACATGGAACGATTAAGAAGTCTGATAAAAGCGCCCGTAGCTCAGTAGGATAGAGCACCGGTTTCCGGGGCTGGGGGTCGTGGGTTCAAATCCCACCGGGCGCACCAGTATTAAATTCTATAAAATCTAAACATCTTCCAGAAAAGAATATAAAAAAAGTAAAGCATTGAAGTTATATAAACTAAAGAAGATAATTCCCTTTTCATAAAAAACTCAAAAACTACAGAAAGGAAAGCCCCTGCAAAAAGAAGGTAAAAAGAAACATTTGCCTCTTTTTCATTTATTACCTGAAACACATTTGGTATCTGTTTTCCTTCCTGGGCTTTTCTTATATAAACCATATTCCATACAATTCTTGGCATAAGATGAAGCATAGCCCCAAAAATAGTAAGTCCACCAAAACCTAAAATCATACTGTCAAGGTGAACCTCTATAAACTGAAGCATTTTACTTGCAGATAGATGTATTCCCATTAGAACACCAAATACTAAAAAAGCAAGACCTCCAAGGAAAAACTTAATAACATATGGAATTTTCCCAAGGGTATGATTTTTAAGAGCTTTACCTACAATAAATAAAAACACAGTAAGAGTAATGGCTTCAACAATACCTGCTAACATTATTATCCTGTAATCAAATATATAAAAAGCTCCTATAAGAAATACCGTTGATATCTGATGAATATAGAAAAATGTATTCGCAAACTTAACATTTAAGGTGTGCATCAAAAGCATAGGTATCCATGCAAGCTGAACCCCAAGAACAGCGTTAAGCATAGAACCAACTGTCATTGTATGGATAGCAGTCTGATAAAGAATATCCCCTGAAATTTCTGCAAGAAGAAAGAACATAGAGGCAATATTAGCATAAAGGATAGAAACAGCAAGAAATTTAACAGTTACAGGCCTGATATTTTTTATAACAGAAAACACATGAACAGTAAAAATAAAAACAGATACAACAGTTAAAGCTGAAGCAAAGTCAAACTGTTTTATATAAAGTCCTATTGAAGATAAAGTGCTAAATAAAAAAACAAAATAAGAAACAGAAGGGTATCTTAACGTTGACTGTTGTGAGTTAGGTATTATCTGATAGGCAGCCCCTATTATTGTGTGTAGTATAAAACCAAACACAGCTATCAAAGCAAGGTCTATATGGTCATATTTAAGAAACCTTGAGAAAACAGCAAATAGCAAATCAACAAAAGATAGAAGAAAAAACAGAGGTGTTATTTTAGATACGTAAAACATATTTTCTCCACAGTACTTTTTTTATTATTTTAAATAAAAACTGTTTTTCGTTTGCATGACTCCTATCAAGTATAGTCAGTTAAACCTGAATGTTCATCTCAAATTAAAAATATGATTTTTATCAATCTAATATTAATTGTAAAAGATTAATGTTATATAATCAGGTCTTAGAAATGTTGCCACAAGGGGATTAAAAAAAATGATAAGGTTACTTATAGTCTTTTTATCAGCTGTTTTTCTTTCTTCACTATCCTACGGTGAAAACAACTGCCTGAAGTGTCATGAAGGGATAGAACCAATAAGACCTGATTCTTCAAAAATGATGAAAGAAATTCGCTTGCTGGCAAAAAAAGCAGGCTATCCAGAAAACAGCTGTATTGTTTGCCACGGTGGGAATCCAGAAGCAGAGAGTAAAGAAGAAGCCCATAAAGGAACCATAAAAGCTTTTTTGGAAGGCATAGATTTTGAAGGGAAAAATGTAAAAGGTCCTCAGGATTTCTATCCAGACCCAGGTTCACCATGGATTAACCAGTACACATGTGGAATCTGCCATCAGGAAGAGGTTAAAGCACAAAAAACTTCTCTTATGTTTACAGAAGCAGGAAAAATTCAAGGAACCCTGTGGGGATTTGGAGGCCTTGAAGGTTATCTCCATAAAATAGGAAACTACGCTACTTCTGAAAATGATATACACAAAAAAATGGGAACAGAAGTCTACAACAGGTACATGGAGCAGTTAAAGAAGAAAGAACCACAGGTTTTCCCTGGAAAGATGGAACCATTGCCTGAAGCACCAACAGCTGAAGAAGTTGAAAAAAATCCTCAACTTGCTGCTTATACATATTTACGTCAGGAATGTCTTAGATGTCATACAGGTGTAAAAGGAAGACAGAAAAGAGGTGATTACAGAGGAATGGGGTGTTCAGCATGTCATATTCCTTACTCAAATGAAGGTTTTTACGAAGGAAATGACCCTACAATACCAGAAAATGAAAGAGGACATATGCTTGTTCATTCTATACAGGCAACAAGGGATACAAAGGTTAAAGTACATGGAATTGAATACTCAGGAATACCTGTTGAAACATGTACAACTTGCCACGATAGAGGAAAAAGAATAGGAACTTCTTACCAGGGGTTAATGGAAACAGCTTACAAGTCTCCGTTTTTAGATGATGGTTCTGACCAGCCTAAATTACATACAAAACACTATCTTCATTTAAAAGCTGATATACACTTAAGAAAAGGAATGTTATGCCAGGACTGCCACACTTCTATAGACGTACACGGAGATGGATTTCTTGCAGGAACAACCCTTGCACCTGTAGAGATAGAATGTCAGGATTGTCATGGAACTCCAGATAAATATCCATGGGAACTTCCTATTGGTTATTCAGATGAGTACGAGGAAAAACCTAAAACAGGTAAACCAAGGGGACTAACTAAAACCCTTCCAGATTATTTAAAAAAAGGTAAGGTTTACCCTCCAGAGGACGGATATCTATTAACAGCAAGGGGAAATCCTTTTGGAAATGTAGTTAAAAAAGGAAATAATGTTATCGTTCATACAGCAGGTGGAAAAGATATAGTTTTAAAACCGTTAAAAACACTTGTAAAAGAAGGAAAACTCAATAAAGAAGGAATGGTTGCAATGGTTTATGTAAAAAAACATATAGATAGAATGGAATGTTATACATGCCATGCAACATGGGCACCCCAGTGTTATGGATGCCATATAAAAATAGATTACTCCAAAGACTACAAACATCCTGACTGGATTGCGATGGGAAATTCCGTTGACAACCATGGGCTAACAGCAGACGCAAGAAAAGAGATTAAAAAGTTCCTTATAGATGGAAAAGTTGAAGAAACCCGTTCTTACCTGAGATGGGAAAATCCACCATTAGCCCAGAATGGAGAAGGAAGAATATCCCCGGCAATCCCAGGCTGTCAAACAACAGTAACAGTTATCGGAAAAGATGGGAAACCTCTTCTTTTGAACCATATCTTCAGAATCCCAGATGTTGAAGGTGCAGGGAAAGAAGGTCAGAAAGCAATAGATATATCTCCAGTACAACCCCATACAATTCAGAAAGAAGCAAGAAAATGTGAAAGCTGTCATACAAATCCAGTAGCTATGGGATACGGTATAGAAGAAGGTAAAATATATGAAGACCCATCTAAACCATATATTGTAGACCTTACTACTGCCGATGGAAAAGTTCTCCCTGAAATCTTCAAAGTTCAGATAAACAGTATTCCTGGTTTAAATCACGACTGGTCAAGATTTGTAACTGAGGACGGTAAACAGCTTCAAACAGTAGGACATCACTTTAAGCTTTCAAGACCGTTAAACAATGAAGAAAGAAGCAAATTAGATAGAAGAGGTGTCTGTCTTTCATGCCATCAGGAAATACCTTCACAGGACTTAGCTGTTAGTCTTTTAACACATATAAAAGAAGTTTCAGGAATAAAAATAGATAAAGAAAAACACAATAGTATCCTTCACAAACTTGTTCTCCTTGGTGCATGGACACAGGTAGGAGGAGTAGCAGTAGTAGGGATAGGTCTGTTGTACATATTATTTAGAAGGAGAAAAAGTTAATGTTTATACACTACTACTTATCATCTTTCATTCTGTTTTCACAGCAAGTTGATAACTTTGGGAAAAAACATAGCTTGTTTTTTTAAAAATAATAAAAATAAAGGGACAGCAGCATGAATATATTTAAGGTTGTATGGAATTTTCTTACTTCAATGAAACTTATGATAGTTCTTGTTTTAATATTTGCCTTTTCAATAGGAGCCGCCACATTTATAGAAAATGATTTTGGAACAGAAACTGCATGGGCTCTTGTTTATGGAGCAAAATGGTTTGAGGTACTCTGGATACTCCTTGCTATAAACCTTGTAGGAAATATTATCAAATACAAAATGTGGAAGCCTAAAAAGCTTCCTGCATTAATGTTCCATATATCTTTTCTTATTATCTTCCTCGGGGCAGCACTAACAAGGTACTTCGGTTATGAAGGGACACTTCATATAAGAGAAGGTACAGCCAATAATGAGCTGGTATCAAGTGATGCTTACATACAGGTAAAAGCTGAAAAAGACGGAAAACAGTTTTATACAGAAAAAAAGGTATACATGTCTGCATTAGGTGGAAACGGCTTTGAAGTAAGCCTTGACGTTGATGGAAAACCACTTGTTGTTAAATTCAAAGAGTACTTACCTAAAGTTGTTAAAAAAGCTGTTGAAGACCCAAAAGGAAAACCTGTTATTGAGTTTATGACTATGTCAACAGGTTCAGCACCTGACACCCTCTTTTTAGAAGAAGGAAAAGCTTTTGACCTTGGTTCTGTTGTTATAGCTTTAGATGCAGCTGTTAATACAGATAAACCTTATATCATAATAAAAGATAAAAACGGTAAGTTTTTCTTCATATCAAATCATCCTGTCCAGTACTTTAAGATGTCAGACAAATCATCAGGGGTTTACGAAGCAAACATTGAGCATCCATTTGAAAAAGGAAGAATGTACATAATAGGTGATACAAGAATAGTTCCTAAAACTATATTAGAAAAAGGTACAGTAAAAGTTGTAGAAGAAAAAGGTAATACAAAAAGTTTTGTAAAAACAACATCATGGTCTGCTGTTAAAGTTGAAGTTGATTACGACGGTAAGAAAAGAGAAGTAACCCTTTTAGGTGGAGGTATGAAAACAAAAGGTATTCCTGAACAGATAGAAATAGACGGAACAAAAATAACCCTTGAATGGGGAGCTAAGATAATAAAACTACCTTTCTCTGTTTATCTAAAGGATTTCATTGTTGAAAGGTATCCTGGTTCAATGCAACCGTCTTCCTATGAAAGTAAAGTTGTAGTTATAGACGAAAGAAAAAATCTTAAAATGCCTTACAGGATATACATGAACCATACTTTAGACTATGGAGGCTACAGGTTTTTCCAGGCATCTTATGACCCTGATGAAAAAGGAACAATTCTCTCTGTAAACCACGACCCAGGAAAAATACCTACTTACATAGGATACACATTATTAGCCCTTGGGCTTTTACTTAACATATTCAATCCTTATAGTAGATTTGGAAGGTTAGCAAGAATGAGATTTTTAGATAAAAAAATAGCAGTATTATTACCGTTACTAATTGTTTTATCTGGTATATCTTCCTCTATTGCTGAAGAGAACAAGATAGTTCATCCTCAGATGCCTGATATAAAACAGATTGTTGATACTGTTAAGAAAATTGATAAAAAAACAGCTGATAACTTTGGGAAGATAATTGTTCAAACATCAGCAGGAAGACTTGAACCTATAGACACCCTTGCAATAGATGTCCTGAATAAAGTTTCAAGGAAAAGGGATTTCTACGGTCTTGACCACAACCAGATTATATTAGGAATGCTTGCTAAGCCAAGGTACTGGCAGTTAATACCTATGATAAAAGTAAACCATCCAGCAATAAAAAAACTTCTTGGTGTATCCCCTGATGCAAAGTACTTTGCATTCATAAACGCTTTTGATGGGAACGGAAATTACAAACTTGCAGATGCAGTAGAAAGGGCAAGGAGAAAAAGACCTGCTTTAAGAAATCAGCTTGACAAAGAGCTTCTAAAGATAGATGAAAGAATAAACATAGCCTATATGGTTTATACTGGAGAGATTTTTAGAATATTCCCTTTACAGGGTGACCCTAACCATACATGGTACTCACCAAGATTTGCTGTTGAGAAATTTCCTGAAGAAGACGCTAAAACAGTAAGAGACCTGCTTATTGAGTTTTTCTCTGGAATTGATGAAGGAATTCAATCTGGTAACTGGGAAAAAGCTAACAAAGCTATAGAAAAAATAAAAGAGTTCCAGAAGAAAAAAGGCGCAGATATATACCCTCAAGAAAATAAAATAAAAGCTGAAATCTTTTACAATAAACTAAATATATTTGAAAGGCTAATTCCTGTTTATCTTTTTGCTGGTTTAGCTCTTCTTTTACTTATATTTGCGAAACTTATAAAACCTTCCTTAAACCTTAAATGGCCTACAAGAGTAGTTTTAGGAATTCTTGTTCTTGGATTTTTAGCCCATACATTTAACCTTGTGTTAAGGTGGTATGTATCAGGACATTACCCATGGAGTAATGGATATGAATCCCTTATATACATAGCATGGACTATCGTCTTTGCAGGAATTTTATTCGCAAGGCAATCCCCTTTTGCAATTGCATCAACAGGAATTCTTGCTGGTCTTGTTCTTTTTGTTGCCCACCTAAGCTGGATGGACCCACAGATAACTAATCTTGTACCTGTATTAAAGTCCTACTGGCTTGCTATACACGTTTCAGTTATAACATCAAGCTATGGATTTTTAGGTTTATCTGCTCTCCTTGGCTTTATAACACTTATACTGTTTATTATTAGAAATCCAAAAGTACAGGATGAGAAACAAAAACAGATAGAGCTTTCTATACTTGAAGCAACAAGAATTAATGAGATGTCTATGATAATTGGACTTTCTCTAATAACAGTTGGAAACTTCTTAGGTGGTGTGTGGGCTAATGAAAGTTGGGGAAGATACTGGGGATGGGACCCTAAGGAAGTATGGGCTTTAGTTACAATACTTGTTTACACTGCGGTTGTCCATATGAGATTTATTCCAAAACTTTACTCCACTTACTCGTTTGCTGTTGCATCTGTCTTAGCTTACTCATCTGTAATAATGACTTACTTCGGAGTTAACTTTTACCTTTCAGGACTCCACTCTTATGCTTCAGGGGACCCAGTACCTATACCAACATGGGTCTACTGGGCTATTGGAATAGTAGGGACAGTAATACTTCTTGCTTATAGAAACAGAAAAATAAGAACAATTTAAAAAGGCTCCTTTACGGAGCCTTTATCTTATAGCTTCTTCAAATCTTTTGTTTATTACATCCCAGTTTAGGTTTCTAAAAAAAGCATCAATATAAGGTGGTCTTTTGTTTTTCTGGTCTACGTAGTAAGCGTGTTCATAAACATCAAGAACAATAAGGGGAACTGTCATCACCATACCAAGCATGTTATGGGCATCAAGGCCGTTAACAACAAGTCTTTTGTTGTAAAGGTCATAAGATAAAAGAGACCAGCCTCTACAGGCAATACCTGTGGCTTTTATTTCGTTTAAACAGTTTTCTAAGTTACCGAAACTTTCTTCTATAGCTTTTCTCAGTTCCTTAGAAGGTTCTCCTTTACCTCCTCCTACAAGATGTTCAAAATAAAGCTCATGTAAAACAACTCCCATAT
>CAZOTZ010000040.1:0-15768 GCA_964582875.1 uncultured Aquificales bacterium | reverse complement strand
CAGAGGAAAAAACTGAATTTGATGTTATTCTCCAAAGCCCTGGAGACAAGAAAATTAACGTTATCAAAGTTGTTAGAGAAATCACAGGTCTTGGACTTAAAGAAGCTAAAGAACTCGTTGACAACGCTCCAAAACCAGTTAAAGAAGGGGTATCTAAAGAAGAAGCTGAACAAATCAAAGCTAAACTTGAAGAAGCTGGTGCAACAGTCGAAATTAAGTAAGTTGTCTTTAACACAAAACATAAATAGTTTAGGAATCAGTTAAGGCAGGCTTCCCAGAGGGGTAGTCTGCCTTTATTCATTTGTATACATTATCAAAAATAACAAACCAAAGAAGGTGGTGTGAATATGAGAAACATTAAAAGCTTACCTTTCAATCCTCTAAGAAAAAACCTTTCAAGAAGAAAAGAAATACTTCTCCCCCCAGACCTACTACATGTTCCAAAAAAATCTTTTGAAGATTTTATTCAGTTTAACAAAAATCCTTATGAAAGGGAAAATAAAGGGCTTGAAAATATTTTTAGAACATCATTTCCTTTTGAGGACCCAAACGGCCAGATAACAATAAATTACATTGCATATGAAATTGGAGATTGGGAATGTGGAAGGTGTAGAAAACCACTTCCTGATGATGTAGTTGGAGGAAAAGGTGTTAAATGTCCCCATTGTGGAGGGACTTTAATATATAAAGAAAAGCATACTGTAGAAGAGTGCAAATATAAAGGTCTTACTTACAGTGCACCGTTAAGGGTTTTACTTGAACTTGTTGTAAACCAGGTAGACCCTGTAACAGGAGAAGTAATTCCAAAAACAATAAGGAAACAAAAAGTTTACTTTGGTGATGTTCCTCTAATAACAGACAAAGCTTACTTTATTATAAATGGTAGTGAAAGGGTTATAGTTTCTCAGCTTATAAGGTCTTCTGGTATATTCTTTGAAGCAAAAGAGGATAAAACAAAAGACATTATTACAAGAATTATCTACAAAAGTTCAATAATCCCTGAAAAAGGTTCAAGACTTGAGTTTGAGTACGCTACAAATGTTGAGATATTCCATGCAAGAATAGACAGAAGAAAACTTTTAGGCTCAACAGTGTTAAGAGCTTTTGGTTTAGACACAGCATACAGGATACTTAAAGCCTTTTATGGAGATGTTAAATACTTTAAAAATCAAAACGGAGAGTTTGTAGACCAGAAAACTGGAACTGTTCTTACAGTTGAAGAACTTGAAAAAGAACTTGAAAATGATGAAATATTTATCACATATACAACAGAAGACCAGGATGAAAAAGGAAACTTAGTAACAATAAGAAAGGAAAAACATGTTGATATAAGAAACCTTGCTAAGTATTTAATGGATGATAGGTTAGATGTAGAAGAAATAGTTGCAGTTTCTCCACTTGTTTTCAGAAAATCCCCTTACGGAAATATACTTGTTGAAACCTTAAAGAAAGATGAACCTCAAATAAATGCCCAGTTTTCCTTCCAGGATGCTGCAAGGGTTGATATATACAGAAAGATGAGACCTACTGATACAGCAGTTATGGACCCTAAAGCTTTCCTGAGAAGAGCTAATGAGCTATTTACAGCTATGTTCTACGACAGCCAAAGATATGACCTGTCAAGGGTTGGTAGAGTAAAAATAAATGCTAAAGTTCACGAAATTCCTCAAACTATAAAACCCCTTGATTTAGATGAGCTTTTTATAAAATACCCTCCTCTTGCTTTAGCAGAAGATGTAGAGGTTGAAGGGGAAGTTTTAAAGAAAGGAACAAAAATAACAGAAGAAGTAGTAGAAAAACTCAAAAACATAAAGTTCAATGAGATAAAAGTTGAAGCTTACTTAGATGATGAAGCAAGGTTTATACTGCTCCCAGATGTTATTGCAATAGTTAAATACCTCCTTGAGTTAAGACTTGGTAAGAAAGAGCTTGATGATATAGCCCACCTTGGAAACAGAAGGGTAAGACCTGTAGGTGAACTCCTTGAAAACCAGACAAGACTTGGACTTGTAAGAATGAACAAAGCTTTCAGGGATAGGGTTGCTACTGTTGATGTTGAGGACCCTAACCTGAAACCAGCAGACATTATAAATCCAAGGTACGTAACCGGTTCTATTCTTGAGTTCTTAAAAGGTGGACAGCTCTCCCAGTTTATGGACCAGGCTAATCCACTTGCAGAGCTTACACACAAAAGAAGACTTTCTGCTTTGGGACCTGGAGGTTTAACAAGGGATAGTGCTAAGTTTGAAATAAGGGACGTTCACCCTACCCATTACGGAAGAGTCTGTCCTATTGAAACACCTGAAGGACAGAATATCGGTTTAATATCATCTATGACTGTTTACTCAACACTTAACGAGTTTGGATTTCTTGTAACTCCTTACAGAAAAGTTAAAAACGGTAAAGTTACAGATGAAATAGAGTATCTTGCAGCCTATGATGAAGAAAAGTACGTTATCGCCCAGGCTAACGCACCTATTGATGAAGAAGGTAATTTCACAGCAGAAAGGGTTCTTGCAAGAGCTAAAGGAGATATTCGTCTTGTGGACCCTAAAGAAGTTCATTATATGGACGTATCTCCAAAACAGGTTGTTTCTGTATCAGCTTCTCTTATCCCATTCCTTGAACATGATGATGCTAACAGGGCATTAATGGGTTCTAACATGCAACGTCAGGCTGTTCCCCTTTTAAAGACTGAGTACCCACTTGTAGGAACAGGAATGGAAAAGATAGTTGCAGAAGGTAGTGGCTCAGTTGTTGTTGCAAAAAGAGGTGGAGTTGTTGAGTCAGTTTCTGGAGACAGAATAGTTATAAGTGTCAATCCAGATGAAATAAATGAAGATGACCCTCTTGATATAGGTTTAGATGTTTATGAGCTTACTAAATTTAAAGGCTCAAACCAGGCTACATGTATGAACCAGAGACCCCTTGTTAGAAGAGGAGACAGAGTAGAGAAAGGAGCTGTTATTGCAGATGGAACATCTACATATAAAGGGGAACTTGCGTTAGGAAAAAATGTACTTGTCGCATTTATGCCATGGAGAGGATATAACTTTGAGGATGCTATAGTTATTTCAGAAAGACTTGTTAAAGATGATGTATTTACATCAATTCATATAGAAGAGTTTGAGTGTGAAGCAAGGGAAACTAAATTAGGACCAGAAGAGATAACAAGGAACGTTGTAGGTGTATCAGAAAAAGCTTTGGCAAATCTTGACGAACATGGAATTATAAGGGTTGGTGCTTACGTAAAACCAGGGGATATACTCGTTGGAAAAGTTACACCTAAAGGTGAATCACAGCCAACGCCAGAAGAAAAACTTCTCCTTGCTATTTTTGGAGAAAAAGCCGCTGATGTTAAGGACTCTTCTCTAAGGGTACCTGCAGGGGTTGAAGGTATAGTTATAGATGTACAGGTGTTTGCAAGAAAAAAACCTGGTAAAAAATCTGATAAGTACTTACAGCAGTTAGCTGAGGAAGAAATCCGAAAGTTAGATAAAGAGCTTGAAGAGAAAAAAGAGTTTATAGTTGCAAGAAGAAATGAGCTTGTAAAACAGCTAATTATTGGACAGGAAGTTCCAAGGGATATAAAGATAGCAGGTAAGACGGTAATCAAAAAAGGAGAAAAAATCTCTGAAGATAAAGTAGATGATGTCCTTAGATTTATAATAGTTAACCCTTCAGGTTTCCTCTCAGATGCAGAAGTAGCTAAAAAGGTTGAAGATATAGTATCAAAGGCTAAATTACAGATTGAGCTCTGGGAAAATATATATGAGAAACAAAAAGCAACTGTTTTAAAAGGTTCAGACCTTAAACCAGGTGTTAACGAGCTGGTTAAGGTTTATATAGCCCAGAAACGTAAAATACAGGTTGGTGATAAAATGGCCGGTAGACACGGAAACAAAGGTGTTATATCCGTGGTTCTACCAGAAGAGGATATGCCGTTTATGGAAGATGGAACACCTGTTGATATAGTCCTTAACCCTCTTGGTGTTCCTTCACGTATGAACGTTGGACAGATACTTGAAACCCACTTAGGACTTGCTGCAAAACATCTTGGTAAAAAACTTGAGGAAGAACTTAAAAAGATAAACTCAAAAGAAGAAATCATTAAGAAGATAGTTGAGTATTACAAAATAGCTAACGATACAGGAGATGAACTTGTTAAGAAGTACAGAGATGAAGATGTTAAAGCTTTAGAGGAGTATCTAAACTCGTTAGACGAGGAAACACTTAGAGAAGTAGTAAAAGACCTTACACAGATTGGTATTCCTATGAAAACTCCTGTTTTTGAAGGAGCAACAGAAGCAGATATAAAAACAATGCTTGAAAAAGCAGGATTTAAGACAAACGGTAAGATGAAACTTATAGATGGTAGAACAGGAGAGCCATTTGATTTAGAGGTAACCGCCGGTTATATGTACATGCTTAAACTTATTCACATGGTTGATGATAAGATACACGCCCGTTCCACAGGTCCTTACTCTCTTATTACCCAACAGCCACTTGGTGGTAGAGCACAGTTTGGTGGACAAAGGTTTGGGGAAATGGAAGTTTGGGCACTTGAAGCACACGGAGCTGCTTACACACTACAGGAAATGCTTACTGTAAAATCAGACGATATAGAAGGAAGAAAAAGGGTTTACGAGTCTATTGTTAAAGGTAAATACTACTACGATATAGGTGTACCAGAATCATTTAAAGTGTTAGTTAGGGAGCTAAAAGCTCTTGCCCTTGATGTTCAATGTTCCTTTGAAGATGGCTCTAAAGAAGCCTGTGATAAAGTTGATATAGTTTCTAAAAGTAAAGAGAAAAAAGAACTGTTTTAAAACCTTTGGTGGCTTTTAGCCACCTTTTTAACAAACATTTAGGAGGTTTTCACCTTGATGATTGAGGAAAACAAAGCAAAAGGCTTAATGCCATTTGAAAGTATAAGGCTTTCCCTTGCTTCACCTGAAACTATAAGAGAATGGTCGTACGGGGAAGTTAAAAAACCAGAGACCCTTAACTATAGAACTTTAAAACCTGAAAAAGACGGTCTTTTCTGTGCAAAGATATTTGGACCTGTAAAAGATTATGAATGTTTATGTGGAAAGTATAAAAAGAAAAAATACGAAGGGACAATCTGTGATAGATGTGGTGTTGAAGTAACAAGGTCAGATGTTAGAAGAGAGAGATTTGGTCATATAGAACTTGCCTCTCCTGTAGCACATATATGGTATCTGAAATCTACCCCTTCAAAAATAGGAAACCTCTTAGGTTTAACATCAAGGGATATAGAAAGGGTTATATACTTTGAATCTTATCTTATTGTTGAACATCCAGACGAAGATGAGGAAGAAGCCTTTGAAAACGACCCAAACACAATACCATTAATGGATGGTGCCCTCACAAAATACGTAAAACTTTACGTTAAATCTGAAGAGGAATTCAGGGAAGCTTACGAGTATGAACATTCTGACAAATACGAATATGGAATGGGAGCTGAAAAAGTAAAAGATATCCTTTCAAGGATAGATTTAGAGGCTTACGCAAACAAGCTTAGAAAGGAAATGAAATCTTATGCTATAGGGTATGATGAACTTGGACCTGAGTTTAAAAATACACAGGAAAGGCTTTACAAAAAGGTTATAACAGAGATAGCAAGGAGACTCGCAGAGGTAGGCATTAAGTTTGGAGATGTAATTCCAACAGATAAAGAGATAGATGCAATTTTAACAAAGAACTTTTACGTTGTTTTAGACCCGAAAGATACTCCTCTTCTTTTTGGACAGCTTCTCCATGAAGAGGATTACAAGAAGTATATTGAAGAGTATGGAGAAGGTTCCTTTGAAGTTGGAAAAGGAACAGAAGCCATAGAAAAACTTTACAAAATATACAGGGAGCAACACAAGGATATCCCTGTTTTTGAAGTTATAAAAGACAGTGTTAGACAGACAATTCTTAAAGAAGTAGCGGAACAAAAGCTAAAAAAACTTGTAAGAAGACTAAGACTTATTGAAGGATTTATAAAGTCTGGAAACAAACCTGAATGGATGATTTTAGATGTTATCCCTGTTATACCACCTGACTTAAGACCTCTTATTCCCCTTGATGGTGGAAGATTTGCTACATCTGACCTTAACGACCTTTACAGAAGGGTTATAAACAGGAACAACAGGTTGAAAAGACTCATAGAGCTTGATGCTCCTGAAATTATTATCAGAAACGAAAAAAGAATGCTTCAGGAAGCTGTTGATGCTCTTATTGATAACGGAAGAAGGGGAAGAATAGTCACACAAAACAACAGACCTTTAAAATCCCTGTCTGATTCCCTTAGAGGTAAACAGGGAAGGTTTAGACAGAACCTTCTTGGAAAAAGGGTTGATTACTCAGGAAGGTCTGTTATCGTTGTTGGCCCAGAACTTCAAATGCATGAATGTGGTCTTCCAAAACAGATGGCCCTGGAGCTGTTTAAACCGTTCATATACAGAAGACTTGAAGAGAAAGGTTATGCTACTTCTATAAAAAATGCTAAAAGAATGGTTGAAGAAAAGGCTCCTGAAGTATGGGAATGTCTTGAAGAAGTTGTAAAACAGCATCCTGTACTTCTAAACAGGGCTCCTACACTTCACAGAATGTCTGTTCAGGCATTTGAACCTGTTCTTGTTGAAGGAAAAGCTATAAAACTACACCCACTTGTTTGTCCTCCGTTTAACGCAGACTTTGACGGAGACCAGATGGCTGTTCACGTACCTCTTTCTGTTGAAGCTCAAATAGAATCTTATGTCCTTATGCTTTCAACACAGAATATCCTTTCCCCTGCCCATGGAAAACCTATAACAATGCCTTCTCAGGATATAATTCTTGGTGCCTATTATATGACCCAGATTGTAGAAGGCTCAAAAGGTGAAGGAAAAGTATTTGCTGATGAAGAAGAAGCTATACTTGCTTATGACCTTGGAAAGGTTGATTTACTTGCAAAAATAAAAGTTAGAAAAGATGGAAAACTTGTTGAAACAACAGTAGGAAGATTAATATTCAATCAGGTTCTCCCTGAAGGATTTAGATTTGTAAATGAACCTTTAGATAAGAAAAAGATATCAAAACTGATTTCTGAGATTTATGAACAGTTTGGAAATGAGATAACAGCCCAGACATTAGATAGATTGAAAGCTCTTGGTTTTGAATACGCAGCAAAAGCTGGAGTTTCAATATCTATAGATGACCTTGTAGTACCTAAGAAAAAGTGGGAAATTGTTAGAAAAGCAGAACAGGAAGCTGAAAAAGTATGGAAACAGTACGTTGATGGTATTATCACAAAAGGTGAAAGACACAACAAAGTTATTGATATATGGTCTCAAACAACAAACGAAGTAACAAGGTTAATGTTTGATGAGATAGAAAAAGCAGAAAGGATAGAAAACGGCAAAAAATATCCAGGAATATTTAACCCTATTTACATGATGGCTCTCTCTGGTGCAAGGGGAAATAAAGACCAGATAAAACAGCTTGCTGCAATGCGTGGTCTTATGGCAAAGCACTCAGGAGAGTTCATAGAAACTCCTATCAGGTCTAACTTCAGGGAAGGTTTAACAGTTGTTGAGTACTTCATTTCAACATACGGTGCAAGGAAAGGTCTTGCAGATACAGCTTTAAAGACAGCTGTAGCCGGATACCTTACAAGAAGACTTGTTGATGTTGCCCAGGATGTTGTTATAACAAACGATGATTGTGGAACACTTAACGGACTTGCGGTATCTGCAATAATACAGGGTGGAGATATAGTAGTTCCTTTAAGGGATAGAATTGTAGGAAGATACGCAGCAGAGGATATATACGACCCATACACAAACGAATTGATTGTTGCTACTGGGGAAGAAATAGATGAAGAAAAAGCTCAAGAAATAGAAAATGCAGGTATAGAAGAAGTTAAAATCAGGTCTGTTTTAACATGTGAACAAAAAAGAGGTGTTTGTGCTAAATGCTACGGTAGAGACCTTTCCCAGAAAAAACTTGTTGATATTGGAGAAGCAGTAGGTATCATTGCTGCCCAATCAATAGGTGAACCAGGAACACAGCTTACAATGAGAACATTCCACATAGGTGGTGCTGCTACAGCACAAAAAGCTCAAACTGAGCATAAAGCCTCAGTTGAAGGAACAGTCGAGCTTCTAAACGTTAAAACTGTTCAGGATAAAGAAGGAAAAGTTCTTATCATAAACAGAGATGGAGCTATTAAGATAGTAGATGAAGAAGGAAAAATAAAAGAGAGATTCCCTGCCCCTTATGGAGGTATCCTTAAGGTAAAAGATGGTCAGAAAGTAAAACCTGGAGATGTTTTAGTTGAGTGGGACCCATTCTCTACACCTATTATTGCTGAAGTATCAGGTGAGCTTGAGCTAAGGGATGTAATCCTTGATGTTACACTAAGGGAAGAAAGGGATAACATTACAGGAAAAACAATCCTTGATATTAACTTTATGAGACCAAAAGATGCTTTTCTTCATACACCAAGAGCTGTTATTAAAGGAGAAGATGGCAAGGAATACACATATGACTTACCAATTAATACAATACTAATGTTTACTTTAGACCAGCTTGAAACAAAATGGGATAAATGTCTTGCATGTTCTGAAGCAGAACACGCAGATGTTTACCATAAGTACCTGCAGATTAAAAAGGGAGTAAAAGTTCAGGCTGGAGATGTTATAGCTAAAATACCTGAGGAAACTGCAAAAGTTAGAGATATTGTTGGTGGTTTGCCAAAAGTTGAAGAGCTTCTTGAAGCGAGAGAACCTAAGAATAGAGCTGTTGTTTCAGAAATTGATGGTGTAGTTAAGATATATGAAGACGCAGATGATATTATCGTTTACAATCCTATAACTGGTGAATCCAGAACTTACGATGTTCCAAAGGACTCACTTGTTGTTGTTAAAAACGGTCAACACGTAAATGAAGGACAGAACCTTACAGATGATGGAGTACTAAAGGCAGAATTTGAAGGTATCGTAAGAATGAAATCAAAAGGATTTAAAGTTATAGTGTTTAATCCAGAAACAGGGCTTCAAAAAGAGTACACAATAGCAAAAGGTAAGTACATCAGTGTAAAGGATGGTGAACAGGTAAAAGCTGGAGACCCATTAACAGATGGTACACCAAATCCACACGACATACTCAAGATTATGGGACCTGAAGAACTTGCTAAGTTCTTAGTTAAAGAAGTTCAGATGGTTTACAGAATGCAGGGAGTTGAAATTAACGATAAACATTTTGAAGTAATAATAAGGCAGATTTTAAGGAAGGTTAAGATAGTAGACCCTGGAGATAGCAGATTTTTACTTAACGAAATTGTTGATAAAGTAGACCTTGAAGAAGAGATACAAAAAGTACTTGAGGAAGGTGGAAGACCTCCAAAAGCTGAACCTGTACTTGTTGGTATAACAAAAGCATCTCTTTCAACAAGAAGCTGGATTTCTGCAGCATCATTCCAGGAAACAACAAGGGTTCTTGCAGATGCAGCAGTAGAAGGAAAAGAGGATAAGTTAGAAGGATTGAAAGAGAACGTTATTATAGGAAATATAGTTCCTGCTGGAACAGGTATAAGACAGTACGCAGAAGTTGAAGCTATTCTTCCAAAAGAAGAGATAGATAAACTATCAGAATAAAAAAAGGCTCCTTTTGGAGCCTTCCTTATAAAAAGATCAGGAAGGTAAAGCAGGTTGGGAAATCTTATAGAAAAGGTCTTTGAACAAAAGAAACCACTTATATGCTACTTCATGGCTGGATACCCATCTGTTGAAAAAAGTTTAAAGACAGCAGAAACTCTTATAAAAGCAGGTGCTGATATATTAGAAGTAGGAATACCTTTTTCAGACCCTGTTGCCGATGGACCAACAATACAGGTAGCCCATGAAAAAGCAGTTAAAGATGGTATAACACCGGTAAATGTTTTTGAACTTACAAGAAATATAAAAGAGAAGTTCCCAGATGTTCCTTTAATAGCTATGACTTACTACAATCCAATATTTGTTGTAGGAGAAGAAAAGTTCTGTAAGCAGGCAAAAGAAAATGGAATAGACGGCTTTATTGTACCTGATTTGCCACCTGAGGAAGCTGGAGAATTCAAAAAAATTGCAAATAGTTTTGGTTTATCAACAGTTTTTTTACTTGCTCCTACATCAAACGAAGAAAGAATAAAGATTATAGGAAAGATGAGTGATGGTTTTATATACTACGTATCTTTAACAGGAATAACCGGAGAAAGGGAACAGCTTCCCTGGGAAGAACTGAAAGAAAAGGTCTCCCAGATAAAAAAAATAACAGGAAAAAAGGTAGCCGTTGGTTTCGGGGTTTCTAAAAAAGAACATGTAAAAAAAATATCTGAAGTTGCAGATGGTGTTATCGTAGGAAGTGCTGTTGTTAAACTCCAGGGCAAATCTGATTTTGAAGGAATAGAAAAACTTGTTAAACAGTTAAAAGAAGGGCTGAGATAAGACTTAAAGAAGTTTTATCTCAGCTTCATTTAAAATATCACAGAGTTCATCAGCTTTTTTTATAGATAACTGGGCATTTATATCTCTGTTATGTTTATTTTCCATTAAAACAAAAGAAACATTTTTATTCTCCTCTTTGTTAAAGGAACTGACCATCTGTAAGTCTGCATTTGTATCCCCTATGTAAAAAACAGGTTCATGGTAGTCTACTTTTTCAAAGAAAAGCTTTAACGGATAAGAAGAAGGCTTTCTAAGTTTAGGGTCAGGAATATCATCTTCAGTGATTATATAATCAAAATACCTGTAAAGGTCAAACTCCTTAAACGAAAAATCTAAGTCCTCAAAAGGCCTTCCTGTTATTACACCAAGAATATCAGCTTTTTTTGAAATTCTTTCTAAAACATCGTGTGGGAATAAAAGCTGTTCTTTTTTTCTATGCTCCCTGTAAACGCTTTCAAAAAACTCAATAAGTTCTTTATATTCAGGGAGCTTTATCCCCTTTTTTTCAGCAAATTTGTACATATCATTTAAAGACTTACTGAAATCTTTAAAAGAAACTTTAAACTCTCTTAGATTTTCTTTTGATAAAGCATACAGTATACCTGCAATAGAGGCATCCCAGTCATTGTTTATATTGAAGGAGAACTTTATATCAAGGAGTTCTTCAAGGGGCATTTCTTTTTTAGAAAAATATTCAACTGTGTCTTTTATAGAAAAGTGGTAAGATTTTGAAACATCTATTAAAACACCGTCTACATCAAATATGACAATCATTCTTTTATCCCCAGGGGTTTTTAAAGTATATTTTACAAAAAATTTGATGTTAAAAAGATTTACATTTATGATATTTTGTCAAGCAAAAGAAAAAATTTTTTTATAAACCAGGAGGTGGGAATATGTCTAATTTTGAAAATGAAACACTGGATATAATTCTTGAGCATTTTTATAGATTAACTGGTCTTTCTGAAAAGGATTTTGAAGTTTTAAACTCTCACAAAGATAAACTGTCTGAATGGATTGATGAAGTAGTAAAAGACTTTTATGACACCCTTTTTTCATATGAACCAACAGCAAAAATGTTCCGTGAAGATGAAAGACCCAAGGTTGAAAAAATGTTGAGAGACTGGTATTTAGGATTATTAGAAAGTTCTAAAGAACACTCTTTCTGGGCGCATCAGTGGTTTGTAGGACTTGTACATATTTCAAGGGATGTTAAAAATGTTTATATGCACGGTATGATGTCAAGGATTCAAAATCTTTTCTGTGAAAAATGTTTCCAGACTTTCCCTCCAGAAGAGGCAAAGGAAGTCTTTTTGTCCTTCAAAAAAATAACTGATGCAATTGCATCAGTTATAGCAGAAGGATATATGGACCAGTACATAGAAGCTATTGCAAGGATGTCAGGAATAAAGAGACCTGTCATAGAAAGAATGGCAAAACTTGAGTCTAAAAATATGATTGAAGAATACAGAGAAAAGTTAGGTTAAGGAGATGTTTACAGAAGGAAAAGCCCGGGCTTACACAGAGTATTTAACATTTAACACAAAAAATAGAAGAGAACTTATAAGGATAACAGATAAAGTAAAAGAAGCTGTAAAAAAATCAGGTGTAAAAGATGGTCTTTGCCTTGTTTCTGCAATGCACTTAACAGCTTCTGTTTTTATTCAGGATGATGAAGAAGGTTTGCACGAAGATATATGGGAGTGGCTTGAAAGACTGGCTCCTTTCAGGAAAGATTATAAACACCATCTAACAGGTGAAGATAACGGAGATGCACACTTGAAAAATCTGCTAACCCATTTGCAGGTTGTAGTACCTATAACAAATGGAGAGTTAGATTTAGGTCCATGGCAGGAGATTTTTTACGCAGAGTACGATGGACAAAGACCAAAAAGAGTTATTATAAAAATTTTTGGTGTATTATAAGCCCCTTATATAAAGGGGCTCAAGTTTAAATATATCTTCTTCTGTATGATTTTTTAGGCTGTAAAAAGCTCCTTCTACAGATAAATCTTCTAAAATATGGAAAACATTTTTTCCTGAGATATTGATATTTTTTACAACAAGTATTCCATCTTTTTTATTTTCAAGGACAGACTGTTTTTCTAACTTGATATCTGAGACAGGTTTCACCTCAAAGTTGTTGGATAAATACTCCCTCAAGAATATTTCTCCTTTACCGGCGTTTATAGCAGATATTATTTTTCCATTAAAACACCTGTATTTATAAGCCATTACATCAAGACTTGAATAGGAATAAACTGGTTTCTTCAAAGAGTATGCTATAGTTTTTACAACAGTTATCCCTACCCTGAGGGACGTTAATGAACCAGGACCTTTGTTTACAACAAGAGCAACAATATCTTCTTTGTTTAACTGAAAATCTTTAAATAATCTATCAAGCCTTGTTATTATCAGTTCAGAAAACGGTTTTGTTTTACCTATAGTTTCCTTTATCAAAACCCTGTGGTCTTTTATAACTGCTATTCCAAGGGTATCAGAGAATGTATCTATAGATAAAATCATTATCTCCCCTGTATTTTATTTAGAGAAATTGAGTCTTAAGTATCAGGCAATTATTTTATAATAAAAGAAAAATTAAATGGAGAAAAAAGGTGGACGGAAAGTTTCTATTTCTTCCGTTTGGTTTCTGGGTTTCAGTTCTTGGTGTCATAACCCTTTATCTTCTTTTTAAGCTTGTAAAAACTTTTTTCTTTAAAAAAACAGAAGGAGTGATAGTGAAATCCCAGGTTAAAAAAGTAGAAAACCAGATAAGTTATGATTATTACTACCCATTAATTGAGTATGAGTACTCTGTAAACGGAAAGAAGTATAAATCAGACAGAATATTCCTTTCTAAGCTTGAATCAGATTACAGTACTGTAAAAAAAATCGTAGATAAGTTCCCTGTAGGAAAGAAGATAACTATATACTACAACCCTTTTAATCCAGAGGAAGCTATTTTAAAAAGAAACTACCATACAGGAATGTTTATACAGACCCTTGTATTTTTTGGTATGTTGTCTGTCTTTCTCTACACACTTTTTATAGACATAATGGGACAGGGAACAACTGTGAATGACCTTGCAGAAATTGTAAAAGGTATACTCCACAGGGTTATATATGGAGAGGAGTAATGGAAGTAAATCCTATTTTACTTGAGGTTTTTAAAAACAGGTTTTCTGCTATTGCTGAAGAGATGGGAGCTACCCTCCAGAGAACAGCTTTTTCTGCAAATATAAAAGAAAGAAAAGATTTTTCCTGCGCTATTTTTAACAGTAAAGGAGATATGATAGCCCAGGCTGCCCATATACCTGTTCATCTTGGTTCAATGCCAATGTCTGTTAAATCTGCTATAGAATCTGTAGATATGGAAGATGGGGATATGGTCATTCTTAATGACCCCTATAAAGGTGGAACACATTTACCTGATATAACTTTAATAGCTCCTGTTTTTGTAGATGGTGAAGTCCTATTTTATGTTGCAAATAGAGCCCACCACGCAGATATAGGAGGTATCTCCTCAGGGTCTATGCCTATATCAACCTCTATTTTTCAAGAGGGGATAAATATACCACCACTGAAACTTGTAAAAAAAGGAAAAATAGATGAAGAAATTCTGTCTTTCATAAAAAATAACGTAAGAACACCTGAAGAGAGGGAAGGGGATTTCAAATCCCAGATATCCGCTAATCTTACAGGGATAAAAAGACTCAAAGAGCTAATAGAAAGTTATTCCCCTGAGGAAGTGGTTTTTTACGGAGAAAGACTTTTAGAGTATTCAGAGAAAATGATGAAATCTGTTATAAAGGGTATTCCAGATGGAGTTTATGAAGCTTACGATTTTATGGAAGATGACGGTATAGAAAGAAAAGATATAAAAATTCACGTGGAAGTAGAAATAAAAGATGATAAAGCTATAGTTGATTTTTCAAAAACAGACAGTCAGACAGAAGGTAGTATAAACGCTGTTTTTTCCATAACAGCCTCAGCAGTTTATTACGTTTTCAGAAGTCTTATTGAGAAAGATATTCCAACAAACGCTGGCTGTTTTAATCCTATACAGATAAAAACAAAAAAAGGAACTGTTGTTGATGCTGTTTTCCCTGCTCCTGTTTCAGCAGGAAATGTGGAAACTTCCCAGAGAATTGTTGATGTTGTTTTAAAAGCACTATCAAAAGCTATTCCAGATAAGATACCATCTGCAAGTCAAGGAACAATGAACAACATAACTATTGGTGGAATAGACCCACAAACAGGAAAATCCTTTACCTATTATGAAACGATAGGTGGAGGCATGGGAGCTTCGTTTCATGATGATGGAGAGTCTGCTATCCAGTCCCATATGACTAACACAATGAACACTCCTGTAGAAGCTTTAGAGTTCCAGTATCCTCTTATGATAACCAGATACGGGATAAGAAAAGGTTCCGGAGGAAACGGAAAACGTAAAGGTGGAGATGGGATTGTAAGAGAGTTTCTATTCCTTGTTGATTCAGAGGTAACAGTTATATCAGAAAGGAGGAAAATTCCCCCTTACGGACTATTCGGTGGGGAAAATGGTGAGGTTGGTAAAAATATTTTTATAAGAGGTGATGAAGAGACTGTAATGGAAGGCAAGTTTCATAAAAAAGTAAAAGCTGGAGACAGGATAAGAATTGAAACACCTGGTGGAGGAGGTTTTGAAAAGTTATAGGTTTGAAATTTAAATAAATTTGCTTATAATAGTAAAGCCTGAATCAGGGATGGGTGCCCGAGCGGCCGAAGGGGCAGCACTGGAAATGCTGTGTACCGGTCATCGGTACCGTGGGTTCGAATCCCACCCCATCCGCCAGAGAGATAAATAAAGATTGCCGGGTCCCTCCGGGTAGGGACTGGTGAACCCCGCCAGGCCCGGAAGGGAGCAACGGTAAGCCAGAATCCCTACGCCGGTAGGGGGTGCCCGGCTTATGATATATAAAAAATGGAAAAAGGAAAGTTTTATAAATCTAACTGTCAGAACATACCTGAAGGTATCTACATTCTTTACGAAATAGAACCTGTTTCAAAAACGTTCAAATGTGTAAAAGTTGCAAAAGTTAAAGCAATACTTTTAGGATAACCTTCGCTTTTAATCCTCCTCACTTTAGTGAGGAGATACAAAAGCGGTCGTTTACTTTGTAAACGACAACAATCCACCGTTTTACTATATGTTTTTCAATTTAGACTTAAAAAACTTGCTTCCAATCGTTCATTACTTTATACTATATGTGCTATGAGTAAGAAAAATTTGAAACCAAATGTTAAAAGAGCA
>CAZOTZ010000039.1:11315-15857 GCA_964582875.1 uncultured Aquificales bacterium | reverse complement strand
ATATTATCAGAATAAAGAAAACAAAACCTAACCAGTACTTTTTCAAATGAAGCTCCTTGGTTTTTATTCTTATCCACCGCCAACAAAAGTAACTATTTCTACAGTATCACCATCTTTTATTTTGTATGTATCGTACTCGCTTTTAGGAATAACTTCCATACCAACAGCTACAGCGTAGTTAGGAACTTTTATACCTAAAAGCTCTACTAACTCCTTAATTGTAAGTTCTTCTTTATCAAAAGTTTTTTCTTCTCCATTTACTTTTATTTTCATGCTTCACCTCTTTTATTGGTTTTCCAGAAGTTTTCTAAATGTATCTAAATCTGAAACTGGCATTCTGCACGAAAAGTTTTCACACATATATACATTTATAATATCAGGCTCTACTGGTATAGGTTCAACATAAGGGACAATTTTTGATATTTCTGCATTTTCTTTTAACACAACTGTTTTATCCGGGATATACCTGCTGTTTATTTCTCTAACAAATGGTTTTGCTTTTTCCCTTTCTCCAACTATCAGAAACTCTTTCCCTTTTGATGTGAGAAAATCAAAAGCCACTAACATCATTGAGTAGCTTGTTAAAAGAGATTTTATTTTTCCTGCAAAAGCTTCTAATGTTTTTTCCCCATATTCTTTAAATTTTTGATTTCCTGTTATTTTATAAAGTCTAAAGAGATTGTAAGCAGCGACAGAGTTTCCAGATGGTATAGCTCCATCGTAGCTTTCTTTGGGTCTAACTATAAGCTCCTCTCCAAAATCAGGTGTAAGGAAAAATCCTCCTTCTTTTTCATCCCAGAAGTGTTTTATCATTGTTTCTGTAAGACTAACAGCTTCTTTTAAGTATTCTATTTTAAATGTAGTATTGTAGAGCTCTATAAGTCCCCATACTAAAAATGAGTAGTCTTCAAGATTACCGTAAAACTTTGCTTCGCCATCTTTATACCTGTGGAGTAAAAAGCCTTTATCATCTTTCATTTTACTCAAAATAAAATCTGCAGCTTTTTCAGCGATTTCAGCGTAATGGGAATTATCAAGAACCTGTGAAGCAATAGAAAAAGCAGCTATCATAAGACCATTCCAGTCTGTAAGTATTTTAGTATCTTTTAAAGGGTGGACTCTTTTTTCTCTGATTTTAAAAAGTTTTTCTCTAATATCTGATATTTTCTTTTTAAGGAACTCTTCTTGTAAGCCAAGTTCTTCAGCAAGCTCATGTATATCTTTTTTCATATATAAAATATTTTTTCCTGTTAATTTTCCTGTTGCTTCTTCCCTGTAGTTACCTTCCTCTGTAAAGTTAAATATCTTTTTTGCTAATTCAAAATCTTCTCCTAATATTTCTTTTAGCTCACTGTAAGACCACACATAAAACTTTCCTTCTTCTCCTTCACTATCAGCATCTTCTGCAGAGTAAAAACCTCCTTCTTTATCTGTCATATCCCTTTCAACATATGTAAGGATTTCTTCTACTACTTCTTTAAAAAATTCATCTCTTGTGAGCTGGTATGTTTCAGCATAAGCTATTGTAAGCATTGCCTGGTCGTAAAGCATTTTCTCAAAATGGGGAAGAAACCATCTTTCATCTGTAGAGTATCTATGGAAACCAAATCCTACATGGTCAAATATTCCACCAAGTCTCATCTTTTTTAGTGTATGTTTTACCATTTCAAGGGCATTTTCTTTACCTGTTCTTCTGTAGTACCTGAGCAAGAATAAAAAGTTGTGGGGCGAAGGGAATTTTGGTTTGTGTCCAAAACCTCCGTAGTAAGGGTCAAATATATCTTTAAACCTTTCATAAGCCATATCAAATATAGAAAGGTTCAGTTTTTCTTTTGATGTTGATGAAGAATACTCCTCAAGGTATTCAAGTACTTTTTCTGAACGTTTTAGTAATGTTTCCTTTTCTTCTTTCCACATCTGGGATATTCTCAGTAAAAGGTCTTTTAACCCAATTCTTGTATAACTGCTTTCTTTAGGAAAGTAAGTTCCTGCATAAAAAGGTTTTTTATCAGGTGTTAAAAATACAGTTAAAGGCCATCCTCCGTGTCCTGTCATTAACATACACACGTTCATGTATATGCTGTCAATATCGGGTCTTTCCTCTCTATCAACTTTTATAGGAACAAATTTTTCGTTAAGTATCTTTGCAATTTCTTCATCTTCAAAACTCTCTTTTTCCATAACATGGCACCAGTGGCATGTTGAATATCCTATAGAAAGGAAAACAGGTTTATCTTCTTTTTTTGCTTTTTCAAATGCTTCTTCAGACCATGGATACCATTCCACAGGGTTATAAGCGTGTTGCCTTAAATAAGGGCTTTTTTCATTTATCAGTCTATTTGGCTTTTTTCCCATCTTTAATATCTCCTTACAATTTGTGAAAATATTAAAGAAAGTTGTATATATTGTTTAGGATAAAAATCAGAATTAGATTTGATATAAATAAAACATTTTGGAGGATGTAAAATGACAGAGGAAAAGAAACAAAACCCAGAAGAGCTAATGAAAGAAATAGAAAGGTTAAAAAAAGAACTTGAGGAGCTGAAGAAGAAAACCCAGGAGCATCCAGAAGAAAAGATGATTGGTAAAGAAAAGGTTGTAGAAATTTTAGATGAAACAGAAAACATTATTAAAAAAGCTTTCTCTGTTGTTGAAGGTGCTATAATAGGCGCTATAGAAGGAGCTAAAAAGAACTTAAAAGAATAAAAAAGTAAGAGAGGTAAAAAGATGGAAGAACAACTCCAGGAAAGTCCAATACCTTTTGCAGAGCTTTTAAAAGATATTGATGTAAAAGACAAAGCAACTGCTTATGTGCTTATAGAAGCAAATCCTTCAGAAATTCCTTACATAATGGAAAAGCTTTCCCAGATAAAAAATGTAAAATCTGCCGATGTTGTAACAGGTATATACGATATAATCGTCTTTTTAGAGGGTGAAGACCAGAATGAAATAGGGAGAGTTGTAATCAGGGATATAAATTCAATTAGAGGGGTTCTGAAAGCAACAACCTGTATGGTAGTAAAAATCTAAAAAGCCGCTTTTATGCGGCTTCTTATGACAAAAATAATTGAAAATATAGTTTATATATCCTATATTATTTCCACAAATAAAACAGTGTTTGATTTCCAAGGAGGATGCCTGTGCTAACAGCAGAACAGACAAGCATCGTAGAAAAAATAAATCAGCTTAGAAAAAAGAAAAATGCAATAATACTTGCCCATTACTACCAGAGAGGAGAAATACAGGATATTGCAGATGTTGTTGGAGATTCTCTGGAACTTGCAAGGAGAGCTCAGGAAACAGATGCAGACATAATTGTCTTTGCTGGTGTTAAGTTTATGGCAGAAACAGCAAAGATACTAAATCCGGAAAAGAAAGTACTTCATCCAAATCCAGAAAGTGGCTGTCCTATGGCAGATATGGCTACGTACGAAGGAGTAAAGGAGCTTAAGGAAAAACATCCAGATGCTATGGTTGTTGCTTATGTAAATACAAATGCAGATGTTAAAACCCTTGCTGATGTGATAGTTACATCAAGAAATGCTGTTAAAGTGGTAAAACAGCTTGAAGCAAAAAAAATAATATTTGTTCCTGACCAGTTTTTAGGTTCGTACATAGCACAGCAGGTACCAGAGAAAGAGTTTATTCTCTGGAAAGGTTTCTGTCCTCCTCATTTTAATCTTACCCCAGACCAGCTACTTGCTTTAAAGGAAAAATATCCAGATGCAAAAATAGCAGTTCATCCAGAGTGTAATACAGAAACAGTAAAAATAGCTGATTTTGTAGGTAGTACTTCTCAGATAATAGAGTATGCTACAACCTGTGATGCTAAGAATGTGATTATAGGGACAGAAGTAGGATTAAAACACTGGCTTGAAAAAGTGAATCCAGATAAAAACTACATATTCCCGGTTAATGCAGATTACTGTGGAACTGTTCACTGTTGTGATATGAAAAAGAACACCTTAGAGAAAATTGCTGATGTTTTAGAAAGGGAAATAAATGAAATAGTTTTACCTGAAGATATAATAGAAAAAGCAAGAAAACCTTTAGATAGAATGCTTGAATACGTTTAAAAGCCCCTAAAATGGGGCTTTTTTTTAATACTTTCTCACTGTTGGGTCTATTTCGTCAGACCACGCAAGAATTCCACCTTCAACGTTTTTAACGTTCTCAAAACCATGTTCAAGTAACCATAATGTTGCCTGAAGACTTCTATTCCCACTTCTACAGAGTACGTATATAGGTTTATCTTTTGGAAGCTGATTTATTATCCTTGGTAAACTCATAAGAGGGACAAGCATAGCTTCTTTTTCCTTGATTCTTGAAAATTCATACTCCTGAGGTTCCCTAACATCAAGAAGGATAAAGTCTTCCCCTTTGTCTATCTTTTCTTTAAGCTCTTTTACAGATATATGTATTTTTTTGTAAGTTTGAGGGTCTAAAAACATTCTTTACCTCCATAGTTTTTATTTTTTAAATATTCTAATTCAAATATAAACAATTGATTATAACCCAAATCATGCTAAGTTTAGCTTATAT
>CAZOTZ010000039.1:7509-11215 GCA_964582875.1 uncultured Aquificales bacterium | reverse complement strand
TTTTCATCAAAATCTGTTTAAAATACTCTTATATTCTTAAAAACTTCTGGAGTTTATATGAGGGAAAGTCCTATAACTAAAAACCAGTGGGCTCTGTCTTTTTTTATTTTTTTAACGGTTTTTATTTATTTCTGGAACATATGGTTAAACGACATATGGATACCTAATGAAGCCTTCTATGCTGAGTCTGCCCGGGAAATGATAGAAAACCATAATTTTCTTGATATTTACTACAATTACGAGCACAGATTTAATAAACCTCCTATGACCTACTGGATGGTTGCCTTATCTTATATTATTTTTGGGGTAAATGAGTTTGCTACCAGACTCCCAATTGTACTCTCTGCACTTGGAACCAATATACTAACTTTTTATATTGCAAAAGAGATTTTTGATAAAAAAGTTGCTATTTTTTCGTTTTTCATAATGGCTTTTTCATTCCAGTTTGTTATTAACTCAAGGTACGCTTCACCTGAAATTCCTTTAACATTTTTCTTCACACTTACACTGTACTTGTTTTTAAAAGGATATAAAGAGAAAAGATGGATATACGTATTTCTCTCTTATATATCTTTAGGTTTAACAGTTTTAACAAAAGGTTATCCATATGTTGTAGTTATAGGAGGTATCGTTTTACTGTTCCTTTTTATTGAAGCAGACTTCAAAGTAAAAAACTTCTGGGAAAAGTTTAAGTTTTTAAAGGTTCATTTAGGAATTCCTGTTTTACTGTTGGTTGGCTTTAGCTGGTATGTCTATATGTATCTAAAGTTTGGTCAAGAGTTTGTAAATGTAACTTTAGAGGAAACTATAAAGAGAGCTATTTCTAAAAAAGAAGGTAGTTTTTTTGATGTATTTTTCTATCTAACAGTTATTCTGTGGGGATTTCTTCCTTACTCGCTTACTTTCTATTACACTTTTTTACATGCTTTAAAGAACTTTAGGAAATTTTCCTTTATTTTTTCATGGTTTGTTGTAATGTTTGTCATTTTTACTATAGCAAAAGGCAAAATACCTGTTTATATGATACAGGCACATATCCCTTTATCTATATTTGTTGCCTATTATCTTGCCTATCATAGACCGGTTAAAGTATTTGAAAAGATATTTTTTTACGGTTCTCTACTCATTCCTGTTGCTTTAATTTTTGCTGTTAATCTTCTTATTGTTTATACGTTTAAATTAGACTACCTGTATTACTTTATAGCCCTGTTCCCTGTTATTTATGCAGTAAGATATAAGGACATTAGACTTGCTCCTTTTGTTTCTATTCTTATAACGTTCTTTATATTTACAATTTCAGTTCTCCCTGTTGTTGAAAGGTTCAGACCTTATGACAAAATAGGTTTAGCAGTAAAAGATAACGTTCCTGAAAAGGAAATACCACTTATTGTTCAGGACTACTTCTGGCATAACCTACCATTTTATTCAAAGAGAAAAGTTTTAAGAGATTATCCTATAGAAAGAATATTAGATTACAGTAAAAGCAAGCCTTTATTAGCTCTTGTTAATCAGAGAGGTTTAGAAAAGCTAAAAGATTACCAGATTTTATGGGAAGGAAGGTTATATAGAAAAGGAAGTGAATCAAGGTTTGCTATTTTATTAAAATACATATCTAAAGCTTTAAGAGGAGATTTCTCAGGTTTTGAAAAAAGATATTTAATATTTAAAGAGGTGAAGTAAGATGAAAGAAATTATTACAATCAACGGAAAAGAAATTGAAGAGAAAAATAACTTACGTTCTATTATGTACGGGGAAGGAGTGTTTGAAACATTCAGATATGCAGGAAAATTACCAGAAACAATTGAAGCCCACTATAAAAGACTTTCTAAAGGTGCAGATTACTTAAAGATACCTAAAATAACCTATGATGACTATATATACTATATAAACGAGACTGTATCAAAATGTGAGAAAAAAGACCTTTATGTAAAAACAGTTCTTCTTCCTGAAGGATTATCCCCTTATCCAGTTATGCCTTACAGTAGTAATTTGATGGTTATTGTAAGACCTTATCAGGAGCCTGCAAAAAAAGAAATATCTTTAACAGTAGCTCCTTTCAATGTTCACAGTTCTGACCCTTTACTTAAGTTTAAAACAACTAACTATCTCAGAAATATTGTTGCAAAAAGGTACGCTTTAGAAAAAGGGTTTGATGATGTTATTTTTAGAAATGAAAATAACGAAGTAACAGAAACATCAAACGCAAATATATTCTGGATAAAAGGTAGATTTCTGTATACACCTTCTTTAGATTGTGGTCTTTTACCTGGTATTACAAGGGAAAGCATTTTAAAAGAAGCAAGAAAACAGGGTTTTACAGTTGTTGAAGGGAGATTTTTTTATGAAGATATAAAAAATGCTGACTACATCTTCGTAGCAAATGCTTTAAATGGTATAATAAAAGTTTCAAAATTAGATATACTTGCAAAATAATTAGGGAGGAAGCAATCCTTGTCTCTTATAGTCCAAAAGTACGGTGGAACGTCGGTAGGAAGTATAGAAAGAATAAAAAATGTAGCAAAAAAAGTTAAAAAAGCTGTTGATGAAGGACATCAGGTTGTGGTTGTTTCTTCAGCAATGTCTGGTGAAACTGACAGACTGTTAGGTCTTACCCATGAACTTTCTTCAAGGCCTGACCCAAGGGAACAGGATATGGTAGTTTCCACAGGTGAGCAGGTTGCAATAGGACTACTTGCAATCGCTTTAAAAGAGCTTGGAGTTGATGCAGTAAGTCTTACAGGCTGGCAGGTACCTATAATAACCGACAATGCCCATACAAAAGCAAGAATAAAAAGAATAGATACCCACAGAATAAAACAGGAACTTGAAAATGGTAAAGTTGTTATTGTAGCTGGATTTCAAGGAATATCAGAAGAAGGGAATATAACAACCCTTGGTAGAGGTGGTTCTGATACAACAGCGGTAGCTCTTGCAGCTGCTTTGAATGCTGAGGTATGTGAGATATATACAGATGTAACAGGTGTTTTTACAGCAGACCCAAGGATTGTTGAAAATGCTAAAAAAATACCTATGATTTCTTATGAAGAAATGATGGAAATGGCTTCTTTAGGTTCTAAAGTAATGCAAATTCGTTCTGTTGAATTTGCAGCAAAATACAAAGTAAAAATTCATGTTAAATCATCGTTTATTGATGAAGAAGGAACATGGATAGTGGAGGAAAATGAAGATATGGAAAGAGTTGCAGTAAGAGGTATAAGCCACGACTTAAAAGAATCAAAAATAACTGTTGTAAAAGTTCCAGACAAGCCGGGTATAGCAGCTAAACTTTTTAAAGCTCTTGGTGATAATAACATTGTTGTAGATATGATAGTTCAAAATGTTTCCCATGAAGGACATACAGATATATCTTTTACTGTAAACAAAGTAGACGCAGATTTTGCAGAAGAAATAGCAAGGGAAGTAGCAAAAGAGGTTGGTGCCCAGGGAGTAGAAAGAGATGATAAGATAGCTAAAATATCCGTTATAGGTCTTGGAATGAAAACCCACTCAGGAACAGCTGGGAAGATGTTTGAAGTTCTTTACAAAGAAGGTATAAACATATACGCAATATCAACTTCAGAGATAAAAATATCCTGCCTTATTGATGAAAAGTACGCGGAACTTGCAGTAAGAGCACTCCATGAAGCTTTCATAGAAAATATGGAAAACGTAGTTCTTGATTAAAAGTCCCGTAGACGGGACTTT
>CAZOTZ010000039.1:0-7409 GCA_964582875.1 uncultured Aquificales bacterium | reverse complement strand
CATAGAAAATATGGAAAACGTAGTTCTTGATTAAAAGTCCCGTAGACGGGACTTTAATTTTTTTATAAGAAAAAACATTAATAATCCAAATCCCAAAGTTCCCATTAACCACAAAATACTTGCGACAAATCTACTGTATCCCATTTCATAAAGGAGTTCAGCTTCAATAGATAATAGAACCATTCTATAGATAACATATAAGTAGATACCTATATAGAATGTGATGAAAGCAACTATTACTGAAAATGTATCAGACATTCCTAAAAATTTAGGGGAAAAGATTAATGTCAGCCCTAAGTATTTTAAGAGAAAAACTATTGAAATTAACTTTCTTAAATTATTAGTAAATAAAAGTAGTATTTTTTCCGGGTATTTTGCATAGTAAAAAGATAATAGTCCTAATAAAATAAAGAAAAAGCCCCATGAATATATAGTTGCTTTACCTTTTGCAACTTCAAAAGAAAAAAACATAAGACCAATTGAAACAAAAAGCATTAAGAATAAAAAAGAAATAGATTTTTTCCCTTTTATAGAAAACTGATAACCGGTTGAAATTTTAATAGTAAGCAAAAAAATAAAAAGGTCTATTATCACATTAGTATACATTATCAATATACTATATATTTTTTAAATACTCTTCAAGGTTTCCTTTTAGTTCTCTCAGTATATAGATAAGGGTATCTTCGTCAAACTCCTTTGATATAACTTCTTTTCTTTCAAAATCATACACAAAAAATATTTCTTCCCCATAGCTACCAACTACATATTTTGAAACACCAATAACAGCACCTGCAAGGACAGAAGATTTAAAATCTGGTGTTAGTTTTTCCCCTGTTTTTATGTTGTAAAGGGCAAATTTTCCCCCTTTCTTTCCCCAAAAATAATCACTTTCTCCAGATAAAGCACCCCTATCTCTTATTTTATCAAACCAGTCTGTTATCCTTCTTTCTATTGTGAATAGGGCTTCTTTGTTATTCTCTGTTGCTCTGAAATATGGAGACTGACCTTTAACAAGTCCAAGGGGCGAAATCCAATCAAAATAATCTGTTAACTGTTCCCCTTCTTTGTTAAAAATTGCCCATTTTACTTTTTTTAAGTCCTTCAAAGGATTTTCTTTATCTAAAGGATATTCTGTAGCAATAAAATACTCACTTTCACCTTTAGGTAATCCTTCTTTGAAATAGTATGTAAACCTTTTAAACATATCTTAATCTCCTATAATTTTTGGTACATATTAAGTTAAAGAGTTTATTTTTTATATGAGTTCTTTCATGGAAAAAAATACAGACCAATTTCAGATTAAAATCATCACAGAAAGAAAGGAGTAGTGTTAGTATGGGGAAGATATTGGTATTTCTAATTTTTTTTATCGTACACTTGGGTTTTGCATCTGAGAATATACAAAAGATGTTAAACAAGGCGTGGAATTACTATGAAAAAGGAGAATACCTTAATATGAAACTTCTTTCAGAGGATATACTTGAAAAATCGTTAAAAGAAAACTATCCAAAAGGCATACTTGAAGGGTATTATTACCTTGGAATAGCAAACTTTTCCCTTGGAAATACTGCTAAGGCTCTGGAATATGCAAAAAAAGCTGTTGAATTTTCCCAAAAGTATAAAAACTACAGATGGAAAGCTTACAGCCATGTTCTTGTTGGGGAGATTCTGAGAAGTTTAAGAAGGTATAAGGAGGCTTTAATCCATTTTAAAACAGCTTATAAACTTGCTTTGGAAAATAATAATGAAAAGATGGTTCCACCTTCTTTGATAAATATAGGAAATATCTATTATGATAAAGGAAATTTTAAAAAAGCAGCTGAATATTATAAAAAAGCTCTTGAAAAAGCAGAAAAGATAAACTTAAGAAAATCTTACATAGCTTTTTCTTCTTATAACTTAGGTATAACTTACTACAGAGGTAAGGATTATAAAAATGCAGAAAAGTACCTGAAGAAGGCAATAGATATATATAGAGAGTTAGGAAACAGGAAAGGAATAATTGAAAGCAAGTTTTATCTGGCAAAAGCTTATATGAAATCAAATCAAAAGGAAAAGGCTAAAAAAATCTTTAAAGAGGTAATAAAAGAAACAGACAACAGATTTGTTAAGAAAAGAGCACAGCACTTTCTAAAAAAACTGGTTAATTCTCCATAAGTTTGCAAAATGTTTCAAAATCTTCCTTTGTGTCTATTCCAACAGTGTCTTTTCTTGCAGGTATTACCTTGATTTTATAACCGTTTTCAAGAAGCCTTAACTGTTCAAGTTTTTCTATTTGCTCGTACATAGAAGGTTTAAGCCCAAAGGCAAAATCCATAAGTGCTTTTTTCCTATACCCGTAAATCCCTATATGTTTTTTAACAGGACTTTCAAAACTGTTTAACATCTGGGTAAAATCTAAATCTCTGTAAAATGGAATAGGACTTCTTGAAAAGTACAGAGCATATCCGTTTTTATCTGTTATCACTTTCACGATATTTGGATTTATATAATCTTCTTCTTTTTTTATTGGAAAGGATAAAGTTGTAATCTCTGCTTCATCAAGGTATTCAATAACTTTTTCAATATCTTCTGGCTCTAATAAAGGCTCATCTCCCTGAACATTTACTATTTTTTCTTCGTTTAAATCTTTTGCAACAAAGGCTACTCTATCACTTCCACTTTTCAGGTCTGATGGGGTAAGAACTGCTTCTACAGGTGAGTTTTTAAAGATATTTAGTATTTCTTCACTGTCTGTTGCTACAATAACCTTTCTGGCATTTTTTACTTTGAGACAGTTTTCTGCTGTCCACTGGATAATAGGCTTCCCCTTCACCTGAAGGAGAAGCTTGTTTTTTAGTCTTGTTGAACCTTTTCTTGCTGGTATTATGATAACAGCCATTATCTTCCTATCATCCCCTCTACAGGTGAGGAAGCTGAAGCGTACATTTTTTTAGGAATTCTACCTGCTAAGTAGGCAAGTCTTCCTGCTCTTACTGCATATTTCATAGCAACTGCCATTTTTATAGGGTCTTTAGCCTGAGCTATCGCTGTATTCATAAGTACTCCGTCAACTCCAAGCTCCATAACAATAGCTGCGTCTGAAGCTGTTCCAATTCCAGCGTCAACTATAACAGGAACAGAAACAGCCTCTTTTATGAAAAGGATGTTATAAGGATTTTGAAGTCCAAGTCCTGAACCTATAGGAGCTGCAAGGGGCATAACAGCTGCACACCCTATATCTTCAAATCTTTTTGCCATTATAGGGTCATCTGTTATGTAAGGAAGAACTGTAAATCCCTCTTTTACAAGTATTTCAGCGGCTTTTAATGTTTCAATCATGTCTGGGTAAAGGGTTTTCTGGTCTCCTATAACTTCAAGTTTAACAAAACCGTGTCCTAAAGCTTCTCTGGCAAGTTTAGCTGTTAGAACAGCTTCTTCAGCTGTATAACATCCTGCAGTATTGGGAAGTATCATAACTTTTGATGTGTCTATATAATCAAGGAGGTTTGGTT
Organism: uncultured Aquificales bacterium; assembly: GCA_964582875.1. Taxonomy (GTDB): domain Bacteria; phylum Aquificota; class Aquificia; order Aquificales; family Hydrogenothermaceae; genus JAADDV01. The sequence continues at coordinate 3,915 of CAZOTZ010000039.1, read as the reverse complement.
TACTTGGGTCTGTTATATTAACTCTTCTCACAGCAACTGTTATCATTTCTGCACCAGATGCCTCTGTGGCTTTAGCAGTTTCTTCAAAGTCTTTGTATTTACCTGAACCAACTATTAATCTTGAAGTGAATTCTCTATCTCCTATAACAAGTTTATCGTTTTTAAAAAACTGCTCCTCATTAAACATAAATCCTGCCTCCTCTTTTGATTTCAAAAATTATAATATATTAATTCCTTGAAAAATAATGACAAATCTCAAAATCAATTTATAAAAATTCTTTCTCCTTTCTCTACGATGTGGGCTTTTATTCCTAATTTTTCTTTAAGGGTATCTCTAAACACTCCCATTACTTCTGGTTCTCCGTGAACTATGAAAACCTGCCTTTTATCTTTAAAAGAGTCTATCCAGTCAAGGAGTACTGGTTGGTCTGCATGGGAAGAAAAACCGTTTATTGTGTATATCTTTGCTTTAACCGCTATTTCTTCACCATATATGTGAACCTTTTTTGCACCGTCAACTATAGCCCTTCCAAGGGTTCCTCTTGCCTGATATCCAACAAAAATAACAGAAGATTCTTTTCTCCATAGGTTGTGTTTTAAATGGTGTTTGACCCTACCTCCTGTACACATACCACTTCCTGCAAGGATTATAGCTCCACTTTCTATATTATTTATTGTCTTTGATTCTTCAACTGTTGGAGTAAACTTTACCCATGGAAATATAAAAGGATTTTTTCCCTGCTGAACCATCTTTCTTGTAGCTTCATTAAAGTACTCAGGAAACTGCAAAAATATTTTTGTTGCAGATATTGCAAGGGGACTGTCAAGGAAAACCTGACATTTTGGTAATTCATTTCTATCGTACATATGCCTTAAAACGTATAAAATTTCCTGTGCTCTTTCAAGGGCAAATGTTGGAATAACTATATTCCCACCTCTATTTAATGCATCGTTTACAGCCTGTTTGAATTCTTTGAGAGTTTCTTTTAGATTTTTATGTTTTCTATTTCCGTAAGTTGATTCAGTGAAGATATAATGCCCATGTTTTTGAAACTCTAAAGGTTTTATTATAAGTCTTTCTTTCATACCTAAATCACCAGAAAAAATAAGTGTTTTAACTTCTGTTTCAGTTTTTATATCTATCTGGACGTAAGCTGCCCCAAGTATATGTCCTGAATTTTTAAATGTTACTGTTATGTTATCTGTGAGATGTAGGGGTTGATGGTACTCAAGTTGTATTTTGAAGTATTCCATAGCTTCGTAAACGTCATCTTCATCAAATAACGGTGGTTTTACTTTTTCTGGTTCACCTCTCCTTAAAGCTTTTCTATACTCAACCCTGTATTCTTCCTGCATAACTTTAGCAGCATCAAGTAACATTATTCTTGCTATATTCCTTGTTGGTTTTGTTGTTATTATCTTACCTCTGAAACCTTCTCTTACAAGAACAGGAATTCTTCCTATATGGTCTAAATGGGCGTGGGTAACAATCAGGTAATCAATGTCCCTTGGATTAAAACCAAGAGGCTGGTAATTTTTGTCTTCATCTTCTCCCTGAAATACACCACAGTCAACAAGTATTTTTAGTTTTCCTACTGTTAAAAGATGACATGAACCTGTTACTGTTTTAGCAGCTCCAAAAGACTGAACATAAATATCCATATTTACTCTCCTTTAATGATGATGTCCAATCCCAAATGCCCTTAAAAGAACCCATATACCAAGTAAAATAACAATAACACCGGAAAAAGATGCGAGTTTCTTTCTTAACTTTGGAGAAAGTATTTGAAACAGCTTACTTGAAAGAAGCATTGCAGGAACAGTCCCAATTCCAAAAGACAACATTACAAGCATTCCTTTTAATGGGGAGCTTTCAAACATCGCCTGGAGTAAAAAGGCATAAACTAAAGGGCATGGTAGAAAACCGTTAAACATACCAAGAAAGAAAGGATTTTTTCTGAATTTAGAAAGAATTGATGCTATTGTCTCAAAAATTAAATCAAGTCCAGGAACTCCTTTTTCTTTTATGTTACCTGTTATTTGAAGACCGAAAACTATCATTCCTATACCAAGAAAAAAGGCAAGACTTTTCTGAAAAAGCTGAAATTCTATGTTATGAAAAAACATACCTGCGTATCCGGCAACAAATCCAAGGAACATATAGGAAAATATCCTACCTGCGTTATAAAGGATATTACCTAAAAGCCATGAAGGATATTGAATAAGGGGAGGTATAAAGCCACACATTCCAATACAGTGGTAGGAACCTAAAAAGCCAGCTAAAGAGATAAGAAAATATTTGAGCATTTTTTCACCTTAAAGTTAGTACTTATTAACTAATTTAAGTTAGTAAGTATTAAAATTCAAAGTTCCTTTGAGTTTATAATAAACGTTACAGGTCCATCATTTTCAATAAAAACTTTCATATGTGCAGCAAAAATACCTGTCTGAACAGGTACATATTGTGAAAGTTCTTTTACAAATATCTCATAAAGCTCTTTAGCCTTTTCAGGTTTTTCTGCATTCTCAAAAGACGGCCTTCTTCCTTTTTTTACATTCCCAGCAAGGGTAAACTGGGAAATAACAAGGGCTTCACCTTTTACATCAAGAAGAGAAAGGTTCATTTTACCGTTCTCATCTTCAAATATTCTAAGGAAAGGAATTTTATTTAAAAGTTTTTTTATGTCTTCCTGGGTATCTCCTTTTTCAACACCAAGAAGTATATTAATACCTTTACCTATTTTTCCAACAACTTTCCCATCTACTTCTACCCATGAGTTATTTACCCTTTGAACTACAGCAATCAACCTTTTTCTCCTTTTAAAGCTCTTTTTAAAACTCTAATAAAAAATTTTATATCAACATTTACATCCCTTTTCCCGAGCCACAGTTTAACCATTTCCCTTTTTATATACTCACTTTCAAATAACCTCATCATAATCCAGATAGAGATATTATTTTTTAAAAACAGTTCTTGTAGTTTTTTCATTGTGTAGAATTTCTTATTAAAAATCCTTCTCCACTCAAGCTCGTAGGATAGTGGAGCTTCTTTTGAAGATAAAACATCAGAGAGTATCTTTGCTGAGTAAACAGCATAATAAATTCCTTCAAATGTAAAAGGTAAAACCTGACCTGCACTATCACCGACAAAAAATACTCTTTTTCTGAAAAACAGTCCCCCATCCCAGTAAGGAATAAAAAATCCTTTAATCGGAAGGAACTCATCATTTAAACTTAAGTACTTTAGAAATCTTTTAATTTTCCCTTTTACTGTTCCTATGTTTATACCGTTAAAATGGGGAAAAACCCATCCGTATGCATTTCCAGCGATTTCTTTTCCAAAATAAAAAGAGCATTTTTCTGTTCTTTTCTCTGGAATATCTACATACTGGACAGGTATTCTTTTTCCGTAGCTGCCGGTTAATTTCTTTCTTATGATAGAGTTTACTCCATCTGCTGATATAAGGTAATCACTTTTTATCTTTTTAATACCTTCTTTTGTTTTTACAAAAGACACTACATAGTCCTGATGTATTTGAAAATCTATAAAGCTACCTTCTATAAGGACAGAACCTTTTTTTGATGCTAAATTCCTTAAATAAGCATCAAAAACCTTTCTATCAACTATTCCAAGAGGAGAGTTTTCTATAGAAATAGAAACTTTTTTATCTTTGAAGCCTATATCTACCTCTTTTACTATTTTAAAAATAATTTTTTTCTCCCAGTTAAATCTATCAAAAGCATCTAACCTTATACCCCCACCACAGGGCTTTCTGTAATCAAAGTTCCTCTGGATAATAATGTTTTCTAAACCCTTTTCAGAAAGAAATCTTCCTACACTTGCTCCAGCTGGACCTCCTCCAACAATAAGGAACTTAGTTGTTAACATAGTTTTCCCTTTTTTATTAGTTTTTT
>CAZOTZ010000038.1:0-16692 GCA_964582875.1 uncultured Aquificales bacterium | reverse complement strand
TCATATATAAGAACAGGAATATCTTTTGCTTTTAAGTACTCAATAATATCTATTATTGCAGCAGAACGGTGATTATCTGAACCAGCCTTCATACTGAGTCTGTAAACACCTACAGTTCCTGGATTTTTTTTCACTATTCTTTCTGCTATGTAGTACTTTCTTGCTATATTAGACTCAATAGTCGCTTTTATAAGATATGTTGGTATACCACTTTCCTGATAGTTAGCAAGAAGCTGTTTCGTATCTTTTGGAAGACAGTATCCTCCATATCCGAAAGAAGGGTTATTGTAATGCATACCTATTCTTGGGTCTAAACACACACCTTCTATAATCTCTTTTGCATTAAGCCCGTGGCTTTCTGCAAAAGTATCAAGCTCGTTGAAAAAGGCAACTCTCATTGCAAGAAACGTATTTGCAAAAAGCTTTATACTTTCAGCTTCTACTGAACCGGTAAAAAGGACAGGAATATCCTCTTTTATAGCCCCCTGTATAAGCAGTTCTGCAAACTTTTTAGCTTCCTCTGACTTATCGCCAACAACAATCCTTGAGGGGTAAAGGTTATCGTATAAAGCCCTTCCTTCCCTCAAAAACTCTGGGGAAAATATGATTTTATCAGTCTTGAACTTTTCCCTCATTCTATCGGTAAATCCTACAGGTATTGTAGACTTAATCACTATTGTAGCATCTGGATTTATCTGTCTTACTTCAGATATCACAGCTTCAACAGATTTAGTATTGAAGTAGTTTGTTATAGGGTCATAATCTGTAGGTGTTGCTACTATTACAAAAGAGGCATCTTTATAGGCTTCCTCTGGGTCAAGGGTTGCCTTAAGATTTAAAGGTTTTTTCTCTAAATACTCCTGAATATCTCTGTCTATAATTGGAGATTTCTTTTTGTTAATAAGCTCAACTTTTTCAGGGTCTATATCCTTCAGAACTACTTCGTTATGTTGGGCCAGTAATATAGCATTTGAAAGACCTACATAACCTGCACCTGCTACAGCGATTTTCAAAAGAAAAACCTCCCTTTTTAACAGCTTTTGTGTTTTTTAAAAGCAAATTTTACTACATTAAACTAACTTTAAACAATGGCAAAAACCTACTGCTATAGCATCTGCTTCATCATACGTTTCTGGCTTTTTTCTAAAAAGCTTTTCTACCATAAAAAAAACATCTTCCTTTTTTGACCAGCCGTATCCTGTTATAGCATTCTTTACCTGTTGTGGTGTGTATTCAAAAACAGGAATCCCATAAATAGAAGATAAAAGGAGAATAACTCCTCTTATTTCACCAAGTTTTATTATAGTCTGGGGATTTTTCCCAAAAAAAGAAGATTCAAGGGCTATTTCTTCAGGTTTTTCTTCTTTTATTATTTTTTCTAACTCAAAGAATATAAATTTTAGGTTATCCGGCTTTTTCCTTGGAGGTTTTATTGTACCTGACTTCAGTAAAACAGGCTTTTGTTTTTCTTTTAAAAAAAGGGAAAACCCGGTTTTATAGTTTCCCGGGTCTATTCCAAGGACTTTTATTTTCATCAGGATACTTTAGACATAACTTCTTCAGGAATTTCAAAGTTTGAGTAAACTTTTTGAACATCATCGCTATCTTCAAGGGCATCAAGGAGTTTTAAAAGTTTTTCTGCTTTCTCTTTGTCTTTTACTTCAACTGTTGTTGTAGGTATTTTTGTAAGCTCTGCTTTTTCTATTTCTACACCTTCTTTTTCAAGATTTTCTTTTACTGAGTAAAGCTCTTTAGGTTCTGTTCTTATTTCATAAAACTCTTCATCATCTGTAATAACATCTTCAGCTCCTGCTTCTATAGCTTTTTCAAATATTGTTTCTTCATCGTACTTGCTTTTAGGAACGTAGATAACACCTTTTTCTTCAAAGAGAAAAGATACACAACCAGATGAACCAAGGTTTCCTCCATGTTTTGTGAATATATGTCTTACCTCTGAAGTTGTTCTGTTCCTATTATCAGTTAAACACTCAACTATAACGGCAACCCCTTCTGGTCCGTATCCTTCATATGTAACCTCTTCATAAGTAACACCTTCAAGTTCCCCTGTACCCCTTTTTATAGCTCTTTCTATATTTTCAATAGGCATATTTGCTTTTTTAGCTTTTTCTATTGCTATTCTAAGTCTTGGATTAAACTCTGGGTCTCCACCTCCCTGTTTTGCAGCAACAGTTATCTCCCTTAAAAGTTTTGTGAAAATCTGTCCCCTTTTTGCATCCATTTTAGCTTTTTTATGCCTTATATTGTGCCATTTACTGTGTCCTGCCATTTTTTTAAAACCTCCTTACTCTCTTTTTCCAGGGCAAAAATATTTCATTTTTCTTTAAAATCAATATATTATAACTCTTATGAAACTCTTAGAGGATATATATTATACACTCTTGAATGAATATGGTTATCAAAAATGGTGGCCATTAAAAGATGGGAAGGAGCCTTTTTTAGAAATCTCTTTAGGTGCAATTTTAACCCAGAATACAAGCTGGAAAAATGTAGAAAAAGCCCTTGAAAACCTTATAAAAGAAAATCTAATATCCTTTGAAAAACTTGAAAACATACCTGAAGAGCTTCTGCATCAGATAATAAAACCTGCAGGATTTTACAAAAGAAAATCAAAAACGATAAAAGAGTTTGTTAAAAAAACTAAAAATATAGATAGAAAGAAAATAGACAGAGATTTCCTCTTGTCTATAAAAGGAATAGGAAAGGAAACAGCAGATAGTATACTCCTTTATGCTCTTGAAAAACCTGTTTTTGTAGTGGATGCATACACAAAAAGGATTTTTTCAAGGGTAGGTATTTTGGAGAAAAATGCCGACTATGATGAAGTCCAAATAGTTTTTGAAAAGAACCTTCCTAAAGATGTAAACCTGTTTAAAGAGTATCACGCTTTAATAGTTGAACATGGTAAGAGATTTTGTAGAAAAAAACCTCTGTGTGAAAACTGTCCTTTAAAGGATTTGTGTCAAAAGAATATCTGAAAAATTTTATAATAGATATTTAGCTAACTTTTAAACAGGGGAAAAACAGTTGAAAGATTTAGTATCTGTAAACCAGATTGATGAAAAAGTTTTTGAAGATATACACCATTATTTTCAGGAGTACAAAAAAAGATACAAAGATGGAGAAACAAAAATATCTGACCTCAGGGGATACTCTATACTACTCCCTTTCTTTGAAGAGTCCACAAGAACGAGAACATCTTTTGAACTTGCTGGAAAAATAATGGGAGCAGATACTATAAATATTTCTGGCTCTTCTTCTTCTGTGAAAAAAGGGGAAACCCTTTATGACACTATAAAAACCCTTGAAGCTATGCAGTCAGATTTCATCGTTATAAGACATTCAATGTCTGGGGCTGCTCACATAGTAGCAAAAGAAGTCAAATCCCACGTTATAAATGCAGGGGATGGGGCAAATGAACACCCTTCCCAGGCATTACTTGATGCTTTTACTATTCTTGAAAAAAAAGGAAAGATAGAAGGTTTAAAAATTGTAATCGTTGGGGATATCCTACACAGTAGAGTTGCCCGTTCTGATATAAAGCTTTTGAAAATGCTTGGGGCTGAAATAACTGTATGCGGTCCCCGGACTATGCTTCCAAGACACATGGAAACATTTGAAGTTGATTGTATAACAACAGATTTAGACCACGCTTTAAAAGATAAAGATGTAGCTATATTCCTTAGAATTCAGCTTGAAAGGCAGAAAAAAGTTTATTTTTCAACCCTGAACGAGTACTCTATCAAATATGGACTAAACCAGGAAAGAGTAAATCTTCTGAAAGAAGATGCTGTTATTATGCATCCTGGTCCAGTTAACAGAGGAGTTGAGATGCAAAGTGAGCTTGTTTATGGGGATAGAAGTCTTATTCTGGACCAGGTTGAAAATGGTTTATTTACAAGAATGGCTATATACAGGTACCTGTTAGAGAGCAGTTAATCTGTCCATCATCCTGTATAGGAGTGTCTCTATCTGGGAAAAGTTTTCTTTTTTAGAAAGTATGTAATCAGGTTCCTGTATAAACCTTCCTTTTTCTTTTAGTTCTTCTACTGAGTTTTGAATAAGAGCTTTTGCACTCTCTTCATTTGTTTCAAGGTGGAACTGTAGGGCAACTACATTTCCATTGTTGTACTCAAAAGCCTGATTATTACATCCTTCACTGTAAAAGATATGAACTGCTCCTTCAGGTATTTCAAATGTATCCCCATGCCAGTGAAAAGCTGTAAAAGAATCTGGAAAATCATAAAAAATCTTTGAGTTTTTAGCTTCTTCTGTTTTGAATACAGGAAACCATCCTATCTCTTTGTATTTATTTTTATAAACTTTCGCTCCTAAAACGTCAGCTATCAGCTGGGCTCCAAGACATATACCAAGAACTTTTTTATTTTTTGATATGGCTTTTTCTATAAACTTTTTCTCTTCAACAAGCCATGGGAACTCTTTCTCGTCGTAAATTCCCATAGGTCCTCCCATAACAACAAGCATATCAAAATCATCAATAGAAGGGAGTTTTTCATTAAAGAACAATCTTGTTCCTTTAACCTGGAGATTTTTTTCATCTGCCCATTTAAGTATGTTTGCAGGGGTTTCAAAATGAACATGTTGAAGGTAATGTATCCTCATCTTAAAACTCTCCTTCAGGTTTTAATATTTTTAGAATATCCTCTTTTATATTTTTTAGCATCTCTTCATCTTCAATTTTTTTCTTTTCTGCAGTTCTAACATAAAAAGAATCCCTTATCCTTTCTCCCTGCGTCGTTACTTTTACTATATGAACGTAAACACCATACTTAGCAAACACTTTAAATATGTCAAATAGAAGACCTATTCTGTCTTCTCCAGATATATCAAATATTGTGTACGAATCAGACATCTGATTATCCACTTTTACAAATGTAGGTGGTGGAACCCTTGAAGCTTTAAAGCCAGAACTTTTATCTATACTGAGGTCTTCTAAAGATATTTCTCCATACATATATCTTGAAAAAAGCTCTTTAAACTTATCAAACTTTCTCTCTTCTACAACTTCAAGGGCTGAAGTTGATATCTGGAGGTCTATAACAACAATACCGTCCTTTCTCATATAGCTGTAAACTGATAAAACGTTTAATCCCATGTAGCTGAGGATACCTGTTACAACAAGCAGGGGGTTTTTAATGATGTTGCTGTCAACAACTATTATAAGTTCTGATATACCAAGTCCGTAATTTTTGTCAAAGAAAAACTGGGGTTTTTTTGTTTTAAAGTACTGCTCTTCAAGTTTTAGATGTTTGAGTATATCATCTAAAGGGGTTGATGATATGTAGTAGTCAGAGAACCTTTTCATATGAAACTGGGCTCTTTCCTCTCCAAATTCCTCTTCAAGGAGGGCTTTAAGTTTTTTCCTTTTATCTTCAAGTTTTCTTTTGTATATCTCTTCAGGGGACTCATTTTCCTCAAGAACTTCCACTGTTTTATAAAAAAGCTCCCATAAAAGGGAGTTTTTCCACTCATTCCACACATCAGGACCTACTGCATTAGCATCACACCAGGTAAGAACAGTTAACATTTTTAGAAGCTCTTTGTTTTTTATTGTTTTAGCAAACTCCTCAATTACTTTAGGGTCGTGGAGATTTCTTCTCTGGGATATCTTTGCCATATCAAGGTGATGTCTCACAAGGAAAGAAACTATTTTTGCATCTCTTTTTGGATATCCAAACCTCTGGAGTATTTCTAAAGCCATTTTTTCACCTAATACACTGTGGTCTGTCTTATGACCTTTTCCTATATCGTGGAGGAATATAGCCCATATAAGGAGGTCTTTCCTGTCTATCTCTTTATAAAGCTCATACATCATTTTCCTGTGGGGATGGTCTACCCTTTTTAACATTTCTAACTCTTCAACTGCCTTTATAGCATGTGCATCTGTAGTGTATTTATGGTAAGCATCGTACTGGAAATGACACCTTTGAAAACCAAATTCTGGGATAAGGTCATCAAGAACATAAAAGTCCTGCATTCTTCTCAGGGTTTTAGGTAGGTTGTTCACATCTGAGAAAAGTGTCCTGACCATTTTCTTTATTTCAGGGTCATCAATATGCTTTTTTAGTTTCCTCTCATTTTTTCTTATCAAAAACTCTAAATCTGGAGAAAAATCAAGGTTGTACTGCTTGAAATAAAGGAAAGCTTTCAGTATGTTTCTGTAATCTTTTTCAAACTTTTCTTTATTAAAAACATCAAGCTCAAAGGAGTTTCTTGAAAAAACGTCATCTATAGGTTCCATTATCTCAAACTCTTTTTCTTCAGTTAGAGCTTTTAAAATCCTTTTTGTTATTGTATTTATTGTTTTTGCATGCAGGTAGTATAGTTTCATCATTTTTTCAACACTTTCTCTGAGTTCTTCAAGGTCATAACTTCCCTTTATATACCCGAGTTTTTTTACAACTTCTTCCTGAAGAGGTCTTACAAGAACATCACATCTTTTGTTGCATATAAGGTGCATCTCATTTCTCAATCTGAGGAGAAAATCATAAGCTTTTATAAGTTCCTGATACTCCTCTTCAAGGATAATCTCTTTCTCAACAAAGTACCTGTAGCTTTCAACATCATCTAAAACCTTTGCTATCCAGTAAACTTCATGGACATCCCTTAAACCACCTTCTCCTTCTTTTATATGGGGCTCCATCATATATATAGAAGAACCTGTTTTCTGGTATCTCATCTTTCTTGCTCTAAGGGTTGCATCAATGTAAGCTTTCCTTTTAGAACGGATTAGCTTTTTAAATTCTTTCTCTAACGTTTCAAATATCTCTTTATTTCCAAATAAAAATCTACCCTGAAGGAGTGAAGTTGCTACAGTAAGGTCTTCCTGGGCAAGCTCAATGAATGTTTTGATATCCCGTGGAGAAAATCCAATATCTACTTTCAAATCCAAAAGGGCATAGTAAAACTTCTCTATATCTTCTTTTAACTGCTCAAGATTATCACACTTGCACACAAGAGAGATATCTATATCAGATTTAAAACATAACTCTCTTCTACCATATCCACCAAGAACAACAATTGATATCTGGTCTGGTTTAGAAAAGGAGATTTCAGCAAGCTCTTTTATTGTGTTGTCTGTTAAATCAGATAAAGCCCTTACTGTGTCCAGTCCACTTGCACCGGCTCTATGTTGATTTATTATCTCCTCCTTTTCAGAAAAATATCTATCAAGAATATTTTTTTTCCTTTCTAACACAACTTTATCTGTAATCATCTTATTTTCTCCCTACAGCTTTTTTTATAGTATCTAAGGAAATTTTATAATATATAGGCCTTCCATGGGGACATAAATTTGGATTGTCAGTAAGTATCCAGGTTTTCAGTAAACTCTGGGCTTCTTTATCTGTTAGTAAATCCCCTGCTTTTATGGAGCTTTTGCAGGCTATTTCTGCAAGACTATCTTCAATAGGTTTTTTTATGTCAAAACTTTCAAGTATTTCAAAAAATACACTTTCAGCATCTTTAGAATTGATAAAAGATGGAATTTCGTAAATATCTAAACTGTTTTCTTCTACTCTAAACCCAAAAAACTGTCTTAATTTGTTTTCATTTTCTTCTATTTTCAGTTTATCTTCCTGGGAGAGTTCCACTTTTAAAGCATTTTTTAGCTTTTTCTTTTCAATTGATTGGGATAAATATTTTTTCCTCAGTAGGTTGTAGTTTATTCTTTCATGGGCAACATGCTGGTCAATAAAATAAACATCCCCATCAAGATAAACAACTAAAAATGTGTTTTCAATCTGCCCTAAAACTTTGAATTCAACATCTTTACTGTAGTTTTTCACTTCCTGTTTTACAGTATAGACCTTTTTAACTGGTTCTGTTTTTATGCTTTCTGAAGCTTTTTTTACAAGCTCAATCACAGGAGCATCTTTTTTTAGTTTTACTTCTTGCTTTGACGGATGAACATTAAAATCAACAAAATAAGGGGGAAGTTCAAGGAAAAGCACAAAAAAGTTTTTTCCAAAAATAGATTTCAACACCTTGCTGAGAACCCAGTTTTTTACAGGTCTTTCATTTATGTATATAATCCCTTTTTTACTTAAAGATTCATCTAAAGAAACAAATCCTTCAGCTTTTCCTACCTCATTTTCTGCTGAAAATCTGTAAAGGTTATTTAGCCGTGGATAAATTCTTTTAATTCTCTCCTCTATACTTTCAGGAGACAGGTTAAACTTTTCCTTTCCATCAATATAAAGGTTAAAATGTTTATCTGTATGGATAAGAGCATATTTAACAAAAGTATCTACGATATAAACAAGTTCTGTTTTATCTGTTTTCAAAAACTTCTGTCTAACAGGAATATTGTAAAAAAGGTCTATAACTTTAACATTCGTTCCAACAGGAGCACCTGTATCTCCTACATACTTAATCCTACCTCCTTCTACAACAAGTTCTTTCCCTAAAGGAAAATCTTTTACCCTTGAAACAATTGTTAACTTAGAAACTGAAGATATACTGTAAAGAGCTTCACCTCTAAAACCATAAAAATCAAGGCTGTAAAGGTCATCAACAGATGAAATTTTACTTGTCGTATACCTGTTTATAACATCTGTTATATCATCAGGATGTATTCCTTCCCCGTTATCTTTTACCTGAATAAGTTTTTTTCCTCCTTTCTCAACAAAAACATCAATTTTCGTAGCCCCTGCATCAAGGGAGTTTTCTATAAGTTCTTTCAAAACAGAAGCAGGTCTATCAACAACTTCACCTGCTGCTATTTTTTTAACAACATCCTCTGGAAGTTTTTTAACCCTAAACATAGCACCCCTTGTAAATTTAACCTGATGCAATAATTTTAATATTGCGTATATAAAATACCTAAAAAAACAGATACAACAAGGAGGGCTGAAATGGCTGTAAAAAAACTTGAAAAATCTGAATGGGAAAGCTACTTCAACGAATTTGACAAAAAGTACAGAGAAGGTCAAATTCCAGCTAAAGAAGTTCAGATTGAAATTGTAAACGATGAGATTGGAGACCAGGTTGAAACATGGTGGCAACCTCTTGTAGGGCTTTCATATGACCCTAAAGATGATGAGTTTGAAGTTGCAGCAGAAAGACATGACCACCTTATACACAAACCTGTAGAAATATACGTAGATGAAGATGTTGACAGCTTAAAAACAGTAGAAGTTATTCAGGAAGATGGAACAAAACATATAATAAAACTCAGAGTACCTGAAGCACTTCCAGAGAAATAAAGATAGGGGGAATTTCCCCCTATTTAGATAAAACTATTAAGGCTTTCTTCAGTACTGTTTCAATACTGTAATCCTTTCCCTCTTTTAAAACTTCCTTCACTGCTTTTATAGATTCCTTCTTATCAAAGCCAAGTTCCACAAGAGCTGAAACAACATCTTCTAAAATCTCATTCTCATAAAAATCAATCTTACCCTGTAGTTCAAAAATGAGTCTCTGGGCTGTTTTCTTCCCAATACCAGGAACAGAAGATAGGGTTTCTATATCTTTCTCTTCAATAGCCTGAACAATTCTTTCAGCTGATAAGCCCTTTATAAGAGAAAAGGCATGTTTTACACCAATGCCTGAAACAGATATTAACTTTTCAAAAAGGTCTCTGTCTTCCCTTTTTTTAAACCCATACAAAATAGGTTCTTCATCTTTAATAAAAAGCTTTGTATAAACCTTAGCCTTCCCTTCAATTTTATAAGGGACGAAAATTTTGAACCCAAACCCACCTTTATCAAGAATAATAAACTCAGAAGAAGAATAGATAACATCCCCTTCTATATAATCAATCATTTTTTCAAAACCTGTTCAAAATCATAAATAAGTTGTTAAAATATTATAAAGTCTGGAGGTTAGGAAAGTATGATAAGCTTTCCAATGTATATAGGCGGAAAGCCTGTAAATAAAGAAGAAAAAATAGATGTTATCTATCCATACACACAGGAAAAAATAGGAGAAGTTCCAAAAGGCTCCCCTGAAGATGTTCAAAAAGCCATAGAAAAAGCTAAAGAAGGATTAAAAAAACTAAAAAAACTTTCCGCCTACGAAAAGTACAAAATCCTTCTAAAGGTAGCAAACCTCCTTGAAGAAAGAAAAGAAGAGTTTGCAAAAACAATAGTTTATGAAGTTGGAAAGACCATAAGAGAAGCAAGAACTGAAGTAGAAAGGGCTATAAACACAATAACCCTTTCTGCAGAGGAAGCTAAAAGGATAGAGGGAGAGTTTGTTCATATAGATGCATCCCCAAACGGAAAAGGTAAAAAAGGCTTTTATTTCAGGGAACCAGCCGGGATAGTAGCAGCAATAACACCTTTTAACTTTCCACTTAACCTGACAGCCCACAAAATAGCCCCTTCTATAGCTGCAGGATGTCCTTTTGTCCTTAAACCATCTGAAAGGACCCCTTTATCCCCAACAATGTTATGCCAGCTCTTTTTAGAAGCTGGAGTTCCTGAAGAAGCAGTTTCCATTATTCCTGGATTTGCAGATGTTGGACAGGCTATGACAACACATCCTGACGTTAGAGTTGTTTCATTCACAGGAAGTTTAAAAGTTGGGGAAATCATCTCAAAACAGGCAGGTCTTAAAAAAATTGTTATGGAACTTGGTTCAAATTCAGCTGTTGTTGTAGACGAAGACGCAGACCTTGAAAAAGCAGCAAAAAAAGCTGTTGCAGGAGGATTTGCAGTAGCCGGGCAAGTATGTATATCAGTTCAGAGGATTCTTGTCCACGAAAAAGTTGCAGATAGGTTTTACCAGCTTTTGAAAGAAGAAGTATCAAAACTAAAGTTTGGAGACCCTATGGATGAGGAAACAGACGTTGGACCTGTTATAACAGTTGATGAAGTGAATAGAATACAGTCATGGATAAAAGAAGCTGTTGAAAAAGGAGCGAAAGTAGAGACAGGTGGTATAGCCTGTGCTGAGGAAAAAACTGTTTTCCAGCCTACTGTTGTAGTTGATGTTCCAGAAGAAAGTAAACTTTTTTACGAAGAAGCTTTTGCCCCAGTTGTTACTGTAAAAAGATTTAAAGATATAGATGAAGCTTTAGAGCTTGTAAATAAATCAAATTACGGACTTCAGGTAGGTGTTTTTACAAATAACATTAAGAACGCATTAAAGTTCATACAGGATGCAGAAGTTGGAGGCGTTATAATAAACGATATACCAACATTCAGGGCAGATAATATGCCTTACGGTGGTGTAAAAGGAAGTGGAATTGGAAGAGAAGGACCTAAGTTTGCAATTGAAGATTACACAGAAATAAAGGTAGTGGTTTTTGACTGGAATGCTTAAAAAAGGTGCTGTTTGCATACATGTAGTGCATGCTGAAAAATCTGAAGAAAGTGTAAGTAGTTGGTGTTTATACATTTTTAGAATGGCAGATTTTTTGTAAAAGAACAAGAAATAAAACAGATTGGAGGTTTTTTATGAAGAAAATAGAAGCAATCATCAAACCGTTCAAACTTGACGAGGTTAAGGATGCTTTAACAGAGATAGGTGTTTACGGTATGACTGTTTCTGAAGCTAAAGGTTTCGGAAGACAGAAAGGTCATACAGAGCTTTACAGAGGAGCTGAGTATGTAATTGATTTCTTACCAAAATTAAAAATTGAAATTGTTGTAGACGATTCAATGGTTGATAAAGTAGTTGAAACAATTGCAAACGCAGCAAGAACTGGAAGAATAGGTGATGGGAAAATATTCGTTATTCCTGTAGAAGATGTAATAAGAATAAGAACAGGAGAAAGAGGTCCTGAAGCTATTTAGATAAATTTTACAAAAATCTTACATGGAGGTATTTTATATGGCTATGATTCAATGCCAAACACCGGACGATGTTTTAAGAGTTATTTCTGAGAAGGGAGTAGTTTTTATTGACCTTAAGTTCTCAGACCCATTTGGTCAGTGGCAGCACCTCACAATACCAGCCCACGAGTTCTCAGCTGAAAGCTTTGAAAATGGAATTCCTTTTGACGGTTCATCTATCAGAGGTTGGAAAGGTATTCAGGAATCTGACATGCTTTTAATTCCTGACCCTAAATCTGCTTTCATAGACCCATTTATAGAAGAGCCTAACATCTCATTAATCTGTGATGTTGTAGACCCAATAACAAGGGAGCCTTACAGCAGAGACCCAAGACAGATTGCTAAGAAAGCTATTGAGTTCCTCAAATCAACAGGTATAGGTGATATAGCTTATTTTGGACCTGAGGCAGAGTTCTTCATTTTTGATGATATCAAGTTCATGAATGGACCAAATATAGCTTACTATGAAGTAGACTCTGTTGAAGGATGGTGGAACACTGGAAGAGAAGAAATGCCAAACCTTGGATACAAAACACCTTATAAAAGAGGATACTTCCCAGTTCCACCATTAGACAAAATGGCTGAAATCAGAAGGGATATGGTGAAAACCCTTGAAGAAGTTGGTATAACCGTTGAAAGGGAACACCACGAAGTTGGAACAGCAGGACAGGGAGAAATAAACTTCAGATTCTCTGACCTTGTTACAACAGGAGATAACGTTCTCAAATACAAGTATGTATTAAGAAATGTAGGATACAGACACGGAAAGTATGTGACATTCTTACCTAAACCAATAGCAGGAGACAATGGTTCTGGTATGCACACCCACTTCTCTATCTGGAAAGGTGGAGAGAATATGTTTGCAGGAGACCAGTATGCAGGTCTTTCTGAAGTTGCACTTTACGCAATAGGTGGAATAATCAAACACGGAAAAGCTATAGCAGCTTTCACAAACCCAACTACTAACTCTTACCACAGACTTGTTCCTGGATTTGAAGCTCCAGTTAAACTTGCTTACTCAGCAAGAAACAGGTCTGCTGCTATAAGAATACCTATGGGCTCAGCTTCACCAAAAGCTAAAAGAATAGAAGTTAGATTCCCTGATGCATCTTCTAACCCATACTTAGCATTTACAGCTCTTCTAATGGCTGCAATAGATGGAATTGAAAACAAAATCCACCCAGGAGAACCATTAGATAAAGATATCTACTCACTCCCACCAGAAGAGCTTGCAAATGTTCCATCAACTCCAGCTTCTCTCCAGGAAGCTATTGACGCTCTTAAAGAAGATATGGAATTCCTCACAAAAGGCGGAGTTATGGACGAAGACTTCATCAACATGTGGATTGAAACTAAACAGGAAGAAGTGGACGCTATCAGACTTGTTCCACATCCAAAAGAGTTTGAACTTTACTACGACATTTAATAAAAAAGGAGCCTTCAGGCTCCTTTTTATTTTATTTTTGGTTTACAGTTTTTATCCCACAGTTTTCTCTGAACAGTTTCTAAATCAAGCTCATCAATGTTATTTTTCATATTAGTATCGTAATACTCCTGGGATTCTTCATCCTTCGTATAGGTATATCTGTAGTGGAAAGCCTGTAAAACAGGAGGAAATTTATCTCCACATTTGACCATTATATTTTTAGAGATAACAATACTCTCCACCCCTTTTAGTTTTTTAAAGGTTCTTATGCCTAAGATACTCCACTTGTTTTCTCCAGGAACTTTTTCCCTTAAAACAGCTATACAAAAGCCATTTAAACATTCAGAATCCCACCTTCCTACATTTTTAAAAATAGCCTTAACATTAATAACAGCTTCCCTCATTAAAGGTCCTGTGTATTCAACAAGACTCCATTTTATTTCTGTTTTGATGTCTGGTTTGTTCTGAACAAAATAACCTTTATTTTCTTCTGCTAATGTAAAACCTGAAAAAATAAATAAAAGTAAAGTAAGTAAAACTTTCCTCATTCTTCACAGCCTCCTGAACCTTGTTATTTGTTTAGAAAATAATATCTAAAAAGATTTTTTATTAAAAGTGGAAATTTTGTCTTTTTGTTTTTTTCTTTCTATTTCCCATAGAAAAAGGTACTTTAAAAAAACATAAAAAAACTGGCTTACTGCAACAGAAAAACCCCGTATTCCATCTAAAAATCCAAGCCTTAAAAAGTACTCCCTGAAAAAACCCCAGAATGGATTAAGTATAAGTTTATGCAACTTAAATTTTCTCCCATTTTTATACATTCCTTCTGCAGAAAGTTTTGAGTACTTTATTAATCTTTTATACTGGTCTTCTAAATCCTTGTAAGTGTAGTGGTAAAGGTCTCCTTTGAGCTTTTTGACTTTTCCGTTGCATATGACTTTTTCATGGAGAAAGCCTTCATACTTGACTTTATCTTTATGGAAAATTCTTATCCTGTATTCAGGCTGCCACGCAAAGTTTAAAAACTTCCCAAGATAAAAAGTTTTTCTGTTTATCTGGAAACAGGCATATTTTTCTACATCTTTATTTTCAAAAATCTGTCTTATACTATCTTTTAGTTCTTCTGATACCTCTTCATCTGCATCTATTACAAAGACATAAGGATTTGAAGCTTTATTAATCCCAAACTGAATTTGTGCTGGATAGTTTTCCCATTTGTTGTATATAACCTTTGCCCCAAGATTTTCAGCTATTTCAACAGTTTTATCACTGGAACCACTATCTATAACAAGAATTTCTGAAGCAATATCTCTAATACTGTTTATAGCCCTGCTTATGTTTTCTTCCTCATTAAAAGTGGCTATCACAACAGTTAAAGGAAAGGTTTTTCCCATTTTATCCTCCAAAAGTATGGAAATCACATATTTTTAACATAAAATTCTGATAAAATACTAAGCCCAATAAAAATAAGAGGTAAAGATTTGAACAACATGCTAAAAAAAGCTGTGAGAAAAGATATAAGAAATATAGCAATTATAGCCCATGTAGACCACGGAAAAACAACATTGGTAGATGCCCTTTTAAAACAAAGTGGCACTTTCAGGGAAAATGAAGAAGTTGTAGAAAGAATTTTAGATAACATTGATTTGGAGAGGGAAAGGGGCATCACAATAATGGCAAAAAATACAGCAATTTACTATAAAAACATAAAGATAAATATTGTTGATACTCCAGGACACGCAGATTTTGGAGGAGAAGTAGAAAGAACCCTTAAAATGGTAGACGGTGTTATTCTCCTCGTTGATGCAGCAGAAGGTCCAATGCCCCAGACAAGGTTTGTTTTACAGAAAGCCCTTGAAGCAGGTTTAACCCCATTAGTTGTTATAAACAAAATAGATAGACCTGATGCCCGGATAAATGAAGTTATAAATGAGATTTATGACCTTTTTATAGACCTTGATGCAGAGGAAGAACAGCTTGATTTTCCTATTCTTTATACAATTGGTAAAGAAGGCATAGCAAAAGAAGACCCTGAAGATGATTCAAAAGATATGAGACCTTTATTTGAAAAAATCGTAAGTTATATACCTCCCCCTGAGTATAACCCTGATAAGGGGCTTCAGTTTTTAATATCTTCATTAGACTATGATAACTACGTTGGTAGACTTGCGATAGGAAGAATATTTAATGGAACAGTAAAAGTAGGACAGGAAGTAGCTGTTTTAAAAAGAGATGGCTCTATAGAAAAGGGCACAGTAAGAGCTTTATACACATACGAAGGCTTAAAAAGGGTAGAGACAAAAGAAGCAAAGTACGGTGATATTGTTGCTATAGCAGGACTTGAAAACATCCATATAGGAGATACAATTGCAGATATTGAAAATCCAGAAGCACTTCCTCCTATAACAGTAGAAGAGCCAACTATATCTATGATTTTCTCTGTAAATGATTCTCCTTTCTCTGGAAGAAGTGGCAGATACTTAACATCAAGACATTTAAGGGAAAGGCTTTACAAAGAAACTTTAACTAATGTAGCAATAAGAGTAGAAGATACAGACAATCCGGAAGCTTTTCTTGTTATGGGAAGGGGAGAGCTCCAGCTGTCTATACTTGCAGAAATGATGAGAAGAGAAGGATATGAATTCCAGGTATCAAAACCAGAAGTTATAACAAAAGATATAAACGGAATAAAACATGAACCTGTAGAAAGGGTTTTTATAGACATACCAGAAGAGTATATAGGAACAGTAACGGAAAAACTTGGCTCAAGAAAAGGAAAAATGGTAAATATGATTAACCACGGTAGTGGAAGGGTAAGACTTGAGTTTATAGTTCCCTCAAGGGGACTAATAGGGTACCGTTCTGAGTTCAAAACTGATACCAGAGGAGAAGGTCTCATAAATACAATCTTTGAAGGTTGGGAGCCGTGGTATGGAGATATAAAAACAAGACAAAATGGAGCTTTAGTTTCAGACAGAAAAGGGGTAGCAACCCCATATGCAATATTTGGACTTCAAGATAGAGGCGTATTCTTTATACCACCTGGAACAGAAGTTTACGAAGGGATGGTAATAGGAGAGCATAACAGAGACAAAGACTTGTGGGTGAACATAACAAGGGAAAAGAAACTTACTAACGTAAGAGCTGCCGCAAATGATGAAAATATAAAGGTTATCCCCCACAGGGAAATGGACTTTGAAAAAGCAATAGAATGGATAGCCGAAGATGAACTTATAGAAGTAACCCCTGATGCAATAAGAATTAGAAAGAAAAACCTAAAGAAACCTTAAAAAACTGTTATAGACAGCTAAACAGTATATATTTGAATCTTATTGTAAATCTACCTGATTAAATATAAAGTTAAGTTTATAGGATTTTTCAGTTTAAAAAGAGGTATTCAAATGGCAGTTGCACAAAAGAGTTCAGAAAAAAAGAAAAAAGGAAGAA